>CAMENN010000020.1 GCA_945928315.1 uncultured Clostridia bacterium
GGCGCTCTCCTTTTGAGGTGTTCTTCGGTGTTGCACTTGCTTGACAATCTACCAACGCCCCTTGGCAGGTTTCAGGGCGGCAGCCCTGAACATCCCCCAGTTCCCCCAAAAAACAAGAACCGGCAGTCGCCCCGGCGGCGGGGCGACGAAACCGGTTCTGACAGCGCCGGTTGAAGGCGGCGCGAAGGCCTGCAGAAAGCGAAGCGACGTTTCTTCATCAACCTGCGCCGCCCGCCGGACCAAAAACCATATCCCACTCCGGGCAGCGCAAACCCGCAACAATCACAAGACAAAACCGCCCGCCGGAACAGATGTTCCGGCGGGCGGTGCTATACAGTTTTCGCAGCAGGGCACGCGGCAGCTTCAAGCAGCCTAGCCGCGGCCGTAATGGTCGCCTTCGGCTCCGCTCCGGCCTGCGTTCATGACTGGAAGCGTTAGGGCTGCCGCCCTAAAACCTGCTTGAGGCGCCGCCCCAACCCCCGCAAGGGGCTAAGCCCCTTGACCCTTCCTCGCTTCGCACCTGTTTGAAGATTTTATTGCTGCATAACCTCGCAGGCTGCGTTCGCCTTGAACAGCGTCAGCCCGCGCATGCCGCGCAGGTGAATCGTAAACGCTCCGCCGCGCGCACAGCACGTCTCGCCGTCCTCGCCGCGCAGCTCCTGCGCGCCGCTCAGCTCCTCCGCACTCAGATAGATGTCCAGCGCGCGCGCACTGCGGTTGATCAGCGTCACCGCGCACGCGTCCTGCGCCGGATGCCCCAGCGCATCCTGTCCGCCCTCGATCGTGCGGATCACGCCAAAAACGTCGTCACACGGCGCGATGAACCGGCATTCGCCCACCGACAGCACCGGATTCTCCCGCCGCATCGCGATCATCCGGCGATAGTACGCCAGCAGCTCCGCGTCCTCATGCCCCCAGGGATAGGTGCGCCGGCAGAACGGGTCCGCACAGCCCTCCAGCCCCGCCTCATCCGCATAGTAGATGCACGGCATGCCCGGCATGCTCATGATCATGCGCAGCATCAGATGCTCGCGCAGCGTGCCCATCATCCGCTCCTCCTGCGTGAGCCGGTGCTCGGCGCGGCGGGAGCGCAGCAGATCGCTGCCGTCGTTTCCCGCCAGCACGTTCAGGATGCGCGGCCGGTCGTGGCTGCCCATCAGGTTCATCAGCGCATAGAAGAATGGCCGCGGATAGTTCTGCTGCAGCGCCTGCAGGCTGTGCACGACGGCTCCCGCGCGGACCTGCCCCATCAGGAAGCCCACCAGTGCCTCCCGCAGCGGATAGTTCATCACGCTGTCCAGCGTGTCGCCCATCACATAGGAGCGCATCGCGCCGTAGGAGACCTTGTGGCTGGCGTCCTCCCAGACCTCGCCCAGCACCGCCGCTTCGGGATTCGTCGCCTTCACCTGGCGGCGCAGCTCGCGCAGGAACTCCATCGGCAGCTCGTCGGCCACATCCAGCCGCCAGCCGCTCGATCCCGCGCGCACCCAGTGCTTCACCACGGCGTCCTCGCCGCTGAGCACATACCTGCGGAAGTCCTCGTCCATCTCATTGACGTTGGGCAGCGTGCGGAAGCCCCACCAGCAGTCGTACTCCTCCGGCCACTTCTTGAAGCTGAACCACTTCGCGTAGGGCGAGTCCGGATCGCGGTAGGCGCCGGTCTTCTCACCGTGCGTGCCGCGGCGGTTGAAGTAGACGCTGTCATCGCCCATGTGGGAGAACACGCCGTCGAGCATCACGCGGATGCCCAGCTTCTTCGCGTCCTCGCACAGGCGGGTAAAGGCCGCCTCGTCGCCGAACATCGGGTCGATCTGCATGTAGTCGCCCGTGTCGTATTTGTGATTGGTGCGCGCCAGGAAGATCGGGTTGAAGTAGATGACACTGACGCCCAGCTCCTTGAGATAGGGCAGCTTCTGGCGCACGCCCTCCAGGTTGCCGCCGTAGAAATCGCTGGCGAAATTGTCGCCGTTTTCGGAGATGTTGAGGAAGGGCATCTCGTCCCATTTTTCATGCAGGCACTGGCCCTCGCGCGCCTTGAACAGCGCGTCGGTGCCCTCGCCGTGACAAAAGCGGTCCACCATGATCTGATACATGACGCCGCCGGCCATCCAGTCCGGCACCTCGTAATCCTGATCGTAGACGGTGATCTGGAAGTCCGTGGTGCTGTCCATCCTGCCCTCGCCGCAGCCGGTGTCGTCCTGCGCGCCGAGCACATAGCGCGTGCCTCCGTCCGTCACCTCGAAGCGGTACCAGCACAGGCAGGGCGTCTGGGGCACGGAGATCTGCGCCTCATAAAAGAAGCTCCCCGCGCGCAGGCCGAGCGGACGCATCGGATAGCGATGCTCCGCGCCATCCCATGTGCGCAGCTCCACACACTGTATGTCCTGCCCGCCGCGCAGCGCGACGCGCAGGCGCACCTGCGAGCCGGTCTTCAGCGCGCCGAGGGGAGCGCGATAAAACGCATCCGTTGAACAATGCTCGAGGATCATATCGTCAGCCACTCCATCCGTCAGATTGCCGCCACAAAACGCATGCCCATGCACCGTCCGGGGCCGGACATCCGTCCCAAAAGGTACCGCAGCCTTTTTATTTTAACCCACTTTACAGCGCATGTCAAACCCCCGCGAGGCGAAGATTTCACAATTTTGTTGCAATCCGATTGCTTGCCTGCTACAACTGCGGTTTATAATGGCCTCACTGCATGAAAAGGAGGAGGACAGCATGCGCAGACACCCATGGATACTCCTGTGCTCGGCGGGCGCAGCCGTCCTGTTCTCCTGCGCGCTCGCGCTGCGCACGCTGCCCCAGGCCGATCCCGCCGGCACGGCCGCTCCGGAGCCGACCGCCACGTGCGGCCCGGCCTCCATCGCGGACGAGGCGGATGCCTACGCGCTCTTTGCGGATCTGGCGGACGGGAGCGTCACGCGGCTCTCGGTCGTCACGGCGGAAAGCCAGTACATCTTCAAGTGCTCGGAGGATGCGCGCATCAGCGTGAACGGCCAGAAGGCCGACCGGGACGTCTTTCTGACGCTGCTCGATCAGATCCTGACGATGCCGGTGGTGACGATTCCGCCGTTTGTTCCGGCGGACGAGGCAACGGTGACGCTGACGCTCGTCACGGACAGCGCGCAGTACACGGCGGCGTTCTACCGGGACGGGGACGAGGAGAGCCCGTACATAAGCATCATCTCCGGCGGGACGGACGCGCCGTGCTACCAGCGGACGGACCGCTGGCGGCTGGGCACGATGCTGCTGGCGTGCGAAGGCACGCGGATTCAGGACGAGCAGGGCGCGGAGACGCCGATGGGGAATGACTGATCGAATTACCTGATAGAGGCGAACTATAAGCGCGAAGCGAGGAAGGGAGTCTGAGGGACAATGTCCCTCAGGCAGGGGTATGGGGGTAAGACCCCCATCGTTCCCAATCGCGAAGCGATCAAAGAAAAAGCCGTCAGGGAGCGAAGCGTTACCTGACGGGGCGGAGCTCCTGGCTGTTTCTGTTTGACGGCCATGCAAAACGCTTTCCAAAGCGCAAAGCGGGGCTGTCAGGCTAATTCCGAACATTCCATAAAGCAATTTTACTAAGAATAATTGGCTTTTTTGAGCTTGGGGCTCTGCGACCTCCGCCCCGCCAAAGGGCTTTCCGATCGGTCCGGGAATTGCAATCGTCGCAGCAAGCTGCTCCTTTGCAATTCCGACGCTCCGCCTGCCTTCATCCTCCGGGGAACCCACATAGTCGCGGCTTTCGCCGCTCCTTGTGGTTCCCGACGTTCCGCCTGCCTTTTTCCCGCACAGCGGGCGGCAGGCTCCAGTCCCACTGGCGGCGGCAGGCTCCGGTCCCTTTGGAAACCTTCGGGCGCAAACCCTCTTAGTATTGCTTGGAAAGTTTGGATTCTTAGCCTGACAGCCCCATATCGTTCGGCCAAAAGCCGCTTTGTTCAAAGGCCCTTATTCCTTCACCACGCTGCCGGCCTTCTCCATCTCCTCCAGCTCGTGCATGTACTTGTACACGGTGTAGCGGGAGACGTTCAGCCGCTCCGCGACGATCGCCACGGACTTCTGGTAGGTGAACGCGCGGCGCTTGTACAGCATGCGGATGATGCGCATGCGGTCGGTCTTCTTCATCGCCTCCGGCTCCTTGCCCACGGCGCTGATGCACTCGCGCAGCAGCTCCTCCAACTGGCTGCGGGCATCCTGCATGAGCGTCTGCTGCAGATCGCCGCTGGTCGCCGTCATCTCCGCCATCATCTGCTGGGCGCGCACCATGTTGGTGATGTCCAGATTGATGCCCAGCGCGAAGTGATAGTCCTCACCCACGACGTTGAACGTCGTGCTCTTGAGTGTGCGCCCGTCGCGCGAGAGCACGAGCTGATTGGTGTAGTCCTTGTTCTTGTAGACCGTCTCGTCGTAATCGCCGATGTCGCCGAAGATGTCCGCGGTGGAGCCGACCTCTCTGCCGGTCACCGTGCCGTTGTAGATGGCCAGAATCGGGTGGCCCGGACGGGTCATGTCATGCACGAGCGTCTCGCAGTTCGGGCCGAACATCGTCGCGATGCCCTTGGCCTCATTTTTCAGGAACGTGAGCATATCCTCTCGGGTCATGGAAGCTCCCTCCGTTCATCATATTGGTTCTATTCAAATACCGATTCCATTATACACACGATTTTTGCGCTTCGCAAGCCCTTTTTGCGTCAAATGCGGTGAGGACGATCGCCGCGAGCATCATGACCGACGTATCGCGCAGCGGGATGCCCAGATCCAGGACCGTCGAGAGCGACGCCAGCTCGATGAGCACGGCGGCGGGCAGCGCGCGGCGGCTGCGGGCCGCGAGAGCGACGGCGAGCGCGCCGGCCAGGAAGAAGTAGCGCTCGTGCATGCGCGGCAGGCAGAAGACGACGAGCAGGACCATCAGCAGCGCGGTGCGCAGGAAGTCCTCCGCGTCCATCCGCCGCGCGCGCGGCAGCGCAAATGCCAGCAGTGCCAGCAGCGCACCCATCGCCAGCGCGATGCCGAAGCTGCCGTAGGCATAGACGTTCAGCCCGGCGGTGTTCATCAGCCCGAAGAGCGTCGGCGCGTTGTAGGTCAGGCCGGTGTACAGCCCCGTTTGCCCCATGTAGATGGCGAGGATCTGCCCGACGCCCTTGCCGCCGAGCAGCGCGGGCAGCGCGGTGAGCACGAGCGTGCCGAGGAAGACCAGCGCGTCGGAAAGGCGCAGCCGCCCCGCCGCCCAGAGCACGGCGACGATGGGCAACAGGAACACGGCCTGCAGCTTGAACGCCAGCGAGAGTGCAAAACACGCCGCGCTCCCGGCGGGCTTCCCGCGCAGCGCCAGCGCGAGGCCCCAGAGCGCGCAGGCGGCATACAGGCTGTCGCACTGGGCGAACATACCACCGTCGAGCGCGCAGGTGGGCAGCAGCAGCACGGCGCACAGCGCCAGCGCGCCGTGGTGCTCCTCCTCCCCGGCGAGACTGGCCGCCGCGCCCGCGAGGAAGGCGTCGCCCAGGAAGCTGACGGCCTTGACGGCGTAGAGCGCGGGCACGGGCAGCCGGGTGATGGCGAAGAGGATGTACTGATAGAGCACGTTGTACTCGCCAATGCTCGCGCGCATGCCGTCGCCAAACGAGCCCGCGGCGAGCCTTTGCAGCCAGTCGGCGAGGTAGATTTCGTAGTCGCTGGACACATGATCGAGGAAGCACACGCGCAGCAGCATGCCCATGGCGCAGACCCCGGCGAGGCAGGCATGCCCGAGCAGGCTCATCCCGCGCCCGGCGCGCTGCGCGAACGCGAGCATGACACACAGCGGCGCGCAGAGCATGAGCACGGTGAGCACGCGGACGCCCAGGCCAGCCCCGGCCAGCTGGCCAAGCGAGTGGGTCATGAGCACGAGCGCAAACGCAGCAACGGCGCAGGCGTCGAGCATCAGAAGCAGCGCGCAACCCGGTGCTTCGAGCAGAAAAGCGCGCAGGCGGTCGTCGGCGCGGGTCAGCAGGTGATTCATGGGCGGCCTCCTGGACGGTGATGGGAAATGATGCAAAAAAACGAGCCATAAGCGCGAAGCGAGGAAGGGGCTGGGGACATTGACCCCAGGCAGGTCTGAGCGGCAGCCCAGCGTAACCTCATCGCGAAGCGATTGAAAAAAGCAGTCAGGGAGCGAAGCGAAACCTGACGGTGAATTTTCTCACCGCCCGGCTCCATTTGGGACTCGTATCAGGGATTGCGATTCAGCTCCGGCTTTACAGCATAATACGCAGCGTCAAGCGGCGTCAGCGCGGCCGTAATGGTCGCCTTTGGCTCCGCTCCGGCCTGCGGTTTTGGGGCTGCGCACGGGTGACGTTGGGGGATTTCATCCCCCAAACCCCTAGCCTGGGGGCCAGTCCCCAGACCCCACTTCGCTTCGCGCGGTTTCAAGCGGCTTTGGGCGCCTTGAGCTTTTGCACAAGCTCCAGCGCGATCGCGGTCGCCGCGGCGATGGCCACGAGGCTCAGTGTGCTCATCGGCATGACCGTCAGCCCGAACACGGCCTCCATATAGCTGCACAGCGACACGGCCTCCAGCGCCACCGCCGCGGCCAGCCGCTTCGGCGTATCCGCCAGCGCAAACGCCAGCATGCCCGCCAGATACAGGCTGCGCGCGTTCATCTGCGGCAGCACGAGCGGCAGGCCCGCTGCCAGCAGCAGCGCGGCGAGCAGCAGCGTCTCATCGCAAAGCGGCTGCCCCCTGCGCAGCAGCGCCCACACGACGATCAGCGCGCAGGCGATACCCAGATACAGCCCCATGCCGCTGAACTCGCGCACGGAGGCGACCTTCATCAGCCCGTACACGCCGGGCGCATGATCGGACAGGCCGATGGTCCCGCGCGCGCTTTCGAGCTGCTGGGCATAGCGCCCGAGCACCGCCGCCAGCCCCTGTCCGTCGAGCAGGATCGCGACCTGGGAGAGCAGATACGCCCCGGCCAGCGCGAGCAGATGGCGCAGGGAGACACGCCGGTTCATGAACAGCACGATGAGCAGCGGGAAGAGGAACGCGCTCTGCAGCTTCGTGCCCAGCGCCAATCCCCAGAGCACGCAGCCCGCCAGCGGATGGTCCTCCATCAGCAGCGCAAGCCCCCAGAGTGTCAGCATCGCGAACGTCGCGTCGCACTGCGCCCAGCAGCCCGCATTCATCAGCATCGTCGGCGCGAGCACGCAGGCCAGCATGCCGCCGATGCACGCTGCCGCGGACGCCCCGCGCCGCTTTGCCAGCCGCACGACAGCCGCGCCGCACAGGCACTGGCAGATCATGTCAAAGAGCTTGACGGCGTAGAGCTGGGAGAAGGTCTGCAGCCGGGAGATCAGCGCGCAGACGATCATGTACACGCCGGACCAGGCATCATCCTCCCAGGCCAGGGCGGTGATCATCTCGTAATTCCACATGTCCTCAAACAGAGGCGCGAGCATCTTCGTGTAGCGGCCGGGCCTGATGTCCAGCATCGCCAGATGCGCCGCCACGGCGAGCATGCAGGCCGCCGCCGCGCAGATCCACACGAGCGCGGGCTCCTTCGTCCCGCGCAGCACCTGCGCAAGGCCCCACAGCAGCGCCGCAAGGCCCAGCGCACCGCACAGCGCGATCACCGCCGCGCCCTGCATCTCCCGCAGCATCGCATAGGCCGCCGCGGCGAACACCGCGCACAGCGCCGCGCAGAGCATCCCCGCGCTGCGTCCCTGCGGCACGGCCATCATCGCGGTGCGAAGCGGGTCGCGCCAGAAATCCTTCTTCATCACGCCTTCACCTCCATCGCGCCGTTGCCCGCGCGCAGCGTGCGCGCCAGCTCCACGGCCGTCAGCACGATCGCCGCCAGCTGGAACAGCGCCGCCCACCGCAGCGCCATGATCGAATCGCCCGGCAGGCCCGCCGTATAGCAGATATACGACGCGAGGCCGAACAGCAGCGGCAGCGCGATCCGCCGCGGCGCAAAGACGCACAGCGCCAGCGAGAGCACGTCCGCGCCGAACGTGTAGCGCTCATGCATCTTGGGCAGCACGAACGCCACGGACGCGAGCGTCAGCGTCGTGAACAGCAGCGTGCTCTCCGCGTTCAGGCGGTCCCTGTGCACGCAGACCGGCAGACAGCAGGCCGCAAGCACCGCAAAGCCCAGCGCCATCGCCATCGGGCTGAACATCGCGTAGAGCACGTTGCCGTCGATTTCCGCCATCGGGAAGAGCTGATACAGGCACGGCGCGTTCACCGTCAGGAAGTTGTACTGTCCCGCCTGCTGCATGTAGCAGGTGAGCACATGGTGCAGCGACTTGCCGCCCCACAGCGCCGGGAGCATCATGACCATGTACATCGCGGGGATGAGCGGCAGGTGGCGCAGCTTCACCTTTTTCTGCAGCCAGAGCGGCAGCAGCGCGGGCAGGAAGAACACCGTCTGCAGCTTGAAGGAGAGCGCCACGCCGAAGCAGAGCATGCTGCGGCAGGGCCTGTCCGAGAGCGCCAGATAGAGCGCCAGCAGGCAGAAGCCCGTGTAGATCGCATCGCACTGGCCCCAGTACGCGCCGTTGAACATGACGGTCGGCAGGATCATCGTCATATGATAGAGCAGGAGCGGCACGCCCTCGCCCCTGGCGCGCAGCGTCGCCAGCCGCAGCATCGCGTAGGCCATGAGCACCTCGAAGAGCAGCGAGATGAGCTTGACCATGTAGAGCCACGGATAGTCCGGGAAGCGCGAGATGACGAGCATCAGGTACAGGTACGGCGGCGTGTAGTCGCTGCCGATGTAGGAGCCGAGGCCCTCGCGGATGCCCATTTGCGCATATTCGGAAATCCAGTTGTTCAGGAAGATCGTGTAGTCGTCGCTGACATAGTCGAGCAGCGAGACCTTCGCGAGCACCACCGCGCCGGTGACCACGGCCAGCAGCAGGCAGACGGACAGCGGCTGACTCCTGGCGAAGCGCTGCTGCACGCCGAAGGAGAGCGCAAACACGGCCGTGAACATGACGGCAGTCATCAGCAGGAGCTCGTCCATTTGCCAGGAGCCGTAGCTGTCGAGCGTCGCATAGCGCGCATGCCAGGCAAAGCCGAAGAACACCGCGGTGCTCACGGCCAGCAGCAGCGCGCGCATCCAGGGCGCGGCCTTCCGGTTCAGCGCGCCGCGCAGCATCTCGCTGGGATAATCCTTTGTCATATTGACCTCTCAAAGCGTGTTTTGTATGGACCGGCGCGGGGCGGGCACAGCCGCTCCCCCCGCATCCCCATCTCCGTTATTATACTGAAAAAACCGTCCGCTGTACAGCAAAACCTTTCCCGGCCGCGCCCGGTTTCCGCCTCTGTCCGTGCATAACCCGCGAAACCGGTGCATATGCTGTCGTGAAGTCAGGTTTTTTCCATCATCGCTCACATTTTTGTTCGGTTTCCTTCACGCTGCGGCCCCGCCGCCGCGTTACGATGATCCCATCAGGCCCGGCATGCCGGGTGCTCCATTCCAAAAAAGCATGAGGTGAAGCGCTGTGAATCCATCCACTGCCGCACAAAAGACACGCACGGGGGATGAAGCCGTGTTCTCCTCTTCGTTCTATCAGCCCTATGCCGTGGCGGTGCAGACCGTCTTTGTGCTGCTGTGCGCCCTGCGCGACGACCGCCGCGCCGCCGGAGAGGACCCCGGCGTGGAGGCGCTGACCTTCCGGCTCAAGACGCCGGCCTCCATCGGCGGGAAGCTGCGCCGCAAGGGGCTGCCCGTCACACCCGCCGCCGCGGGCAGCGCGCTGCACGACATCGCCGGGCTGCGCGTCGTGCTGTCCGACACGCAGCAGGTCTACGCCTTTGCGCGGCTGATCTGCGGCTCGCCGGTCGTGGAGCTGTGCGGCCTGCGGGACTATATCGCGCACCCGAAGCGCAGCGGCTACCGCAGCCTGCATCTGATCCTGCGCGTGCCGGTGACGGTGGGCCGCGAGCAGCTGCTCGTCCCCGTGGAGGTGCAGCTGCGCACCGCCGCCATGGACATCTGGGCGAGCATCGAGCACGACATCGTGTATAAGCCTTCCTGCTGCATAAATGCTTGAAGCCGCGCAAAGTGAGGAAGGGTCAAGGGGCATTCCCTTGACCCTTCCTCATTTCACGCGGCATCAAGCCTCTTTACCTTATCTCATGATGAAGAAGTACCCCGCCGCGGCGAGAATCGCCAGCACGATCAGGCACACCGGCACGATGGTGATCATCGCGGCGATGACCATCGCGCAGCCGTCGCCCTTCTCCATCATGTCGCAGGGCGCGTCGTCCTCGCCAAAGCCCGCGGCGCGGTCGCGCAGGTCGCGCTGCTCGCGCTCAAACCGGTTGGCCCGCTCAAAGCGCCCATGGAACGGCAGCCGCATGGCTTACTCCTTCCCCTCGAGCGGGTGGTGGCACGCGACGAAGTGATTCGGCGCGATCTCCACCCACTCCGGCACCGCGTGCTTGCAGATCTCCGTGCAGTGCGCGCAGCGCGTGTGGAACTTGCAGCCCTTCGGCGGATTCACCGGGCTGGGAATGTCGCCCTCCAGGATGCGCAGCTCCTTGTCCGCGTCGATGTCCGTCGTCGGAATCGCCGCCATCAGCGCCTCGGTGTAGGGGTGCTTCGGGTTATCAAAGAGCTCCTGCGTCGGCGCCAGCTCGACCATGTTGCCCAGGTACATGACGCCGATGCGGTCGGAGATGTACTTGACGACGGACAGGTCGTGCGTGATGAACAGATAGGTCAGGTTGCTCTGCTGCTTGAGGTCGTAGAGCAGATTGATGATCTGGGACTGGATGGACACGTCCAGCGCGGAGACCGCCTCGTCGCAGACGACGAACTTCGGCTTCACCGCCAGGCTGCGGGCGATGCCGATGCGCTGGCGCTGGCCGCCGGAGAACTGGTGCGGGAAGCGGTGCAGGAAGTAGCTGGCCAGGCCCGCGTCCTCCATCGTCTTGACGATATACTCCTGCATGCGCTCGTCGTTCTTCTTGAAGAAGCCGTGCGCCAGCAGGCCCTCGCCAATGATGTTGCCCACGGTCATGCGCGGGTTCAGCGAGGAATACGGGTCCTGGAAGATCAGCTGCAGATCGCTGCGCAGCGTGCGGATCTCCTTGTACTGCAGGCGCGCCAGGTCGATGCCCTCGTCGCGCAGCGCCTCGTATTTGGCGAACTCCGGGTCGTCCATGTGCGGCGCGCGCAGCTTGTCGAGCGCCTCGCGCACCTCGGCGATCTGCCCGTCGATGCCCGAGATCGTGCTGTCAAGCATCTGGGCACGCTGCTCATGCGCGTAGATCTTCTTGTCGTAGCCAGCGCGGCTCTTGCCCGCCTTTTCGGCCTTCTCGGCGTAGAAGCGCGCATCGTCGAGGTCGAGCTGCACGTCCTTGCGCTTCTCGCGCAGGCTGCGGCGCTGCCTGGACAGGCTGTGCTCCCGCAGGAACAGCGCGACCGGCTCCTTGATGTCGGGCACGGCCACAAAGCCGCCGATCAGGTTCGCCATGTCCAGCAGGGCGTCATTTTCCTCCTTGCGGGCACGGGTCAGCTCGTTGAACTTCTTGTACTTCTCCTCGCCGTCGGGCATGGCGTCGTAGGCCTTCTGCTCGGCCTGTGCCTTGCGGGAGAGCTCCTTCCAGGCGGCGCGGCGCTTGTCGATGGTGCGCAGCGTCTTCTCGACGTAATCCGGGGCCACCTCGTCGAGCGTGCGGCCGTAGTACATGGTGCGGCCGTCGGTCTGGCGGTAGAGCTGGAGCAGCGTGCGGCCGAAGGTCGATTTGCCGCAGCCGGACTCGCCGACCAGGCCAAACGTCTCGCCCTCGTAGATGTCCAGCGTGATGCCGTCGTTCGCGCGGACGAACAGGCCCTTCTTCTTCAGCGGGAAATATTGCTTGAGGTTGCTGACGCGCAGCAGCACCTTCTTGCCCTCGTTCGGGTTGTTACTTGAGGTTTGCACGGCGCTCCTCCTTTCTCGGATAGAAGCAGCGCACCTGCTGCTTGTCGCTCACTTCAGTCATCTCCGGCTCCTCCTCCAGGCAGCGCTGCTGGCAGTACTTGCACCGGGGCGCGAACTTGCAGCCCTTGGGCAGGTTCAGCGGATGCGGCACCGCGCCGGGGATGGACTCCAGGCGCGTGTTCGCCGGGGTATCCAGCCGGGGGATGGAGACCATGAGGCCCTCCGTGTAGGGGTGGGAGAACTCGCTCTCGGAGAAGATCGTGCGCGCCGGGGCCAGCTCCACCACCTGTCCGCAGTACATGACGGCGACGTCGTCCGCCATCTGGGCGATGACGCCGAGGTCATGGGTGATGAACAGGATGGACGTGCCGTGCTCGCGCTTGAGGTCGTTCATCAGCTTGAGGATCTGCGCCTGAATCGTGACGTCGAGCGCGGTGGTCGGCTCGTCAGCGATGAGCAGCTTCGGCTTGCAGGCCAGCGCCATGGCGATCATCACGCGCTGGCGCATGCCGCCGGAGAGCTGATGCGGATACTGCCGGGCGACGACCTCCGGGTTGGGGATCTTGACGTCGGCGAGCATCTCGACGACCTTCTTCCTGGCCTCCTCCTTGGAGAGGCCCTGGTGGATGATGAACGGCTCGGCGACCTGCCGCTCGATGGTGAACACCGGGTTCAGGCTGGTCATCGGCTCCTGGAAGATGACGGAAATGTCGTTGCCGCGGATCTTCTGCATCTCATGGATGGGCAGGGTGGTGAGCTCCTTGCCGTCGAACTTGATGCTGCCGCTCTCGATGTAGCCGTTGCCGTCGAGCAGCTTGAGCATGCTCATGGCGGAAACGCTCTTGCCGGAGCCGGACTCGCCGACGACGCCGAGCGTCTTGCCGGCCTCCACCTTATAGGAGACGCCGTTGACCGCCTTGACCACGCCGCGCTTGGTGGTAAAGAAGGTCTTCAGGTTATTCATTTCAAGAAGCGCCATGCTTTAACCTCCTTTACCGTTCAAGCGCCTTGGGATCGAGCGCGTCGCGCAGGCCGTCGCCGATCAGGTTGATGCAGATGGTGCACACGCCGAAGATCGCCGCCGGGAACACCCACTGCCACCAGTACTGCTGGATGACGATGGAGTTGTTCGCGCCGTTGAGCAGGTTGCCCCACGTCGGCGTGGGCAGCGGGATGCCGAAGCCCAGGTAGGACAGCGTCGATTCGGTCAGCATGCAGGTTGCGAAGTCGAGCGTCATGGAGACGATCAGCAGGGAGATGACGTTGGGCAGGATGTGCCTGAAGACGATCGTCCCCTCGCGGATGCCCATCGCCTTGGCGGCGGTGACGTACTCCATCTCGCGCTGGGCCAGGATCTGCGCGCGCACGAGGCGGCAGGTCGGCACCCAGGAGAGCACGCCCAGCACGACCATGATCAGGTACATGCGCTGCGTGGGGTCAAGCCGCGTGCCGATGACGGCGGAGAGGATCATCGCGAACGGGATAAACGGCAGTCCGCCGACGATCTCCGCGATACGCATGATCAGGATGTCCAGCTTGCCGCCGAAATAGCCCGCGATGCCGCCGAAGAGCACGCCCAGAATGGTCGCGATGATGACGGAGATCGCGCCGACGGTCATCGTGACGCGGCCGCCGTTGACGATGCGCGTCAGCATGTCGCGGCCGAGGCTGTCGGTGCCCAGCGTGAAGCCCTTGAGGCCCCAGGTGTAGAGCTTGCCGTCGCTCCCCAGTGCGTAGTTCTGATAGTTGCTCACGAAGATGCGCTCGATGTTGTCCGCGCTGTTCACGGCATCCGGCACATCGATCTGGTGATACTTGTTGTTGCCCCAGGAAACGACGTCGCCGTTCTCCAGCAGCGCGGTGTAGTGGTAGCGGCCGCCGTAGAGGTGCACCGGCTTGCTGGAAAGCGCCGGCACGTCCGCCTCGCCCTTGGTCGCGTTGCCCCAGACGATGATCTCGCCGTCCTCGGTCACCGCGGCGACAGACTTGCTCGTGGAGGCGATGTCCACGACGGTCTTGCCCTTGAGCTCAGCCGGGATCTTGGCGAAGGGGGAGTTCTTGTCCTTGTAGCCCGTGTAGGCGACGGTGCCGTCGGTCAGCAGGCAGATGTACTCGTTCTCGGTGAGCGCCACCTTGGCGATCTTGCCCTCATACTTGCTGCGCAGCTTGATGTCGGCCATGTTGCCGTTGCCCCACAGATAGAGGTTGCCGTCCGAGGTAACGATGGCGGAGAACTGGTTGCTCGCCTCCAGCTGGATGACGTCCCAGGCGTCGCCGCCCTTCTTCATCGCCTTGGTCATGTCGGTGGTAAACTTGTCCTGCTGCAGGCGCGTGTTGCCCCAGACGTAGACCTGTCCGTCCGCCGCGACGGCGACGCAGTGGTCGGTGCCCGCAGCGATGTAGGTCAGATCGGCGTCCTGCACCTCCTGCGGGATGTCCGCCATGTCGATCTTGTCGGTCACGCGGGTCTGGCCCCAGATGTAGAGCTTGCCGTTCACATCCGTGCCCAGGCCGTAGGTGTTGCCGGAGGCGATGTCGGCCACGCCGGCGGCGAGCATCTCCTTCGGGACGGACATCATGTCGCGGGAGGGCGGCAGGTTCGTCAGCGAGGCGTCCTGATCGGACAGGTCAAGCGGCCAAATCTTCGGGCCGACGAGCACAAACACGAAGATCGCCAGGAAGACGATCAGGCCCATCATGGCCAGCGGCTTGTGCACGAAGCTCGAGAGCATCGCCCGCATCGGGGTCTGGATGCGCTCCTCCTCCTCGGTGGACAGCTCGGAACGGTCGCCAAGGAAGCAGCGCTTTGCCCAGCGCACGAGGAAGAATTCCTTTTTCTTGTTGCTCATTGCTCTTCCTCCTCACTTGTCCACGCGCACGCGCGGGTCAACCAGGCCGTAGCTGATGTCCATGAGCAGCGAGCCGACCAGGGAGACGATGGTGTAGAACATCTGGATGGCCAGCACCAGCTCAAAGTCCAGGTTGTTGAGGCCCGTCCAGTAGAGCTTGCCCATGCCGTTCAGGGAGAACGTGTTCTCGATGATGACCGAGCCGGAGAAGATGCTGATGAACCAGCCGATGATCGAAGTGATGATCGGCAGCAGCGCGTTGCGCCACGCATGGGAGTAGATGACGACCTTCTCCTTGAGGCCCTTGGCGCGCGCGGTGCGGATGTAGTCCATGCTCAGCGCGTCGATCATCGCAGAGCGGACGTAGCGGGTCATGCCGCCCAGGGACGCGAACGTCATGACGATGACCGGCAGCGTGATGTGATAGAGCATGTCGATGAACTCATCCCACCGGGTCGCGTAGATCGCGCCGGCCGTCTTCGTGCCGGAGATCGGGAAGATGCGCCAGTGCACGCAGAAGAAGAACATGAAGATCAGCGCGATGATGTAGATGGGCAGGCTGTAGCCCAGCATCGTGACGACCTGCACGCCGTTATCGATCTTGCGCCCCTTGTGCACGGCACAGTAGATGCCCAGCGGGATGGTGATGCCCAGCGCCAGAATGGTGGAAAAGATGTTGATGAAGATCGTGTTGCCCATGGGCGCGGAGATGACGTCCACCACGTCCTTCTTGAAGAACTGGGAGTAGCCGAAGTTGCCCTGCAGAAGGCCGTTGAAGCCGCTGCCGTCCACGTCGGGCCACAGGCCCATCCAGCGCATGTAGCGCACGACCAGCGGGTCGTCCAGGCCCATCTTCTGACGCAGCTGCTGATACATCTGCTCATACTCGGCGGGCTTGAGACTCATCTTCTGCGCCTCCAGCTCCGCGCGGGCGGGGTCGGTGGGAATCAGGTTATACAGGGAGTACATCAAAAATGAAACGATGAGAAACACCAGCGCCATGTAGCCGATACGCTTGGCGATATACTTGCCCATCTCATCCATCCTCTCTATGTTGTTATGGGGAAAATCGTCCGGGAACAAGGACTCTGCCTTTATCCGTGCGGCAGAGGATGCTCCTTGGCAAGGGCACAGCCCTTATTCCGGGATCGGATGCAGCGCCTTCATCCTCGAAAACGCCTGCGGACGATATGGAACCGGCGAAGCGCCGGGAGCTTTCAAATTCAGAGACTTCTCGAAAAGAGAAGAAGAGGGCGGGCGAAGCGCCCGCCCTCTTGCGTTTTCCGGGGTATGGATGGGATTACTCGGCGACGGTGCAGTAGAGGATCGCCTGGTTGAAGTCCCAGAAGGAATCCTGCTCGTAGCCCTCGAGCCAATCCGGGTAGACCGTCATGTACACGTTGGAGTACAGCGGGATCTGCGGCAGCTCGTTGTTCCAGAGCATGATGAAGGCCTTCCAGTAGGTCATGTAGGTGTCCACATCGTCGGACTCCACGCCGTAGACCATGTTCATGGACAGGGCATCGAGGGACTCGTTCAGGAGACGGTTGAGGTTGTAGCCCTGCGCGATCATGTCCGGATCGAGCGTCCACTCGTAGGACTGGTCATACGCCGGGGTGAAGTTGGAAGCCAGGTTGTACATGCCGTAGGTCGGAACGGCGTACTTGTCGCCCTGGGAAGCGTCGCGGTAGTAGTAGTTGAGCAGCTCGGTGAACGTCATGACGTTCTGGTTGATCTGCATGCCCGCGGCAGCGGTCTGCTCGCCCTGCGCCAGCATGACGTTGAGCAGCTCGGACACCGGGTTGCCGTCGGAGGAGGACCACTCGATGATCAGCGGCATCAGGATGGTGCCGTCGGCCAGGGTCACGTTGTGCACATAGTTGCCAGCCTCGGCGGCGGTAACCTTCTTGTGGCGGATGTGGCCCTCGGTCCAGTCGGCGCCGGTCTCGTCATAGACCCAGCCGTCGTTGACCAGCAGCTCCACAGCGCCGTTCGGATCGTACTCGTAGGTGTTCAGGGAGAGCTCAAGCCACTCCTCGGCATCCTGGAACTGCCACAGGCCGGTGCCGTACGGGCCGTTCACGACGGAGCCCCAGCCCTTGCAGAAGGTGTTGGCGAACTCGTTGCGGTCCAGCAGCTTGGCGATGGCATGACGCACAGCCTTGAACTGGGTCGGGCCAAAGTCGCACTGGAAGTTGATCATGCCGTAGCCCGGACGGTCGAAGGTGGTGTAGCCGAAGCCGCCCGCCTCGACGATGTCCATCGCGTTGTTGATGTCGTCGCCATCGGTGATGGTGTCATAGAAGTTGAACGCGCCGGTCTTGAGCTGGTCCGCCCAGGTCGCATCCTCAGCACGGAGAATGACGATCTTCTCGATGGACGGCTTCTGGCCCTCGAAGTTGCCCGCGTAGTTCTGGTTGATGGTGAAGGTCGCCTGCAGGGCCGCCTTGTCGAACTCGACGAGGTTGTACGGGCCAGCGGAGACACGGTCCTCACCCGCGTTGAAGCGGGCGAACTCGAGCTGCTTGGAGATGGCGTCCGCGGTGAAGTCGCCCGCGATATAGGCGCCCTCGCCGTCGTCCTTCACATCAAGGCCCTCGCCCAGCCAGTACTTGAGGCTGAAGGGCATGTCCGCCACGTAGGCCAGATCGTAGAAATACGGGATCTTGTCGGCCACGATGGTGACGGAGTAGGTGTAGTCGTCAATGAGGCGGATGCCGGAGACGGCGGTCGCGTTGCCGTCATAGTAATCCTGGCCGCCGACGTAGGTCAGGTAGCCGGTCAGCTTCGCGCCGGTATCGGTGGCCACCTTGGAGCAGGAGAAGATCATCGGCCACACGAAGTCCTTCGCAGTGATGGCCTCGCCGTTGTTGTACACCAGGCCCTCGTTGATGGTCACGGTGTAGGTCTTGGAGCCGTCGTCGTTGACGACGCTGTCAAGGTTGGCGCAGATGGTCGGGTTGATGATGTACTGGCCGCCCTGATCGGTGGTGGTGACGGCGTAATCGTTCGTCATGTCACGGATCATCTTGTCGGTGGCGTTGTTGGTCCACCAGGCGCCCGGGGCGAAGTCGCCGCCGATCTCGGTGGAGGTACCATAGATGATGGTGCCCTTTTCCGAGGCGGTGTTCTCAGCAAACGCCACGACGCTCATGGAAGCGAGCAGGGCGATCGCCAGAAGAACGGAGAGAAGCTTCTTCATGGAAAAAAACCTCCTTGAAAAATTTTATATCTTGTCGCCGGGGCGTGCCCGGCCTCAAAATATACGAAGGAAAAATCACGCGTCGCGCTGGTTTTCGTCAAGCTCGATGCCCAGCTCCGAGGCGATTTTGGGGATCTGCTCGCGCCCGGGGCGCTTGCCGTGCAGGATGCGGCTGATCTGCACCGGGCTGGTGCCGACCCGGCGGGCAAGCTCTGAGGCGTCCATTCCCCGCTCAAGCAGGCGGATTTTGACCTGCCGCCCGAACGGCGTGAGCTCGCTTCTCTTGCCCATCGCAGCCTCCTGTTCCCCGAAATGCTCCTGAAATGACGCGGTGAAAATGTTTAACCGGACCGCGGCAAACGCGCGCTCCGGTTAAGCAAATTAACCATTCAATATCATACATGCTTTGCGGGGAACTGTCAAGCGGATTATGTGAATTCGTTCAATTTTACATTGCGGAAAATTCACCCTTTTGCCGCATCCGTGATTTTTTGCCACGTTTCCTCCGTCACGGGGATACCCTCGCGCAGGTTTCTCTGCCGCGTGGCTGCAAGGTTTTCGCCCGGGGCATGCACGCCGTGCACGCCGTCCTTCGGGGGCAGGGCGGAAAGGAAGGCGACGGTGCGCTCGATCTGCGCGTCCATCTCCCCCGCGTCGACGACGGCGGCGGGGTTCAGGCAGATGAAGACCTGGCTCATGCCCTTTTCACCGTCTCCCGGCCTGCCGATGTCAAGCGACGTGCGCCCGAGCGAGAGCGAGGCGGCCATCAGGTCGAGCATGATGGACAGCGCGCTGCCCTTCCACAGCGCCATGGGCATCATCAGCTTGCTCCGGTTGATCTCGCGCGGGTCGCACGTCAGGTTGCCCTCCGTGTCGTAGCCGCAGGGCGTGTCGAGCATCTTCCCCTCCTGCGCCATGATCTCCAGCTTGCCAAAGGCGTACTGGCTGACGGCCATGTCCATGACCAGGCTGCCGGCCCGGCGCGGGACGGCGAGGGTGATGGGGTTGTTGCCGGTGGAGGGCTCCGTCGTGCCGTAGGCGACGAGGTTCATGCAGGTGTTGGTGAAGCAGATGCCCATCATGCCCGCGTCGGCCATCATCAGGCCGTAGCGCCCGGCGCGCAGCCAGTGGCTGTTGTTGCGCAGGGCGACGCAGGCGATGCCATGCTCGCGGGCGAGGTCGATAGCGCGGCACGTCACCTGCTCGGCGATGAGCGGACCGACGCCGAAGTGCGCGTCCCACACCTCCAGCGCGCCGAAGCCGGAGACGCGCTCCGCCTGCGTGACGGTTCTGTCGCACAGGCCCTTGTCCATATCAGAGAGGTAGCGCGGGTAGCGGTTCATGCCGTGGCTGTACACGCCGTCGAGCGAGTTCCCGGCGAAGATCTCCGCAAAGCGGCGCGCCTTGTCCTCCGGCAGGTAGCGGAGCAGGCCGGCGGTCATTGCGGCGACCGCCTCGTCATAGGTTACATGCAGCATCATCAGCGTCCTCCTCTGCAAAAAGCTGCCGCCTCACGGGCGCGATCCGTTCAAGAGGCGCAGCCTTCGGCGGCGTTTCTTCTATATATGTGGATTATTTTCTGCGCCTTGCGCTCAGGCGCGAGACGAGGGCAAACAGCCGCTCCTCGATCTGCCGGCTGTACTTCATCGCCAGCACGAAGATCACGGCCAGCACGCCAACCAGCACGGCCCAGCCCCAGGCAGGCAGGGACAGCTCCCCACTGCCCAGCAGCGCCGCAAAGATCAGCCCCCACGGCCGCGCCAGCAGCATGATGCCCGCAAAGCGCGCGGTGGGCATGCTCGTCAGCCCGGCGAGGATGCAGAGCATGTCGTCCGGGAAGAACGGGAACAGCAGCGTGAGAAAGAGGAACATGTCCTGCTTTTCCTCGATCACGGGCAGGTATTTCTCCATAATGCCGTGGTCCATCCAGCGCTGCACAGCGCGGTGTCCGAGCCTGCGCGCGAGCAGGAACATGAGCATCGACCCGGCCCAGATCGCCGCGATGCCCAGCAGCATCGCCTGCCAGAAGCCCAGTGCCAGCGCCCCGGCCATCATCGTCACATTGCTGGGGATGGGCGCGATGATCACCGTGAGCATCTGCAGCAGGAAAAAGACGATGCCCGCAAACGCCCCGGCCCTGTCGATGAGCGTGCGCAGCTCCTCCACCGAGTCGATGCGCTCAAACCACCCGTTCCGGTACAGGGCAAACACGCCCGCCGCCAGGGCGAGCACAACAAGCACGGCCAGCGCAATGCGCCGCGCGCGTTTCTTTCCTTCCATAATTCCCCTCAAAACCGGCTAGAGCACCTCGATGGCGATCGTGTAGCCGAAGATCCAGACCAGCAGCAGCGCCACCGAGAGCGTCAGCGCCAGCGCATGCACGCCGGGGCCCTTGTGTGCGCGCGCCTGCAGCAACGGCAGCGGGGCCAGCGCATAGAGATAGCGCGGGCCGGAGAGCAGCCACGTCGGCGCGAGCACCACCGCCACATAGACGAAGCTGTAGGCCGCCAGGTCAAACGGCAGCCGCCTGTGCCCGAGCGCCAGCAGCGCATAGACGTAGAAGATGCACAGCAGCTGGAAGCCCCAGGTGTAGAGCCAGTCGCCGTCTCCCATCGTCGTGAGGAAGTAATGCATCGTCGTGCGCGTCGTATCCCAGAACGTGCCCGGCATCTGGTACCAGTTCTCCCGCTGGTACGTCATGTAGGTCATCGGATCGCCGGTGACCAGCCAGTTGATGCCCCAGTAGGCCAGCAGCCCGCCAAAGACGATCAGCACCTGCGCGATGCAGGCGAGCACGTCCCGCGCGCGCAGCCGCCTCTCCCCGAACCGCCCGATGGCCGCGAGGATGAACATCCCCGCGACGATGACGCCCGGCATCCGGGTAAACGCGCTGAGCATGCCGCACAGCGCCGCCCACCAGGGATGTCCGCGCCGCAGGAGCACCATCGCCCCCAGCGTCAGGCAGATGAAGAGCGACTCCGTGTACGCGCAGCACAGGAACACGCTCAGCGGGCTGAGCAGGAAATACGCCACAGCCAGCCGCGCCGTGCGCCGCCCGCCGTAGGGATAGCAGAGCATCGTGAGCAGGCCCGCGCTGCCCGCCGCGCACAGGAGCGACACGAGCAGCCCCGCGCAGAACGCGTCCCCGCCGGTCAGCGGCGAGAGCAGGCGCATCAGCAGCGGATAGAGCGGGAAAAACACCAGCCGCAGGCGCTCGTCGCCCACGCTGGTGTAGCCCTCCTGCGCGATGCCGATGTAGTGCCGCGTATCCCAGTGCACCCACAGCGGCCTGAGCGAGGCGAGGAATCCGTCCGTCCCGCCCATCGCGCGGTACATCCCGTAGGCGATCAGGTAGATGAGCACGCGGGAGAGCAGCGCCGCTGCCATCGCCAGGGCGATCTCCCGCGCGCTGGCCTGTGCTCCTTCATTCGCCAGCCCGTCGGCCGGCTCCTGCCCGCACAGCACGCGGGTCAATCGATAGCACAGCCCCACGCCGCACGCGCCCATCAGCAGCAGCGACAGCAGGGCCGCCGCGTCCGGCAGGCGGTCCATCACCGTTTCAAGCACGGAATTCCCTCTTTCTCACCCTTGAGAGCATCACCGCTTCGGCGGCTTCTTCGCGGGGCGGTAGGCCTCGCCCGGGTCCACCCGCGGCGGCAGCGACGTGATGCCCGAAATCTCCTCCTGCTCCGGCTCGATCATCCGCGCCATCTTCTCCATGCCCCCGCGCAGCAGGCCCTTCTTCCCGGGCTTCGGCTTCTCCGCTTCGGGAGCGGGCCGGGGCGCAGGCTTCTCCATCTGCGTCCAGACCGGCGGATCGGGCAGCTCACTGACGTCCTCCCCGCCGACGTAATCGCTGTAGGTCGCGTTTGCACGCCGTCTGCGGCGCGCGGGTGCGGCGTCCGGCGCCGGCTCCTGCGCGGCCTCCATGTCGATATTCTGCCGTGCCATGGCCGCGTCGTATTCGGCCTTCTGCCGCTCATACTCGGCGAGATCGCGCTCATACTGCGCCTTCTGACGCTCGTACTCGGCCAGCTGGCGCTCGTATTCCTCCTGTGCCAGCCGCTGCTGCTCCGCCTCATAGGCCTCCTGCGCCAGCCGCTGCTGCTCCGCCTCGTAGGCCTCCTGCGCCAGCCGCTGCTGCTCCGCCTCGTAGGCCTCCTGTGCCAGCCGCTGCTTCTCCGCCTCGCGGGCGGCGCGCTCGGCCTCGGCCCGCTGACGGGCCTCCTCCTGCATCTGCAGCTGCCAGGCGTCGATCTCCGCGCGGCGGCGGTTCACCTCGGCCGCGCCGGGCCCCTCCGCGTGCACGGCGGCATAGCGGCGCGTGCCCTCCATGTCCTCCTGCGGCGCTTGTGCGGCCGCGCGGCTGTCATAGCGCATGCCGGGGTACTGCCCCAGCGTCTCGTCCGGCACGCTCTGCGCGGCCATCATGGCCTCCTGCTCGTCCGCCTCGTCGAGCGTCGGCGGCTCCGGAAGCCAGTTTTCCTCCTCCGGCTGCGAGGCATACGTTTCCTCCTGCGCCGCCGGCGGGGCAAAGCGGCTGATGTCCTCCGCGGGCGCCTCCGCTTCGTCCTCTTCCTCCGGGTCCCCGATGTGCAGCATCCTGCGCACGCGCATGGCCAGCAGGTGATACGGCCGCCAGCGGATCAGCCAGACCAGCCTGTCCACCACCAGCCCCACGGCGATGATCACCAGCGCGATGGCAATCCAGTGCTTGCCCAGGAATCCGAGCAGCGTCGTGCCATCGGAGGAAAACAGCGCCCAGATGGCGTTCACCAGCGCGCGAACCCAGCTCATCAGCACCGTAAACAGCGAATCTGCAATCGTACCCATGTGGTCACACTCCCTGAAACTCCCGCGGCCCGCGTACAGGCCGCGTGCGAAAAGTCCGGTCGCAGTCAGCGGCCGGACAGAGCGCATATACCGCTCTCAGATCAAATCGGGCTATGCAGTAACTCCCCGTCAGGTAACGCTTCGCTCCCTGACTGCTTTTTTTCTGATCGCTTCGCGATAGGAGAACGTTGGGGGATTTCATCCCCCAAACCCCTTGCCTGGGGACTTAGTCCCCAGACCCCTTCTTCGCTTCGCACTTATAACCGCTTCTCTGTGAGAAAAGCATCGCGCGCGAATGATCCTTATCTGGCCCGGATGGTCACCGTGATCTCCGGCGAGCTGAGCGCACAGGCAAACTCCGGCGCGTTGTCGATGCTGATCTGCACCGGCACGACGTGCGTGCCCTCGCCGAGACCGTTCACATCGACAAACAGGCGCACGTCGCTCTGCGACAGCCCGTTGATGAACGTGTAGGGGCCGGTCAGCTGCACGGTCTGCTTCTCGCGCGAGAGCGAGGCGCGCAGGCTGTCGTCCAGCCCATCCACCTCGACCTGCACCTGGCGCAGCGTGCGCTGTGCGGTCATCTCGCCGATTCTGGCCGTCACCGTGACGTCGTAGGGCACGGTGTTCTCGATGCCGGTCGGCCGGCGCAGGCGCACGGTTCCGGTCACGTCCTGCGTCGCGCCCTCGATGCTCAGCGGCTGGTCGGTCGTCAGCACGGTGATGGCGTCCAGCACCTCATCCGCGGCAGCGATGAGCAGGCTCTCCTGCGAGACGGTGACCTCCAGCAGCTCGTAGCCCTCGGCCGGCTCGCCCGTCACCAGCGATTCCACCTCCAGCGGCACCTCGCGCATCGGCACCAGCTCGGTCTCCACGACCACGGTGTCGGTGAGGACCGTCTGGTTGGTGATCTCGATCAGATCGGATTCCACGGTGTTGCCCGCGGCGTCCTGCAGGCGGATCTGCACGGAGTTGCGGTCGCTGCGCCGCTCGCCGGAGAGCAGGCTCACGTCGATGGACGCCACGGCGCGCGCCACCTGCGACACCAGAGACTGCGGGCCGGAGACGGAGAGCATCGTCGGGTCGGTCTTGGCAGAGTCGAGGTAATACCCCGGCAGCCCGCCGGATGTCTCCAGCACGACGGGCACGCGCCTTGTGATGTAGCGCTCCACGTTCACCCTGACGCTCGACGGCTCACAGGAGACGACCGGGCCGTAAAGCTGGCTGGAAAATGCGACGTTCAGCACGTTCTCTCCCTCGCCCGTGACCTGCGTCAGATCGATGTGCGGGTTGTAGGAGGTGCCGCTCACGCGGCTGTAGTTGCTCTGGGTGACCTCCACGGTCAGCTTCACGCCGGAGATGAGCGAGTCCAGATCGTCCATGACGATATAGCCCCGGCTCTTGAGCGTCGATTCGCCGGTGACGCTCACGGCGACGTTTTGAAACGTCTTTTCGCGGGTGAGCGTGCCGTCGGAGGCGACGAGGATGCTCCAGAAGACGACGGCCGTCAGCAGCGAGAGCGCCATGAGAAAGGCGCGGCTGCCGAGGATGCGGCTGATCGCCCTGCGCAGCTCGCGGAACGGGCCGCGGGGGGCGTCAGGCTTTTTTGTCGGTCGGCTGTTCATCACGGGCGGCTCGCCTCCTTTGCTTGAAATGGAGCAGGGACGCGGCCAGGCGGCCGTCCTTTTCGTCCTTCTTCTCGTAGATGCCCTGCAGAATCTGATGGAGGGACGCCTCGTCCAGATGCCGGACCAGATGGCCGTCCTTGGCCATGGAGATGATGCCCGTCTCCTCGGAGACGATGAACACGGTGGCATCGGAGACCTCGCTCACGCCCAGGCCCGCGCGGTGGCGGGTGCCCAGGTCGCGGCCCACGCCCGTGGTATCCGACAGGCGCAGCAGACATGCCGCGGCGACGACGCGGTCCCCGCGCACCACGACGGCGCCGTCGTGCAGGGGGGTATTCGGCTCGAAGATGTTCTCAATCAGCGGCTGGGAGATGACGCCGTCCACCATGGTGCCGGTGGAAATGACGTCGTTGAGGCGGGTCTTCTGCTCGATGACGATCAGCGCGCCCACGCGCCGGCGCGCCATGTGCTCGAGCGCGAGGATCATCTCGTCGATGATCAGCTCCGTGTTGCTCAGCTCCTGCATGCGCGAGGTCGAATCAAACAGCGAGGTCGTGCCCAGCTCCTCGAGAATGCGCCGGATCTCCGGCTGGAAGAGCACGATGAGCAGCACCGGTCCCGCGTTGATCACCCAACTGAGCAGCGCGTGGATCGTGCGCATGCCGATCAGGTCGCTGACCCAGGTCGCCGCCAGCAGGATGACGATGCCCTTGATGATCTGGGAGATGCGGGTCTGGCGGGTGTGGTTGAGCAGCGTGTAGATGATGAACGTGAGCAGCAGGATGTCCACGGCATCCACCAGGCGCGGCCTGTGCGTGATGTTCCACAGAATCGCGGAAATTTGTTCAGTCACCGAGCTCACAGGCGTCCCTCCGTTTACAGATCAAGTCATCTTATTATACACCATCATCAACCGTTGCGACAGGGGATAACACCTGGTTTTTGAGTAAAATTTTGCCCCGCTCAGCCGGGGCGCATGGCCCGGGGCAGAGCGGGGCAGAAAAGCTTCAGCGCATCCTCACGCGCTCACGCTGTCGGCGGTGTGCGCATGGCTGTGCTCGCGGTCAAACAGCAGGGAGATGCTCCACAGTCCGGCCGCGCCGATGATGGCGTAGAGGATGCGCGAGATCATCGCGCCCTGTCCGCCGAAGAGGAAGGCAACCAGGTCGAACTGGAACAGCCCGATCAAGCCCCAGTTGATGGCGCCGATGATGACCAGCACCAGGGATAAACGATCCATGTGATCCACTCCTTTCAGGGAGCAGGATGCACCAAAGCCGCGCGGATTATTCCTCACCCGCGCGCTCTCTGCGCGCGAAGGCGAGCACCTTGCCGCCCGTGCCCGTGCCGCGCAGCGCCTGCGCCTCCCCGCGCACGTCCTGCGGCCAGGCGCGCAGCGGCGTATCGGCAATCAGCCCCTCGCGCGCGCACGCGGCCACCAGCCGGATGGCGTATTCCGCCGTCATCTCCGGCGTGAATCCGAGCGAATCCGACAGGCGCAGCAGCTCCTGCGCGGCCTCGCCCGTCAGACAAAGCGTGATCTTTTCCTCCAAGGAAGCGCCTCCTTCCGTGCCGCGCTCAAACGGCGTCGGCCTCTTCTCCCTCTAAAATCAGCATGTCCGAGACGCGGTCGCGCCGCGCCACGGTCACGCTGATGTCGCTGCCCACGGCGTAGCCCGCGCCCGAAAGCGCCTCACACACCGTATTATATGCCAGTTCCGGTAAATTATTGTCAGCAGAAAGGTGCGCAAGACTGACTGCACGGGTGCCTTTTTTCGCCAGCTCCAGCAGCGCCTTCGCGCAATCCGCGTTGCACAGGTGTCCGTTGCGCCCCAGAATCCGCCGGCGCAGCCGCTGGGGATACGGCCCGCGCTCCACCATCTCCACGTCGTGATTGGCCTCCAGCACCAGCGCCTGGCAGCCCGACACCGCGTCCATCCAGCCACTGCTGATGTGGCCGATGTCCGTCGCCACGCCGCAGCGCATGCCCTGGCAGGAGAAGGCAAAGCCCACCGGCTCGTTCGCGTCGTGCGGGATGGCGAACGGGCGCACATCAACGCCGCCGATGTAGAAGTCCTCCCCGGTATAGAACGTGCGCACGCAGCGCGCCGGAATGCCCGATTCCTTCTCGAGAATCCCCTGCCAGGTGCCCTCGTTGGCGTAGACCGGCAGGCCATACTTGCGGCAGAGCACGCCCAGCCCGCGCACGTGGTCCACATGCTCGTGGGTCACCAGCACGCCGTCCAGCTCGCGCACATCCACGCCGATCTCCCGCAGCGCGGCCTCCTCGCGCGCGGCGCTCATCCCCGCGTCCACCAGCAGCCGCACGCCGCCGCAGGACAAAAAGATGCTGTTTCCGCTCGAACCGGAAAACAGCGGGCAAAGTGTCATCCGCATGCCTTTACAAAATCCTCGCTATCCGTTACAATCTTGTTGATCCTTGCACATTATAGCGCATTTCTTGCGTCAAGTCAAAGAAACCGGGGGAATCCGCATGGAAAAAAGCCGCCTTTGGGGCCGCATCATCAACAACCACCGCATCGAGCGCAGCGAGACGGTCGAGATCGAGGACGGGGACATCGAGGCCGCGTTCGTGGAGATCTGCCGCCGCTTCGACGTGCAGCGCCCGATCCAGCTGCCCAAGCACAACCGGGAGTTTGAAAAGTTCGGCCGCACGTTCTATACGAAGGAGCACTTCACCGAGCCGATCCGCTTCCAGAAGCTGGAAATCGAGCTGCTCGCGCCCGAGGGCGCCAGAAAGAGCAGCGGCCCGCGCACGCCGCTGATGGACGCGTGAGCCGCGTCACCGGGCGCTTCGCCCCCACGCCCAGCGGACGGCTGCACCTGGGCAACGTGCTGTGCGCGATGCTCGCCTACCTGAGCGCGCGCAGCGCGGGCGGACGGTTCCTGCTGCGCATCGAGGACGTCGATATCCCGCGCTGCCCGCGCAGCCTCGCCGCGGCCTGCATCGAGGACCTGACCTGGCTCGGCTTTCACTGGGACGAGCCGCCGCTTTTCCAGAGCGAGCGCGGAGACATCTACCGGCAGCACCTGGACCGCCTGCGCGCGATGGGCCGGGTGTATCCGTGCTTTTGCACGCGCACGCAGCTGCACGCCACGCAGGCCCCGAATCTGGGCGATCACGAGCCGGTCTATCCCGGCACCTGTGCGCGCCTGACCCCGGAGGAGATCGCCGCGCGCGAGGCGACCCGCCGCCCGGCGCTGCGCCTGCGCGTGCCGGATGAGACGGTCGGCTTCACGGACGGGCACTACGGCCCGTTTGCCGAGCAGCTCGCGCGCGACTGCGGGGACTACATCATCCGCCGCTCGGACGGCCTGTGGGGCTATCAGCTGGCGGTGGTCGTGGACGATGCGCTCTCGGGCGTCACGCAGGTGGTGCGCGGGCGGGACATTCTCTTTTCCACGCCGCGCCAGATCGAGCTCTTCCGCGCCTTTGGCTACGACGTCCCGCAGTTTTATCACATCCCGCTGCTCACGGACAGCGCAGGCCGCCGCCTCGCCAAGCGCGACCGCGACCTCGACCTGACCGCGCTGGCCAGGCGCCACACGCCGCAGGAGATCCTGGGCATGCTCGCCTTCGCCTGCGGCATCCTGCCGGAGGCCCGGCCGATGGACCTCGAGGCGCTGGTGCGCGTGTTCGACTGGGCAAAGGTGAAGACGGAGGATGTGCGGGTGACGGAGGGGTTCTGATACTCTTCTCAGATAAGACGAGCAATAAGCGCGAAGCGAAGAAGGGAGTCTGAGGGACTGTGTCCCTCAGGCATGGGTATGGGGGTAAGGCCCCCATCGTTTCCCATCGCGAAGCGATCAAAGAAAAAAGCAGTCAGGGAGCGAAGCGATCCCTGACGGTCGGTAATCGAACAGCCCGGTTCTATTTGAGAGCAGTATCATACCGCAAACGAGGCTGTCCCTTTCGGGACAGCCTCGTTTCTGTCTTTGCCTTATGCTTACAGCAGCGTCTCCACCGAGCGCAGCAGCGTCACCGCGGAGGCCGCGTTCGCCGCAGCGTCCGCCTCGATCAGCGTCTTCACGCTCGTGACGATCGTCTGCACGCTCGCGTTGTCCGTCAGCACCAGCACGTCGTCCAGCAGCATCGTGATGGTCAGCTTGTTCGCCGCGGCATCCGCCTCCAGCAGCGTGATGACCGAACCCACGATCACCTTCGCGTCCGTCAGGCCGGAGGTGGTCTGCACCGGGACCTCAACCGCCGGGGCCTGCTGCTCCTGCGTGCCGCTCGTCAGGCTGCTGATCGCCGAGCGGGCATTCGCCGCGCCCTGGGCGGCGGCAGCGGTCTGCGCGGTCGCCGCGGTTCCCAGGCCGTAGTCCACGGAGAACAGCTCATAGCTGGACTTGTAGTCCTTGCGCACGAGCAGGTACGCGCCGTCGCCGGACATGTTGATGCTGTCATACTCGCACGGGAACACCAGCTCGCCATGCCAGTCGATCACGCCGTAGCCGTTGCCGTCATACACCTTGAAGAGCATGCCGGAAGCGCCCTCCAGGCCCAGAATGCTCTTGTAATCGACCACCACGTCGTTGCCGTCCGCAGCGAGCAGATGGCGGTTATTCTCCATGTCGGTGTACAGCGCGGAGGCGCCGTACAGATCCATGATCTTCTCGGAATAGCGCGGCTCGCAGGTGACCTCGCCATCCATGTTCGCGAAGCCGACCTTGCCGTCACTCAGCACGCAGAAGTAGCCCGCCGCCTCATAGCTGTCGCTGCCGGTCTTTTTGTCGTACGGACCGTAGTAGTTGCGGCGGATGCGGTCGAACTGCGTCGGCAGCACCAGCTCACCCTTTGTGTTGATGAGGCCGTATTTCTCACCGTTGTACACGGTGGCGTAGTCGCCGTAGAACGCATCAATGGAGGAGTAGGACGGCTCCATAACGATGTTGCCCGCCGCGTCCTTGATGCCGTAGCGTCCGTTCTCGCGGTATGTGGTGTACTCCGGCGTCGCATAGTCGTCGTCGAAGGAATACTTCACCGTGCCCAGCGCGTTGAAGTCCGCATCATAGGAGGTGATCACGCCCTTGCGGTCCTCGATGTTGATGACGTTGTACGCATCGTCCGCATCCTTGTAGCCATCGCGCGCAAGCGTCCCGACGCACGCGCCCTTCGTCAGGTTGTAGATGTCCACGCTGTCGATGACAAAGTGCTTGGTGTTGTCGCTCGAAGCGGTGTAATCGTAGTCCGTGCTGCTGGTCTCGGAGATCTTGATGGCGACCACCCAGTCCTTGCTCAGGATGTCCACGACGCCGTACTGGTACGGGACGAGGAGATTGCCCTGCTCGTCGAACACGCCGGAGCTGTTCAGGCCGCCGTTCGCGAGCGCAGCGCAGACGTAGCCATACGCATACGTGAAATTGCTGCTGTACGCCTCGCCGGTTACGTCCGTGCCGTCGATGCGCAGCACGTGATAGCCGTCGTTCTGCTGCACGCGGATCAGGCTGGAATCGTAAATGAACCGACCATCGCTCATCGTGGCGATACTCGTGAACGTCACCTCAGCCAGAGCGGTGCAGGTCAGGCACAGGCAGAGCGCCAGCGCCAGAAGCAGGGAAAGCGCCTTCTTCATGGTTTTGTCCTCCTGTATTGACAGTGTGGTGTTATGTCTCCCATTATCTACAAAAATTGGAAAAAGTCAAGGAAATTTCCGCTCAATCAGCGCACATTTTCGTCAATCGAGCATTTGCAGCCAGAGGCTCTTGAGATAGTGGCTCTCGGGATAGCCCGCGAGCACGGGGTGGTCGATGTCCTGGCGGCGCAGGGTGATCACGCGCACCTGCCGGTGGAGGTCCTGCGCGGCGGAGAGCACGGTGTTCACGAACACGTCCTCGGGCATGTGATAGGAGCAGGAGTGCGTCGCCAACACGCCGCCGGCGGGGAGCAGGCGCATCGCGGAGAGGGCGATTTCCTTGTAGCCGCGGCAGGCGTTGGCCATGTTGGCGTGGGCCTTGGTGAAGGCGGGCGGGTCGAGCACGACGACGTCGTAGCGCTCCCCGGCCTTCACCTGCGCGCGCAGGTAGTCAAAGCAGTTCGCGCAGACGGCCTCCACCTGCATGCTGTTGAGCTGCGCGTTGCGGCGGATGCGGGAGACGGCGTCCTCGCTGATGTCCACGGCGGTCACCTCGCGCGCGCCGCCCGCCACGGCATTGAGCGCGAACCCGCCGATGTAGGAGAAGCAGTCGAGCACGCGGGCGCCGTTGCAGAACTGCCGCAGGAAGAGGTGGTTGTCCTTCTGGTCGAGGAAGTAGCCGGTCTTCTGCCCGCCCATGACGTCCACGGAGAGGCGGATGCCGTTCTCGCTGATGACAACCTCCTCCGGCAGCGCGCCGTGGAGCACCTTCGTGAAGCACTCCATGCCCTCCTTGCGGCGGATGGCGTCGTCATTCTGGAGCAGGAGGCACGCGGGCTGCTCAGCCTCAACGAGCGCGTCGGCGATGACCTGCGTATAGCGCTCCATGCCCAGCGCGAGGACCTGCAGCACGATCACCGGGCCGAAGCGGTCGGCGATGACGCCGGGCAGGCGGTCGGCCTCGCCGTAGATGAGGCGGCAGGAGTCGGTGCCGGGGCGCTGCATGACGAAGCGGCGATAGGCGCACGCGGCAGCGACGCGGGAGGCGATGAGCGCGTCGGTGATCTCCTCGCTGCGGTGGGTGAGCAGGCGGACGGTGATCAGCGAGCGGCTGTTGTAGAAGCCGGTGCCCATATAGCGGCCGCGGAAGTCGACGACGGTGACGAGGCCGCCGTCCTGCGGCTCGCCCTCGACGCGCTCGATTTCGTTGCCGTAGACCCAGGGATGGCCCTGCAGCAGCTTTTTCTGGCGGCCGTTGATGACGTGAATGACGGGAAGCGTGTTGTCCATCTGATGATCCCTTCATTTTTCAAAATTGCGTTCACATTATATCATCAGGCGGGCGATGTGTAAACCGGAATGTAAGGGGATGCAGCGGTTTTTCCTTTTATTTGACGATAACATTCGGAGCAGCGATCTCCGGCAGGGCATCGACCGGCACAAGCACATGCTTCGTCCCCTTCGTATCCAGATACCCCGCCTCCGATTCCGCAAAGATCGCGCCGTCCTCAGCCGCGCGCCGCAGCGTAAAGCTGTAATCCGGGCGGCAGGAAAAGTCCCTCGCCGTCGCGGAGAGCAGCGTCCCCTCCGGGCTGATGCGCAGATGCACGACGTCATACACGCCCTTCGACTTCGACACGCCGCGCGCGTCCACGGTGACCGCCCTGCCGTCCCAGCCGAGGATCGCGCTGCTCATGATCAGCCCGTCCAGCGCAACGGTCTTCTCCCAGCGCGGCGTGCCGGTCGCGTCGATGGCGACCATCCTTCCCGTCCTGTAATCGCCGTCGTCCGCCTTCATGAAGTACGCGCCGCCCGTTCCGTCGCCGGTCAGCGCTGCATAGGTGTTGTTGAGGCCGACCGGCAGGAACGAGCGCCATCTCTCGCGCCCGTCTCCGCCGACGGACACGATAAACACGCCGTTTACGCCCTGCCGCTTATCCTCCGCGAAGACCGCGGCGAGGAAGCCGTCCCCGTCCGCGACGATGCCGCGCAGATAGCCGGACACGTCCTCATCGTCGTCTACGCGCACCCTTCCAAATTCCCGGCCGTGCAGGTCGAGAAGATGCAGCGTGCCGTCATGATAGCCCGCGACGGCCTCGCCCGCACAGCGCAGGGATTTGAGCTGCTGATCGAGCGCAACCGGCTCGGTGAAGGAGCCGTCCGGCTTCCACAGCAGAAGCTGGCGCTCCGTTCCGTTTTCGACGACTGCCTCCGTGCGGAAGAAGCCGATGGTGCCGCCGGGTGTGGCAAACGGGCTGAGCACATCGCCGTCCGCCGCACGCTGTCCGGCACGGGTGATGCCCTCGGGCGTATGCAGCGCGACGCGGAAAGCCGTTTCGCCGCGGGCAACCTCCACCCACGCGTTCCGGCTGACGGGGCAGACCGCACTGCCGTCGCTCAGCGCATAGGGCGACAGGTCGAACGCCAGCGCACAGCCGCACAGCAGCGCGAAGCAGAGGGTGAGCAGGGCGGTGATTCGGGTTTTCATGGCGGACTCCTCCTGTTTCTCTTCTCAGATAAAACGAGCTATAAGCGCGAAGCGAAGAAGGGGTCCGGGGACCCGGGAAACTCGCATAGTCGCGCCGTAAACGGCACTCCTTGCGATTTCCGACGCTCCGCCTGCCTGTTTCCCGCACCGCGGGCGGCAGGCTCCGGTCCCAGGCGGGGTTTTAGGGGCGAGGCCCCTAACGTTCCCATATCGCGAAGCGATCAAAGAAAAAGCAGTCAGGGAGCGAAGCGTTACCTGACGGTTGGAGATCGAACAGCCCGGTTTTATTGAGAGCAGTCTGATTTCATGTTCTTTATATACAGGACGAGAGAGAACGGGGAAATGTTTCACGGTTTTGGAAAAATATGGAAAGCCGCTCCCCGGTTAGCCGGAGAGCGGCCTTGATTGTTACTTTGCACTTTCGCCGCCGTAGACCGCCTTCGGCGACAACGGCAAATCGGGAGTTTGGAATATACGGTAAACATGAAACCGAGGAGACGTTGGGGCTTTGCCCCAAACCCCACAAGGAGCTTCGCCCCTTGAACCCACCAGGGACATTGCCCCTGGGCCCTTCTTCGCTTCGCGCGGTTTTAAGCAGGCTTTCCCTTAATCCACCTCGATGAGGTTGATCATCACGACCGGGCGGCGCTTGGTGCGCTCATAGAGAAAGGAGCGCAGCTGGCCCTGAAGCTGTCCGCTGGCGACGGCCTCGCTCAGCTTCTTGCCGGAGGCCACCGTGCGCGAGACCGCGTTCGCCACGTTCTGGCGGCACGCCGCCTCGATCTTCGCGTGCTCGCTGTCGTAGAGGAAGCCCATCGCGCTGACGACCGGCTGGGCCATCATC
>CAMENN010000021.1 GCA_945928315.1 uncultured Clostridia bacterium
AGCGAGCACCGGGAGACAATGATTGCTCAAGCGGTTCGGAAGTGGGAGCGGGCACGGCCCGCTTGTTGCTGTATGGGGAATTGCGTCAAGGCAACGTGCAGCGAGCACCGGGAGACAATGATTGCTCAAGCGGTTCGGAAGTGGGAGCGGGCACTGCCCGCTTTTTTGCGCACGCCCGGCGCCTGGGACGGCGCACAGGAGGTTTGCCAGCTCATGCCGGAGTCGTAGCTGGCCCCGCCGTGCATCGCGCGCAGCGAGGCATAGCTCACCCGCCCGGCCATGTAGCCGTCGGCGGCCTGCACCAGCTCGGCGGCGCGCGCACGCGCGGCGGCAAACAGGTCGTCAAAGCTGTCAAAGCGGGCCGCGTCCGGCGTCCAGATGGAGGACCAGCGCTCATGCGCGTCGTTGGCGATGTCGGTGGCGGGCGGCTGTGTGGGCATCATGTGCGCGTGCAGCGCGCGGTCAAGGTGCACCGGATGCAGCAGCGTGCCCATCGCGTTGAACTTTTTGCCGCTTTCCGAGCGCAGCAGCGCGCACAGGCTTACCGCGTCGTCGAAGCTGCGCCGGACGCGTGCGGTGCTGACGGACAGCTCCGGAAAGATGCGGTTGACCGCCTGGGCAAGCGCCGCGGCGATCTGCGTGCGTTCCTCGTTGCGCAGCGCGGCAATGCCCGCCATCTGCACCGGCAGACCGGCCGCGTGGCCCTGACGGCGGTAGAGCATCGTCTCAAACTGATGCTCCAGCGTGCAGTGCAGCGTGCTGGAATAGGCGCCGTCGTCGGTCAGCGAATGCGCGTAGACGAACGGATGGAACGTGGTGTCCGTCGCGTAGTGGGTGATGAAGCCGCAGGCGTAGGCGCGGGTGAGCGCGCTGCCGGCGCAGGTATCGCACAGGGCGAGCATGAAATCGTCGGTCTTCTGCGTGTGCAGCACGGAGCCGAGCTTCGGCGCGACGGTCTTGCCCGGCAGGGAGAGCAGGGAATAGAAGAAGGGGTCCGGCCCCTCGCTTCCGGCGCGCACGGCGCTGCGCAGCGCCGGTTCGGTATAGAGGGAAAGGTCGTCGCAGGCGGCGTCCGCGACGCACTGATGAACGTAGGATGCGGGCATGATGAGCCTCCCAAAATGCAGTCTGCGGCGCGATGCCGCAGTGCCATTATACATGCACGGGCGCGATTTGTCGATTGAAATTCGTGGAAACGCTGCCCGGTCAGTGCGCTTTTCAGAGCCGAACGGGCGTCATACCCTCCGCGTCGCGGGGATCGTGCGTCACCAGAACGAGCAGCCGACCGGCGGTCTGTTCCTTGATGAGCGCGAGCATCGCCTCGTGCGTCCGCTCATCGAGCGCGCGGAACGGCTCGTCCAGCAGCAGCACCGGCGCGTCCATCGCCAGCGCGCGGGCCAGCGCGACGCGCCGCTTCATGCCGCCGGAGAGGGCGTCGGGCATCGCGCCGCACTCCGCCTCAAGGCCCACACGGGCGAGCCATGTGCGGGCGGTTTCCTCTGCATCTTTGCCGGGACAGGCCAGTGCCACGTTCTGCAGCGCGGTCCGCCATGGCAAAAGACGGTCCTCCTGAAAGCAAAGCGACATGCGGATGGCGGGATCGACGACAATCCGACCACTGGTCGGTTTTTGGAGTCCGGCGATCAGGCGGAGCAGCGTCGTCTTGCCGCAGCCCGATGCGCCCAGCACGGCATAGCGCCCGGGCGTGTCAAGCCGCAGCGACAGGCCGGAGAAGACCGTCTTGTCGCCGTAGCACATGGTGACGTCCTTCAGCTCAAGCATGGCGGGCCTCCTTCATCAGGCGCGAGGCGAGATGGCGCAGCAGCGCTTCGAGCGCGACGCTCAGCAGCACGATGGTCAGCGTCCAGGCGAGCAGACTGTCGGTCTCCAGGTAGATCTTCGCCTCATACAGGCGACTGCCCACGGCCAGCTTCGGCACGCCGATGACCTCCGCCGCGACGACCGCCTTCCAGCAAAGCCCGACGGCAGCCAGCGAGCTCTCTGCGAACGCGGGCAGCACGGACGGCACGACGACATGGCGCAGCGTGCCAAGGCGCCCGAGGCGATAGACCTTCGCCATCTCCAGCAGATCGGAATCGACCGCGCGGATGGCCTGATATAGCGCTGAATAGACGATGGGCAGCGTCATCAGGAAGCCCGTGAGCACCGGCACACGCCGGTTGGAGAGCCACACGAGCGCCAGCACGATGAACGAGGTCACGGGCGTGGCGCGCACGGCGGAGAGCAGCGGGGAGAGGAGCAGCTCCATCGCGCGGAAGCGGCAGCACAGCCCCGCAAGGAGAATGGCCGCGGCGAGACCCAGCAGGTAAGCCTGCGCGGTGCGCAGCAGCGTCGCGAGCAGCGTGCGCCAGAAGGCGGCCTGCGGCAGAAGCGAAAGGAGTTTGCCCAGAACCGCGCCGGGCGAAGGGAGCAGCAGCTCCTGGTTTACCAGGCGCGCGAGCACCGCCCAGACGGTCAGATAGAATGCGAAAACGCCCGCGCGCTGCAGGCAGGCTGTCAAGCGCGGGCGCAGGGGCTTACGGGACATAGTAGAACGCGTCGTCCGGCATCGCGCCGCCGACGGAGGCGGGGTTCGCGTCGTACAGCAGCTGATAGAGCGGCTCGATCTGCGCGCGCATGGCCTCGCCGGTGATGAAGACGATGTGGCAGTTCGGGATGGCGCGCTCGGCGACGGCGGCCTTGGGCAGGATGCCGTGCTTTTGCACCAGCTGCGCCGCGCCGCTCACATCCGCGTTGACCATCTCGACGGAGGCGGCGTAGTCGGCCATGAATTGCGCGAGGGCCTCCGGGTGCTCCTGAGCGTAGGCGCGGCGCACGATCACGCAGCCCATGGAGAGCACCATGTCCTCCTTGCCGTCCACGCGGGCGGCTTCCTCAAACAGCGCCGTCACATCGAGCGCGGCGCGCAGGCTCTCGTTCTGCATGAGCGCGCTGGTGACGTGCGGCTCGGGCAGCACGCCGATCTGTGCGCGGCCCGCGGCGAGCATCGTCGCCAGCTCGCTGTGCTCGGCGACGTATTCGACCGTCACGCTGCCCGTCAGGCCGTTCTGCTCGAGAATGTAGCTGAGCGCATACTCCGGCACGGAGCCCTGGCCGGTCGCGTAGACCGTGCGGCCCGCGAGGTCCTGCACGGACTGGATGCTCTCGTCCGCGGTGACCACATGCAGCACGCCGAGCGTGTTGAGCGCGAGCAGCTGCACCGCGCCGCTGGTCTTCTGATAGAGCGTGGCGGCGAGGTTGGTCGGGCAGGCAGCGACGTCCGCGCTGCCGCTGGCGATCGCCGCGACAATGTCGTTGGCGGCGCTGCACAGCGTGAATTCATAGGCGCCCTCGTTGCCCTCCATGATGCCGGCCATGCCGATGCCGGTCGGACCGGAGAGCGTATAGACGCGCATGGGCGCCTCCTCGCCGAGTGCAGGGGCGGCGAGAAGCAGCGTGAGGCAGCAGAGCAGCGCGATCAGGATGCGTTTCATCGGGAATACCCCCTTGCGGATGCAGATTTGCTGTCAGTATACCATAACAAAGCCGGCTTGGCAACCGGACGCGCCGGGGTGGGCGTCCAACCCTTTTTTTCAAAAAACTGAAATTCCGTGAAACAAACGCGGCCCCGTCTCCGTCTATATCACAGAGGCGGTTCAGCGGATGAAATTCGTGCGCTTTCTTTCGGCTTCCGGCGCGGGCGGCAGAATCCCCTGCGTCCGCGCGAGAGCGAAGGCGCGGATCATGTAGGCCATGTTCCGGCCGAGCATGCGCATGATCTGCAGGCCCTCCTCGTCCTGGCGGACCTGGGCGGGCGTGCTGCCGTGCACCATGGGCCAGTACTGGCTCGGCGCGATGGGCATGCCGGAAATGAAGAAGTACTTGTGCAGCTGGTCGAGCGCAGCGGTCGTGCCCGCACGCCGGGCGCTGACTACCGCCGCGCCGACCTTGCCGCGCATGGACGCGCCGCCCGCATAGAACATTCTGTCCATGAAAGAGGTGATGCTTCCGCCCGCGGAGGCGTAATGCACCGGCGAGCCGATCACCAGGCCGTCGCAGTCCTCCATCCTCTCAAGCGCCGTGTTCACCAGGTCATCTCTGAACACACAGCGCTGCCTGCCGCTGCGCGCACAGCCGCCGCAGCCGATGCAGCCGCGCACGGGGCCCCGACCGATGTGCAGGATCTCGCTTTGAACGCTGCTTTCCGCGAGCGCCGAGGCGACCTCGCTGAGCGCTTCGTGCGTGCAGCCGCGCTCGTTCGGGCTGCCGTTGATGAGAAGAACCTTCATATATAACCCTCCTTTGCCTGCGCCGCATCCCAGAATATGCTCCCGGGCCGCGATGTCTGCTCCTATTGTCGCGCAAGGCTGAACGAAAGTCAAGTTTTTGTGAAAAGCGCGATTATCCCTTGAAGCCGGCAGGCAAATCCTGTATAATATATGGAGACACATTTTCTCATATCGAAGGAGGATGATTTATGGGCGCGACGCTTTTGATCATGGCTGCCGGCATGGGCTCCCGCTACGGCGGCAACAAGCAGGTGGATGGCCTCGGTCCCAACGGCGAGATCCTGATGGAGTACTCCATCTATGACGCGATCCGCGCGGGCTTTGACCATGTGGTGTTCGTCATCAAGCCGGGCATGCAGGAGCTGCTTGCCGGTATCTGCGGCGACCGCATCGCCAAAAAAGTCAAGGTGGACTACGTTTTCCAGGATTTCTCTAGCGTTCCTTCCTTTTATCAGATCCCGGCCGAGCGCACCAAGCCCTTCGGCACGGTGCATGCCGTGCTCGTGGCCAAGGACGTGATTCATCAGCCGTTCTGCGTGCTCAATGCGGATGACTACTACGGCGTCTCCGCGTTCAGGACCGCGTATGACCATCTGCAGAAGATGGCCTCCGAGCACGAGGCGGCCATGGTCGGCTATATGCTCAAAAATACCGTCTCCAAGAACGGCACCGTCTCCCGCGGCGTGTGCAAGGCCGATGACAACGGCAACCTCACCCAGGTGGTGGAGACGCTCAAAATCAAGCTGTGCGAGAACGGCGAAATCCGCGACATCGACAAGGGCGAGCCGGGCGAGCTGCTCGATCCCGAGGGCCCGGTCAGCATGAACTTCTGGTGCTTCACGCCCTGGATTTTCAGCAAGCTCGAGGCGTACTTCGACGCCTTCCTCAGGAGCCTCGCGCCGGACGCGATCAAGGCCGAGTGCCTGCTGCCTGTGTTTGTCGATACGCTGATGCATAGCGGCGAGCTGACCGTCAAGGTGCTCACCACGGATGCGCGCTGGTTCGGCGTCACCTACAAGGAGGACAAGCCGACGGTGCAGGCCGATCTTGCCAAGCTGCATGAAAGCGGCGTGTATCCGGCTTCGCTTCACGAATAATTCAGGCGAATGAAGATCCCGTGCAGCCCGCTTTCCGTGCGGCTGCATGGGATTTTTGAGTTATGGCGTCCGCCAACGCTGCGGGCGGGGGATTCCCCATCAGGAGGGCTATGAAACTGAAACTGTCCCGGGACCAGATGCGCGATCAGGTCAAGGTGAAGAAGGCCGCGTTTATCTCCATCACCGTCAATGTGCTGGAGATTGTGGCGGGGCTGGCGATGGTCGTGCTGGTCAACCGGATGCTCAGCTCCGGCGTGGAGGCGAGCCTGGCGCGCATGACGACGCTGCTGTGCGTCACCATCGTGGGCTGGGGCGCGCTGACCGACATCGGCGCGTCGATTACCAACCTGCGCATGGTGCAGAAGACCCAGGAGCTGGAGGAGGCGTACGGCCAGCTGGAGGACCTCAACCGCGAGATGCGCGCGCAGCGGCATGACTTCATGAATCACCTGCAGGTCGTCTACAGCCTCATCGAGATGGACGAGCCGCAGGAGGCCATGGCCTACATGGACAAGATCTACGGCGACATGCAGCGCGTCAGCCGCATGATGCGCACCGCCTGCCCCGCCGTGAATGCGCTGATTCAGGCGAAGGTCGTGGAGGCGGAGCGCCGCGGTGCGGAGCTCAAGCTCTCCATCGCCGCCAAATGGGACGATGCGCTGATGCCTGCCTGGGAGATCTGCCGCGTTCTGGCCAACCTCATCGACAACGCGCTGGACGCCTGCTGCGCCGCGGTGCTGCCGGAGGGCACGCGCCCGACGGTGGAGCTGGTGCTGGGGGAGGATCTGCGCAGCTGGTTCTTCTCCGTGCGCAACAACGGACCAGCCATCGACGAGGCCACCCGCGCGAGGATCTTTGAGCCGGGCTTCACCACCAAGGCAACGGGGCAGGGGATGGGCCTGTTCATCGTCAGCCAGACGCTCACGCAGCTGGGCGGCAAGCTGACCCTCGAATCCCATGAGGGCGATACGGTTTTTTCCGGCTTCGTGCCCAGAAAACGGCTCGAGCTGCCCGAAAACACCGAAAACTGTGAAGAAAACCCGCAGAAAAATGACAATTCCATAAATTGAATGCGTAATTACCGTTGACAAATTAACAGTTCTGTAATAAAATCTAGGCATGGTGACATGAATGGACGGCTGCACCCATGCCTTCGGGCGAATCAGCCGCCGGAACCAGCCCGCCCCGGAAAGCCCGCGGCGGCACGAAAGAGGGGTATTGACCGTGACAAAGAACAGGATCTCCCGATGCCTGACCGCGCTCGCACTCGCGTGCGTGCTGGTCATGCTCGTTGCTGTTCCGCTGGCCAGCGCGGCCAGCTACAGCAAGGTGTATGGTCAGACGCAGGACAAGATCCGCGTGCGTGAGTCGGCATCGACCAACGCGACCATCATTGACAACATCGTCAAGGGTGCATGCGTGTATGTGACCTCGTCCAGGACGAGCGGCAGCATGACCTTTGTGCAGATCAAGTACCGCGCGGCCGACGGCGAAATCGCCACCGGCTGGGCCTGCCAGAATGACGGAAACACGACGTATATCAAGATACTGAGTGCGGACCAGGCCAAGAAGGCCTTCAGTGTCAGCAACGGCAATCTGCCCAGCAAGAAGGTGGGCACCTTCACCGCCGCCGAGCGCAAGGCCAGCGCGAGCACCTCGGACAGCACCTACATCAAGCTCAATTCCAGCGGCTCCGCCGTCAAGGACCTGCAGACCAAGCTGCAGAAGCTCGGCTTCTACTCCGCCGAGCTGACCGGCAACTGCGGCCCGAAGACCGTCGCCGCCATCAAGGCGTTCCAGGAGAAGTACGGCCTGACCGCCGACGGCGTCGCCGGCCCCACGACGCTGGCCAAGATCGACGCGGTGTACAACGCGCAGGGCAGCTCCTCGTCCTCCGGCAGCTCCGGCCTCAAGCTGGGCTCCACCGGCAAGGAGGTCAGCGCCCTGCAGACCGACCTGACGACGCTGGGCTTCTACTGGGCGCAGATCACCGGCAACTTCGGCGAGAAGACCGAAACCGCCGTCAAGCGCTTCCAGGAGGAGAACGGCCTGACCGTGGACGGCGTCGCGGGCAAGAAGACGCTCGACGCCATCGCCGCGGCCGTGGCCAGGAAGGGCGGCAGCACCGTCGCCTCGACGACGGGCTCCGTGCTGAAGCTCAACAGCCAGGGCACCAAGGTCTCCCAGCTCCAGACGGACCTCAAGCAGCTGGGCTACTACTATGCTGAAATCACCGGCAACTTCGGCGAGAAGACCGAAGCGGCCGTCAAGGACTTCCAGAAGAAGAACGGCCTGTCGGCCGACGGCGTAGCCGGCGCGAACACCCTTGCGGCGATCGCTGCGGCGGTGGAAAAGGCTGGCGGCTCCGTCAGCGGCTCCGGCAGCAGCGCTTCCGGCCTCAAGCTCGGTTCCACCGGCAAGGAGGTCGGCGACCTGCAGGAGAACCTGACGACGCTGGGCTTCTACTACGGCGACATTACCAACCACTTCGGCACGATGACCCAGGCGGCCGTCAAGAAGTTCCAGAAGTCCCGCGGCCTGCCTCAGGACGGCGTTGCGGGCAAGACGACACTCGCGGCCATTGCCAGTGCCGTGGAGGGATCGGGCAGCACGCCTGCCGGAACGACGGGCTCGTCGCTGCGTGAGGGCGATAAGGGAACGAAGGTCACTGACCTGCAGACCCGCCTCAAGTCCCTCAAGTACTACTATGGCGACATCACCGGCAGCTTCGGCTCGCTGACCAAGCAGGCCGTCAAGAAGTTCCAGGAGGCCAACAACCTGACTGTGGACGGCGTGGCGGGTACCGCGACGCTCAACAAGCTCTATGCGCTGACCGGCGGCGGTTCCACCAGCGGCTCCAGCAGCAGCGATGGCTCTGGCACCACCGTGACCACGGACAGCTCCTACGGCAAGGTGATCAAGAACAACGTGTACCTGCGCTCCAGCGCGAACACGTCTTCTGCGGCGAAGGCCAGCCTCAAGCAGGGCACGCTGCTGCGCATCTCCAAGATCTACACTGGCTCTGACGGTGTGAAGTGGTACTATGTGTCTGTGACCGTCGGCAGCTACACCTACAAGGGCTATATCCGCTCCGACATGATGGAGACCATCACCGAGGCGGAGTACAACAAGGCGGGCGGAAACTCCAGCGTCAACACGGGCGATCAGGAGGTTCTGGGCATGCTGCTGGTGACCGGCTCGAGCGTGCGCCTGCGCTACAGCCCGAGCACCGACGCAGAGACCGTCGGCACCGCGAGCAAGGGCGATGTGTTCTACTATGTGGATTCCGTCTCCGGCTGGTATCAGACCAAGGCGGGCTACTGGATCAGCAAGAGCTATGCGCGCCCGATGACGGATGAGGAGATCAAGAACTACACCGGCAGCGGCGATGCGTCCACGACGTACCGCTACGGCTCCACCGGCTCCGGCGTCACGTTCATCCAGACGGCCCTCACCAAGCTCAAGTATTACACGGCCGAGATCACCGGCCACTACGGCAGCAAGACCGAGGATGCCGTCAAGCGCTTCCAGAAGGATAACAACCTCACCGCGGACGGCGTCGTGGGCAAGACCACGATGGACAAGCTGAACGAGAAGTACAACGCCAGCAGCGGCGGAAGCAGTGATTCGTCGTTTACCTACAACGCTGTCATCTATAATCCGAACTGGGCTTTGGCCGCCGTCCGGACCACGCTTACGAATTACGGCTTGACGAAAGCCAATTCGGACAAGGGAAATGTCATGCTCACTGACATCAGCACGGGCAAATCCTTCAAGATTCACATTCAGTCTTCCGGTTCTACGCACGTCGATGCGGAGCCCTTGACTGCAGCGGATACAAGGACGATGTGCAGCATTTACGGTGTTTCGACCGCGTCTTTGATTCCGTATACTCGCAGAGCGATGATTCTGTCCCTGGATCAGGGCTCCGGTGTTTCGATTCAGGTGATCTGCTCGATCTATGGCGAGGCCCATGGTCAGCAGGACATCACCACGAATAATTACCCCGGCCAGTTCTGTATCCACTTCAGAGGTTCCACGATTAACAAGGGAGACGGCGGCTCCGTACCTGATGCCGAGAACCATCAGGCCATCATTTCGAACGCAGCGAAGTCTCTGAATGGTAAGACCGTCAATGGTGTGACCATCACAGTCAAAACGGAGTTCTGATAAGAAGCCAAGCCCCCCTCTTTCCGGGAACGGTGCGGGAAACCGCGCCGCTCCCGTTTTTGCTTGGGCGGAAACAGCGCAGAATGCCATGCGACAGGCACCGGATCGCCCCGGTGCATACGTGGCAAAGCCCGCTTTTTCGTCTTGACAAGCACAGGGAAAGCCGGTATAATAGGCTACGATATCAAAAGCGATGAGGCGGAAAGAGTCCGTTCATAGCCAGCGCCAAAGCGAGCCGGGGAGGGTGCAAGCCCGGTGCGATGGGGAACAGGGCAGCCCTCCGCGTAGCCCCCGGCGAGGAGCCGGGCGTTCGCCCGCGTTATGGGCCAGAGAGGGCGCCGCAAGGCGTCAACCGGAGTGGTACCGCGAATGCGTCTGTTCGTCCCCGGACGGCAGACGCTTTTTATATGCCAAAAAGCCGCGCGCCAAGCGCAGCGCGGCGAACGAAAGGGAGAAAGAACATGAAAAAGATGACCTCCGGCGAACTGCGCACCATGTGGCTGAACTTCTTCAAGAGCAAGGGCCACGCCGTGATCCCCAGCGCCTCCGTCATTCCGGAGAATGACCCGACCGTGCTGTTCACCACCGCGGGCATGCACCCGCTGGTTCCGTACCTGCTGGGCAGCAAGCATCCGGCTGGCACCAGACTGACCGACGTGCAAAAGTGCATCCGCACCGGCGACATCGACGAGGTCGGCGATGCGTCCCACCTGACCTTCTTCGAGATGCTGGGCAACTGGTCCCTGGGCGACTACTTCAAGAAGGAAATGATCGCCTGGAGCTGGGAGTTCCTCACCAGCCCGGAGTACCTCGGCCTTGACAAGGACAAGCTGGCCTTCACCGTCTTCGAGGGCGAGGGCGATATCCCGCGCGACACCGAGGCCGCGCAGTACTGGATGGACAACGGCGTGAAGCCGGAGAACATCTACTTCCTGCCGCGCAAGCACAACTGGTGGGGCCCGGCGGGCCAGACCGGCCCCTGCGGCCCGGACACCGAGATGTTCATCATCAAGGATCAGCCGCCGTGCGGCCCGGACTGCTCTCCGGCGTGCTCCTGCGGCCGCTTCCTGGAGATCTGGAACGACGTCTTCATGCAGTACAACAAGACCGCGGACGGCCGGTATGTGCCGATGGAGAAGAAGAACGTCGATACCGGCATGGGCCTGGAGCGCACCGTCTGCACGCTCAACGGCTGCAAGACCGTCTACGAGACGGACGCCTTCACCGGCATCATCGCCAAGATCTCCGAGCTCTCCGGCAAGGGCTATGAGGACGACGCGGCGACCACCAAGGCCTTCCGCATCGTCGCCGATCACCTGCGCACCTCCACGTTCATCATGGGCGATCCGCGCGGCGTGAGCCCGAGCAACGTCGATCAGGGCTACGTCCTGCGCCGCCTCATCCGCCGCGCCGTGCGCTACGGCATGGAGCTGGGCATGGGCGAGGGCTTCACCAGCGAGATCGCGAAGGTGATCATCGCGCAGTACCAGGACGTCTATCCGGAGCTCAAGCAGAACGAGGCGTTCGTGCTCGAGCAGTTCAAGCTGGAGGAGAGCCGCTTTGCCCGCACGCTGCGTCAGGGCGAGCGCGAGTTCGACAAGCTGGTGTCCCGCATGGGCGAGGAGAAGGTCATCGGCGGCGAGCAGGCGTTCAACCTGTACGCGACCTACGGCTTCCCGATCGAGATGACCCGCGAGCTGGCGGCCGAGAAGGGCTTCACCGTCGATGAGGACGGCTTCGCCAAGCACTTCGCCGAGCATCAGAAGAGTTCCCACGCGGGCGCTGAGCAGCGCTTCAAGGGCGGCCTGGCCGATCACAGCGTGCAGACCGCGCGCCTGCACACCGCCACGCACCTGCTGCATGCGGCGCTGCGCCGCGTGCTGGGCGACGAGGTCGCGCAGAAGGGCTCCAACATCACCGCTGAGCGCCTGCGCTTTGACTTCTCCTTCGGCCGCAAGGTGACCAAGGACGAGCTGGCGCAGGTCGAGGCGCTGGTCAACGAGTGGATCAAGGCCGACGTGCCGATCGAGATGAAGGAGACGACCGTCGCCGAGGCGAAGGCCGAGGGCGCGATCGGTCTGTTTGGGAGCAAGTACGGCGAGTGCGTGCGCATGTACACCATGGGACCGTACTCGAAGGAGATCTGCGGCGGCCCGCACGCCACCCATACCGGCGAGCTGGTCAGCTTCAAGATCCAGAAGGAGGAGTCCTCCTCCGCCGGCGTGCGCCGCATCAAAGCGGTTATCGGCGCGGACCCGAACGCGTAAACCTCTGAGAAACGGACTATAAGCGCGAAGCGATCCCGGAAAAACAGTCAGGGAACGAAGAGAGCCCTGACGGGGAATACCCTCATGGCTTCGATTGATTGTCGAAGAAAAGCCCTCCTGCCTTTTGGCGGGAGGGCTTTCTGTATGATGTTGCAGATCAGCGTTCTTCATCGATCCACGCGAGCACGCCCTGCGGGCTGCGCAGCTCGGGAAAGGCATCGTTGCGCTTCATCGGCGTGACGCCCTCCTGAAAATACCAGGTGGCCTGGCCGGTTCGCATGCCCAGCGACTGCGCGGCCTCCAGCTCATGGCTGCCGCCGTCGCCGACGTACAGGCATGCCTGCGGCGCGACGCCCAGCGCCCGCGTGCAGCGCAGGAAGATCTCCGGGTCGGGCTTCTGCACGCCCTGCTCCCAGGAGAGCATCGCCGCGTCAAAGCGGGGATAGAGCGCGCTCCCGCGGATGATGGCGGCCTCCTCGGAATAGCAGTTGCTGATCAGGCCCACGCGCAGGCCGCGCGCATGCAGACCGTCGAGCATCGGCAGGATTTCCCCGTGCAGGTGCTGGAAGCAGTCCCGCTTGACCGCCTCCCGCCTTTCGACGAGCGCCCGCAGGCGTGCTTCGGAATGGACGCCGCAGCTGCGCAGAATCCCCGACAGCGCGTCCTCAAAGGTCAGCAGACCGGTGGATCGGGCCGCGTCCGTGGGAAACCAGAGGGACTGGAAGCGCTCCAGCGGGATGCCCGCCTCCTCGGCCAGCTGCATGCTGAAGCAAAGCGGGCTGTGATAGTGCGTGATGAGCGTCTCGTACATGTCGAAAACCACGGCACGGATCATGTGCGTTTCCCCTCCGGCGCAAGGCGCCTGTCAAAGCTGCCGCCGGTGTCGCCGGCATGATCGTTCAGCGGGATGCACACCCGCATGACGCCGCCGGACCCGCCTGACACGGTCACGGCTGCGCCTCCTGCGCCTCCCCCTCGGAGGCGGTCTGTTCGGGCGCTTCCGTGGGCTCCGGCGCCGGCTCGGCTGTCGGCTCTTCCGTGGGCTTTGATGTCGGTTCGGCTGTCGGCTCCGGTGTGGGCTCAGGTGTGGGCTCCTCCGTGGGCGAGGGCGTGAACAGTGTGGCCGGATCGTCCACCGCGGAGGTGATCTCGGGCAGCGGCGTCACGCTTGGTTCGACGGGCTCCGGGGTCGCTGCGGGAGCAGGCGCGGCGGTGGCCAGCGTCTGGCCGTCCTCGAGCAGGCAGTCGCCTACGCGCGTATGCGAGGACGATGTCTCGCCGATGACGAGCAGCGATACGCCGGGCTGCGCGTCGGCCTCGAGTGCGTCGCCGCCGGTCAGCGCGCCGGAGAGGCTCACGGAGGACGCGCCGCCGATGTTCATGAGCATCAGCGCGTCGCCGCCGTAGCTTTCGCCCTGGCCGCCGGTGATCTGTCCGTCGATGCCGATGCTGACGTTGTCCACCGCGGAGACGATCTGCGCGCCGTCACCGCCGATGGAGCCCTCGCCGCCCTTGAGGCGTCCGGTGATCGTGATGAAGGCGTTGCCGCTCAGATCGTAGAGGTTGAGTGCGTTGCCGCCCATGGCGGTGCCGTTTCCGCCGTGAATCCGGCCGGAGATCATCATCGTGCCGCCGTCGGTGAGCGAGGAGACAAGCAGGCCGGTGCCGCCTGTCTGCCCGCTGCCGCCGCGCAGCACGCCGTCGATGCCCGCATAGAACTCGCCGCCCTGATGCTGGATGCTGACGCCGGCGCTGCCGGAGCCGCCGGTGATGGTGCAGTCGGGATCGATGAGCAGCTCGCCGGAGCCGGAGAAGGAGATGCCGTTGCTGCCGGCTGCGCCCTCGACGCTGACGCCGCGGCCCAGCTCCACATGCGAGGTGCCGGTAATGGTCAGCGTGTCGAGCAGCTGAATGTTGGTGAAGGAGACGGTGGAATCGTGCAGACGGATGCCGCGCAGCACGGCATCGTCCTCGGAGGAGATGCGCAGCGGGGACTGGATGACCAGCGCGTCCCGGTCCGCAGCGGTCAGCTCGCCGGAGACGAGGATGACGTCGCCCTGTCCGGCCTGTTCGCACAGGGCGAACAGCTCGTCGTAGTCCGTCGCGGGACCGAGCGTCGCGGCCGAGGCCGTCGGGGTCATCAGCAGAATCAGGCAGATGCACAAGGCAGGTATCCTGAATGATTTCATAGAAAAAACTCCCTTCGAACATCGCGTTGGCGGAACGCGTCCGTCCTGCGATACGGATATTATACCATATCCGGCCGAAAGGGGCAAGCGCACGGAAATTGGGTGCTCAGCGGACATCCCCGAGGCCGGAAAGGAAGCGGGCGGCGGCCTCCTCCGGGGTATCCTGCCCGTAGCCCAGGCGGTGGAGCGTCTCCTTGAGCAGCGCGTTGACCTCGACGCTCAGGCTCGGCCCGTTCTCGGGCAGTCCATCGGCGGCCATGCATGCGTGGATGATGTTCGTGACCTTCTGCAGCATGCCGGGCAGGCCGCCCTCCGCGTCCATCAGGGCGAGCGGCGCGCCGAACGCGCTCTGGGCCTCGCCGCCGGAGGTGACATCCAGCAGATAGCGCAGGAAATCGGCGGCCTCCCGCGGATGCGCCGACGCGGCGGAAATGGAAAAGAACAGCGTCGGCGTCACCAGCGCGCCGCTGTCGAGGGCGTCCTCCGGGCAGGGATAGCGCATGAAGCCGATGCTGAAATCCGGATCGAGTGCATTGAGGGTGGGGTAGGCGGAGGTCCAGGCCGGGAAGATGCCCACGCGCTCCCCCAGCCAGAGCGGGTTCGAGGGCGCGGAGAGGTTTTCGTAGAGCACGCACTGCTCAAACGGCGGCAGGGTATGCGTGTCGTAGAGCGCGCGGACGAGGGCGAACACATCGGCCAGCTCCTGCTGCGTGCAGCCGGGCTCGCCCGCGTCCGTCAGCAGGCAGCAGCCCGCACGCTGCTTGAGCAGCGTGCGCACCAGGTAGGTCATCGCGTCCGAGGTGAGGCAGAGCAGATACCTGTCGCTGTCCTGCGCGTTCACGCGGGCGCCGGCCTCCATCAGCGCCTCCCAGGTGGTCAGGCCGTCGGGGAACAGGCCGAACGCCTCGAAGAAGTCCTCGTTGTACATGAAGCAGTGCGCGTTGATGCCCATGGGCACGCCGATGAGAAAATCGTCCCCGCCGCCGTAGACGCCGGCGAAGCTGCGCTGGCGATCGGTGAGCGGCAGGATGTCCGACAGGGTGTCGATGTTCACGAACGCGTCGCGCAGGCCCATCAGCTGGTTGGACCACTTGTAGTCGATGGCCATGATGTCGGGCGCGGAGTCGCTGCGCAGCTGCGTGACCAGCCGCTGATAATACGGCGCGAACTGGCCGTACTCACATTCGATGCTTACGCCCGGATGCGCCTGCTCATAGGCGTCGATGGCGGAGAGAATCGCCTGATGGCGCGTCTGGCCGCCCCACCAGCTGATGCGCAGCGTGATCTCCTGCTGCGCGGCGGAGGCGGCGCACGGGAGGATGAGCAGAAGGAACAGCAGGGACAGGATTCGTTTCATGGCGTCGGCCTCCTCTTGCCTGGGATTTCCACCGACCATTATAACAAAAACCGGGCGCGATGTCTCGCGGTTTCCGAAGAATGCACGAAATTTGTGCCGGCAGGCCGTCAGGAAGTGACAACCGGCGGAAGATGTGGTATGATGCAGGAAACGGGAGGGGGCTTTGCCATGTACAGGCTGATGATCGTGGACGATGAATACGAGATCCGCAACGGGCTGCGCAGCTATTTCCCCTGGGACCATGTGGGGTTTGAGGTGGCGGCCGATTTCGGCTCCGCGGCGGAGGCGCTGGCCTACCTGCGCGAGCAGCCGGTGGATGCGGTGATGACCGACGTGCGCATGCCGGACATGGACGGCCTGGAGATGATCCGCGCCATCCGCCGCCGCGGGCTGAACATGCCCATCGTGGTGGTGAGCGGCTACCGGGAATTTGACTATGCGCAGCAGGCGATGGCGTGCGGCGTGCGCCACTACGTCGTCAAGCCGACGCGGACGCAGAACCTGATCGACGTGTTCACGCAGGTGCGCAAGGAGCTCGATGAAGCGGCTGCGCCGCTGCGCAGCGCACAGCCGGAGCGGCAGGGCGCGGACGGTGCGGATGTGGTGCGCCGGATTCAGCAGTATATCGCCATCCATGTGCAGGATGCGACGCTGGCGAGCATCGCGGACTATGTGCGGATGAATCCATATTATCTGAGCAGCTTCTATCACCAGCAGACGGGTGAAAAGCTGTCGGACTACCTGTTCGGCGTGCGCATGCAGCGCGCGGGGCAGCTGCTCCGGGAGACGGACGAGCGCATCGCGCAGATTGCCCAGGAGGTGGGCTACACCACGTCCAACAGCTTTTCCCGGGGCTTCAGCCAGTATTACGGCATGACGCCGCGCGAATACCGGACGATGAACGGAGAGGTCAAGCGATGAACCCGAGAACGCTCAAATACCGCTTCTTTCTGCGCACCTATGCGCGGATGATCCTGCCAATTCTCATCCCGGTGCTGTGCTTCGCGTTCATCACCTGGAGCGTGGCCGTGCGCAGTCTGAACCATCAGATCGATCAGGATTACGCGGCGCGCGTGGAGGGCTGGAGCGACACCATTGGCGCGGTGACGGACGAGATGGAGCGCCTCAACCTGAACCTGTCGACCAGCCCGTCGGTCACGCGCAAGCTGCGCAGCGTGATGCGCAGTGCGGAAAGCGGCGTAGCGGCGGAGGAGTATGAGACGTTCAGCGCGATTATGGACATGATCTACTCCTCGTTCGTCTCCAACCTGTACGTCGATTCGCTCTACATCTACTTCGACGCGGGCGGATACTACTTTCTGAACAGCGACAACGCGATCGCCGACATGCGCTATTATGCTGACGCGGGCTGGGTGGAGCTCTACAGGAACGCCCCGGCCGGGCGCGACGCCTGGGCGCAGCTGCGCACGGTGGAGAGCGGCGAGGACGGAGCCGTGCGGATGCTGACGCTCTTCCGGCGGCTGTATTCGGGCAGCGGCATGGAGAGCCAGGGCGTGCTTGTGCTCAACATCCCGCAGCAGCGCCTGAACCGGCTGCTCACGCAGATGGGCGACGAGGACGAGGCCGACATGCTCTACGTCGTCAACGAGGAGGGCACGCCGCTCTTTGGCGATGAGGCGTTCGAGGCGTACGGCGACACGGCGCTGCTGACGGCGCAGGCGGTCGAGGGCGCGAATGTCCGCGTGCAGAGCGGCGGCACGGAGTATGTCGTCCGGCGGCATGCGCTGTCCTCGAAGGGACTCTGGCTGATCGCGGCGGTGCCCGCGTCGCACCTGTATGCCGCTCCGGACAGGCTGAGCCTGCTGCTGATGCTGGTGATCATCGTGGCGGTGATCGTCTGCGCGCAGGTGGCCTATTCCTGCGCCCGGCGCGATGCGGCGAGCATCGAGCAGATCATGGACTCGATCGAGCGGGCGAGAAACGGGCAGGCGGCGCAGCAGGCGGGGCAGGCGCGCGGCCGGCAGGACGCCTACGGCTACATCCTGAACAGCGTCGTGGACGCGTTTTTGCAGAAGGACTTCCTGTCCGTGCAGCTGGCCGAGCGCAGGCAGCACGAGAAGGTGCTGGAGCTGACGGCACTGCGCGCGCAGCTCAACCCGCACTTCCTGTTCAATACGATGGAGACGATCAAGTGGAAGGCCGTCGCGCTGACCGGCGGCGAGAACCCGGCCAGCGACATGATCGAGAACCTCGCGCAGATCCTGCGCTATGCGCTTGACGCGGGCGAGGACGGCGTGACGCTGCGCGAGGAGCTGGAAATCTGCGGCTGCTACATGGCGATTCAGCGCGTGCGCTATCGGGAGAGCTTCTCCTATGAGGTGGATGTGCCGGAGGCGATGATGGAGGAGCGGGTGATGAAGCTGCTCTTCCAGCCGCTGCTGGAAAACAGCATCTACCACGGCGTGAAGGGCAAGACGACACCGACGCGCATCCGCCTGCGGGCGCGCCGGGACGACGATGTGCTCTCGCTGACGGTGGAGGATGACGGGCTGGGCATGAGCGCACAGTCGCTCGAAAAGGTGCGGGAGCGCCTGCGCACGGGCTATACGCGCTCCGGCGAGCACATCGGCCTGTACAACACCAACAAGCGGATTGCGCTCGTATACGGCGAGGGATACGGCATCCGCATCGACAGCGGGGAGGGGAAGGGCACGCGCGTGGAGATCCGGATCCCCTCGGGGTGGCCGGTGCGCGGCGATGCGCCGCAGAACTGAAGAAACAGAAAGCGCCGCCCCGGATGGGGCGGCGCTTCTCTTGTGCGTTTCTTGTGCTGCGTGAAAGGGAGAATTACATGTTGTTGAAGTCGGCGATGCGCACGATCATCTTGATCAGATCTTCCATGGTCGCGTTCGACTTGGGCAGGAACAGGCCCTCCTCGTTGACGGTCATGAAGCCGAAGTAGGTGCTGGCGCCGATGTCATCCTTGTAGGTGGAGTCGATGTCGGAGGCGTCGGAGCACTTCGGGGCAGTGCCCAGCGTCTCATTGTAGGGCACGCCGCAGGCGAGGATGCTCAGATAGCCCAGCTCCTCGCGGGTCAACACGGCGTCCGGATAGAAGCAGGTGCGCTTGTTGGCCTCGTCGCTGAGCACGGCCGCGTTGTAGAGCGTGCCCTGCGCCACGGCGATGGACGGGTCCTTGAGGTTCATCATGGAGCCCTCGACGACCGCTGCGATGACGCCGTAGTCCGGATCATCCTTCGCCAGGTCGGCGATCTCCACGTCGGCTTCCGGCGCGGTCAGGCCCCAGAGACGGGCGATCATGCGGGCGACGTCGCGGTTGGTGATCTCGCGGGTGATGTCCAGACCCTCGGCGTCCACATAGCCGCGGGAGATGGCATCGGCGACATAGGCGGAGGTGTCCGCATCCTCAACGCCCTCGATCGCGGCGGTGGCAAGCACCTCGTAGGCGATGCTCTCGCTCGTGCTGCCCTGCTTGTCGGTGGCGATGACCTTGAGGAACTTGCCGGTCACGCCGGTGCAGGTGAAGGTGTCGCCGGTCGCGCACTCGGTGAACGCGCCGTCGCGGGTGTCGCCGACCAGCCAGGTGTAGGAGATGTCGGCGTTGTCGCCGCCCAGCTGGGTCGCCGCGGCGTGGATGGAAGCGCCGTCAACCGGCGTCTCGACGATGTGGGCCTCGACCGGGGCCGGGAAGGACTTGCCGTTGATGGTCACGTTCTCCATGACCGGGTCCTCCCAGTTGAGCGCACGGACGGACTTGTCCACGTCCTCGATGGAGACGTTGCGCAGCACGAGGCCGGTGATCGGCACCTCGTCGAAGGCCTCCATGAAGATGCCGTACTGGCCGCCGGCGCTGGTCAGGTTCTCGATGGTGATGTTGCGGAAGTAGGGCAGGTAGTCGCCGTCGCGGCCGGTGTCATAGAGCATCGTGGCGTGCACGGAGGCCTGGCCGACGGACTTGACGGTGGAGTTGCGCAGGTAGACGTTCTCGATGTAGCCGCCGCGCTGCGCGTTGGTCTTGAAGCGCAGGGCGTAGTTGAGGGTCGGGCTGTCGAAGGTGTTGTTGTCGGCGAACACGTTGCGGATGCCGCCGCTCATCTCGGAGCCCATGGCGATGCCGCCGTGGCCGTTGGCGAAGTTGTTGTTGCGGATGATGATGTTCTGGCTCGGCCAGCCCGCCTCGCCCAGCGCGCGGCCGTCCGCGTTGCGGCCCGCCTTGATGGCGATGCAGTCGTCACCGGTGTTGAAGTAGCAGTTCTCGATGAGCACGTAGTTGCAGTTCTCCGGATCGCAGCCGTCGTTGTTGTAGCCGTGGGTGTCCACGGTGACGCCGCGGGCGGTGAAGTTCACCGTCTCCACCGGGTTCATGATCCACATCGGGGAGTTCTTGAAGGTGACGCCCTCCACGAGCACGTTCGTGCAGTTGAGCACCTGGAAGAAGTTCGGGCGCAGGTAGTGGCCCTCGCCGTAGACGCGCTCCTCAAACGGCACGCGCGCGTCGGTCTGCTTGCGCAGCGGGGAGGTGTCCGCGGACTGCGGTCTGGTGGTGGAGCCGTCCGCGTTGAAGGTCCTGCACCAGTTCCACCAGTTGTCCTTGTCGGCGTGGCCGTCGAGGGTGCCCTTGCCGGTCAGCGCGATGTTCTCCGCCTGATAGGCGTAGACCAGCGGGGACCAGTTGTACAGGCCGGAGCCCTCGAAGTGGCAGTACACCAGCGGATAGTTGTCGTGGTTGATCTCGCGGGTGTAGAGCAGCAGCGTGTCCTCGCTCTCCAGGCAGAGGTTGACGTTGCTCTTGAGGGTGATGGCGCCGGTGTCGAACGTGCCGGAGGGCACGATGACCTTGCCGCCGCCCTGCTCGCTGACGTGATCGATGGCCGCCTGGATTGCGGCGGTATCGAGCTGATCGTCATTGGGGACCGCGCCGAAGTCGAGCACGTTCACCTCGTAATCCGGGAAGACCGGATCGCTGATGTGCGTGAGGATCTCCTCGGCCATGTCCCAGGTGAGACCGGTTTCCTCTGCCATCGCCGGCAGGACCATCATCATGGCCGCCAGCAGGCAGACGATCAGGGATAGCATCCGATTGCGCATGGGGTTCTCTCCTTTTCTTTCGCTCGCATCTTTCCGGCCGGCCCGCGTGCCGGCCGCTTCGATGCGGTGATTATAAAAAAAGGCACCCGCTTTTGTCAATCCGGGAGACAAAGCGAAGTGCATTTTACAAAAAAATGATCATTTTGGACGGAGAACGGCGCGATTTTTCTCTTTTTTGGCGCGCCGGGGGATTTGGTGTGGAAAATGGAGGGCGATCCTGATATAATGGAAAAAAGCATGACATGTCCGGACCGCAGCGCCCGGACGGAGGGGGGCCGCGTATGCGGGACGAACAACAGTTTACCGCGCAGGACATCCGCTATCTTCAGCTGCTGCGCAAGCAGTACCGCACGATTCAGGAGGCGTCCGCGGAGGTGGCGCATCTGCGGGCGGTGATGCGCCTGCCCAAGGGCACGGAGCACTTCCTCTCGGACCTGCACGGCGAGCACGCCGCGTTTCTGCACATCCTGCACAACGCCAGCGGCGTCATCAAGCGCAAGATCAACGACCTGTACGGCGACATTCTGTCCTCCCATGAGCGGGACATGCTCTCCACGCTCATCTACTACCCGGACGAGAAGCTCGCGCTGCTCAAAAAGCAGGGCGTCGTCACGCAGGAGTGGTACCGGCTGACGATCTACCGGCTGGTGGAGGTGTGCAAGGTCTGCTCGGTCAAGTACACGCGCAAGCGCGTGCGCGACGCGATGCCCCGGGAGATGGGCGCGCTCATCGAGGAGCTGCTGCTCAACGACGGCACGCCGGACAAGGAGGGCTACTATAAGGAAGTCATGCAGTCGATCCTGGAGACGGGGCAGTCCGACGCGATGATCATCGCGCTCAGCCGCGTCATTCAGGCGCTGGCCATCGACCGGCTGCACATCATCGGCGACATCTTCGACCGCGGACCGCGTGCGGACCTGATCATGGACGCGCTGGAGAACTATCACCAGGTGGACGTGCAGTGGGGCAACCACGACATCGCGTGGATGGGCGCGGCGGCGCTGAGCGAGGCGTGCATCGCGCAGGTGATCGTGACCTCCGTCAAGTACGGGAACCTCGAGACGCTGGAGGTCGGCTACGGCATCTCGATGCGCCCGCTGGCGACGCTGGCGGCGGCCTGCTACGGCGACGACCCGTGCGAGGTGTTCCTGCCGCGGGACAACGGCGAGGACCTGCACGAGGACGAGATGGAGCTGGCCCGCATGCATAAGGCGGCGGCGATCCTGCAGTTCAAGCTGGAGGGCCAGCTGCTCGCGCGCCATCCGGAATACGGCATGAACGCGCGGCGCCTGCTGCACCGCATCGACTTTGAAAAGAAGACCGTCGTCGTCGACGGCACGGAGTATCCAATGCGCTCCTGCCTGTTCCCGACGATCGACCCGGACGATCCCTACGCGCTCAATCCGCTCGAGCGCGAGGTCATGGACCGGCTGACGCTCGAGTTTGCGCACTCGGAGAAGCTCCAGCGCCACGTGCAGTTCCTCTACAGCGCGGGCGGCATGTACCTGCGCTGCAACGGCAACCTGCTCTATCACGGCTGCATCCCGATGGAGAAGGACGGCGCGTTTGCGGAGATTCCGGTCACCGGCAGGCAGGGCCTGCGCGGGCGCGCGGCGATCGACGCGGCGGACAAGCTGGCCCGCCAGGGCTACTTCGCGACGCTGGGCAGCCCGGCGCGCCAGGTCGGGCAGGACTTCCTGTGGTATCTGGGCAGCGGCCCGAATTCGCCGCTGTTCGGCAAGGACAAGATGGCGACGTTTGAGCGCTACTTCATCGCGGACAAGGCCGCGCACGTCGAGGTCAAGAATCCGTATTACGACTACCAGAACGACGAAGCGACGGCGCTTCGCATCCTGCGCGAGTTCGATCTGACGGAGAGCGGCTTCATCATCAACGGCCATGTGCCGGTCAAGCTGGGCCAGGGCGAGAGCCCCATCAAGGCGGGCGGCCGCCTGCTGGTCATCGACGGCGGGCTGTCGCGCGCGTATCAGCCGGTGACGGGCATCGCGGGCTACACGCTGATCTTCACCTCGCACGAATTGAACCTCGTGGCGCATCAGCCGTTTGAATCGACGGCCAGCGCGATCTCCGCCGAGCAGGACATCCACTCGGTGCAGAGCCTGGTCAAGCAGATGCCGCGGCGGCTGCTCATCGCCGACACGGACGAGGGCGACATGCTGCGCGCGCGGGTTGATGATCTGATGGCGCTGATAGCGGCCTACCGGAGCGGCGTGATCAAGGAATCGCGCAGCTGACGGCGGCGCACGGCGCGCCCGGGGATCCGGGCGAAGCGGCTGCGGCGCACGCGCAGCGCATGGTTGATGAGCCGGTCGAGCGAGCGGCTCAGGGCGAGCGAATGGGAGGCGTCCTGCGGCATGCGCAGCAGCGAGTCCTCGAGGGCCTCACGCTGGCAGCGGACGCGGTGTGCGGGCGGTGGCGTCATGATGGGCTCCTTTCGGTATACGATTCAGTATACGATAGGGTAAGCATAGCAGAGTGACCGCGCGGACGCAACCGAAATCTTTGTCGAATCCGCTCGAAACGGCGCGCATCACCAAAGAAATCTGCGGCAGGGCCGCGAACAGGGGGAAGAGCCAATGCAAACGCAATGCGGCGCGCAGCTGCGGCAGACGGGCGCCATGCACGTGATGGCGGCGCAGCGGCCGGTGATGATCGTCTTTGATCTGGACGGCACGATCGCCGACAGCCGGGAGCTGGCGCGGCTGAGCTACAAGCGCATCTTCGCGCTGATGGGCTACGGGGAGATCAGCGACGAGCTGGCGGATTCCTTCAACGGGCCGGACGCCGACGAGGTCTGCCGGGTGATGGGCATCGGACCGGACAGGCGGCCGCTGTACGACATGCTCGTCGATCAGACGGATGTGGAGCTGGTGCGCACGGTCGGGCGCATGTTCCCGGGCACGGGGCATATGCTCGACGCGCTTGCGCCGCACGCGGTGCTCGCCATCCTGACCAACGGCACGCAGCGCTACTGCGAGGCGTGCATCAGCGAGTTCGCCATCTCGCCCTACATCAGCCTGCACAGCGGCTTTGTGAGCGGGGTGAGCAAGGCGCAGCGCATGCAGATGTGGGCCAGGGAGCTGGGCGCGCGGCGCATCATCGCTGTCGGCGACCGCTGTACAGACATTCAAAACGCGCGCGAGGCCGGGGCGTTTGCCGTGGGCGTGACCTATGGCATGGGCTCGCGCGATGAGCTTGCCAGCGCGGATGCGCTGTGCGATACCCCTGCTGAGGTGGCGCAGACGTGCCTTCGGATTGTCCGGGAGGCGTAAAGGGTTGCTTTTTTGTCCCCGGCGCTGTACAATAAAATAAATACGCTTGCACAGGCGGGAGGCGCCCGCCGGGAGGGAAGATATGGAAAAGAAAAACACGGCAGTCGTCACGGTGGTGGGCGTGGACACCTGCGGCATCATCGCTCGGGTCAGCGACGTGCTCTGGAAGCACGACGCGAATATTCTGGACATCTCGCAGACCGTGCTCTCCGGCATGTTCAACATGATCATGATTGTGGACATCTCCTTGACGCGCTTTGCACAGCTGGAGGACGCGATGGCGGTGCTGTCCGTTGAGCTGGGCCTTCAAATCCGCGTGCAGCGCAGTGAGATCTTCGACGCGATGCACCGCATCTGAGACGGGAGGACGGCATGATCAACACATCAGAAATCCTTCAAACGGTCCGCATGATCTCCGAGGAGAAGCTCGACGTGCGCACGATCACGATGGGCATTTCGCTCTACGAGTGTGCGCATCCGGATAAAAAGGAGCTGTATACGCGCATTTATGACCGCATCACCCGCCAGGCGGCCAATCTGGTGCGGACCGGCGAGGAGCTGGAGCGCGAGTTCGGCATCCCGATCGTCAACAAGCGCATCTCCGTGACCCCGGCCAGCCTCGTGGCGGCGGCCTGCGGCGACCCGGTCGTCGTGGCGCGCGCGATGGACGCCGCGGCCAAGGAGACGGGCGTCAACTATATCGGCGGCTACACCGCGCTCGTACAGAAGGGCATGACGCCCTCCGACCGCGCGCTCATCGCCTCCCTGCCGGAGGCGCTCTCCACGACCGAGCGCGTCTGCTCGTCCGTGAACGTCGCCTCGACCCGCGCGGGCATCGACATGGACGCCGTGCGCCTGTGCGGCCAGGCGGTCAAGGACATCGCCGAGGCCACGAAGGAGCAGGACGCGGCGGGCTGCATGAAGCTCGTCGTTTTTGCCAACGCTGTGGAGGACAACCCGTTCATGGCGGGCGCGTTCCACGGCCCGGGCGAGGGCGACTGCTGCATCAACGTGGGCATCTCCGGCCCCGGCGTCGTCAAGCACGCGCTGGAGACGGAGGCCAAGGGCCAGCCGTTCGACGTGGTCGCCGAGACGATCAAGAAGACCGCCTTCAAGATCACGCGCGTGGGCCAGCTCATCGCCAAGGAGGCGTCCCAGCGGCTGGGTGTGCCGTTCGGCATCGTCGATCTGTCGCTGGCGCCGACGCCCGCAATGGGCGATTCCGTCGCGCACATCCTCGAGGAGATGGGTCTGGAGGCCTGCGGCTGCCATGGCACCACGGCAGCGCTCGCGCTGCTCAACGACGCGGTGAAGAAGGGCGGCGTCATGGCCTCGAGCCACGTCGGCGGCCTGTCCGGCGCGTTCATCCCGGTCAGCGAGGACATCGGCATGATCAACGCGGCCCGCAGCGGCGCGCTCAGCCTCGAAAAGCTAGAGGCGATGACGTGCGTGTGCTCCGTGGGCCTCGACATGATCGCCGTGCCGGGCGACACCCCGGCTTCCACCATCGCCGCGATCATCGCGGACGAGGCGGCCATCGGCATGGTCAACAGCAAGACGACCGCCGTGCGCATCATCCCCGCGCCGGGCAAGACCATCGGCGATGAGGTCGAGTTCGGCGGCCTGTTCGGCCGCGCGCCGATCATGCGCGTGAGCCCGTACTCCGCGGAGCAGTTCATCGCCCGCGGCGGGCGCATCCCCGCGCCGCTGCAGAGCCTCAAGAACTGAGCGCTGCTACCCCCGGGCGTCCTGCGGCGCCCGGTTTATTGACATGAAAGAGGTGTTTTGATCATGGAACAGGAACTGACCCGTGCGACGGTCGATCCCCACTATACGTGGGACGTGACCCGCATTTATGCATCGGATGAGGCGTGGGAGCAGGCGTATGCCGCGCTGCGCGAGGACGGAAAGGCGTTTGCCGCGCTGGCGGGCACGCTATCCAGCGGCCGCGAGGCGATTCTGACCGCCATCAGCCGGTATGCGAAGCTGGAGGCGGCGATGTCCCGCGTCTACTGCTATGCGATGATGAAGCAGAACGAGGACACCACCGTGGGCAAGTATCAGGGCATGCTCGCTCAGGCGGCCAGCCTGGCCAGCGAGCTGGGCGCGGACGGCGCGTTCCTGATGCCGGAGCTGCTCGCGCTGCCGGACGGCACGCTCGAGGCGCTCATCGACGATCCGGACTTTGCCGAATACGACGCGATGCTGCGCAGCGCGCTGCGCATGAAGCCGCACACGCTCACCGCGCGCGAGGAGCAGCTGCTGGCGATGGCCGGCGACGTCTGCGGCGCGCCGGAGAACGCCTATGACCTGCTGACCGACGCGGACATGGACCTGGGCATGACGCGCGGCGATGACGGCAAAAAGACCAAGCTCACCGACGCGCGCCTGCTTTCCTTCCTGAACAGCCACGACCGCGCCGTGCGCAAGGCGGCGTATGTGAACACCATGAACGGCTATGGCAAGCTGGGCAACGCAATCTCTGCGCTCTACGCCGGTCAGGTGAAGGCGGACGTGTTCATGGCGAAGGCCCGCGGCTATGAGAGCGCGCGCCAGGCGGCGCTGTATCCGGACGAGGTCGGCGAGGACGTCTATGACAGCCTGATCGAGGCGGTGCACGGCGGCATCGGCACGCTGTCCGAGTACCTGCGCATCAAGAAGGAGCAGCTGGGCCTGTCCGTCATGCACATGTACGACATGTATGTGGACATCGACACGGGCTTTGACATCCGGATGGACATCGGCGAGGCGTTTGACACGTTCCTGAAGGCGGTTGCGCCGCTGGGCGAGGACTATGTGAAGGATGCTTCCCGCGCGCTGCCGGAGCGCTGGATCGACGTCTATGAGACGAAGAACAAGCGCGGCGGCGCATACAGCTGCGGCAGCGTGCACGACACGACGCCCTATGTGCTGCTCAACCACAAGAAGACCTACGACGGCCTCTCCACGCTCTGCCACGAGATGGGCCACGCGATGCACAGCTTCTACTCCAACAAAACCCAGCCGGAGGCCAAGGCGGAGTACACGATCTTCGTCGCCGAGGTCGCCTCGACCTGCAACGAGATCCTGCTCTCCGAGTACCTGATGAAGCAGTACGAGGGCAACCGCGAGGCGCAAATCATGCTGGTGGGCAACCTGCTGGAGCACTTCCGCACGACGGTCTTCCGCCAGACGATGTTCGCCGAGTTCGAGCACAAGGCGCACCGGATGGCCGAGGCGGACAAGCCGCTCACCAAGGACAGCCTGTGCGAGATGTACTACGATCTCAACAAGCTCTACTACGGCGGCGCCTGCAAGGTGGACAAGGAGGTCGCCAACGAGTGGATGCGCATCCCGCACTTCTACAGCTCCTTCTACGTCTACAAGTACGCGACGGGCTTCTGCGCGGCGGTGGCGCTGGCGCGGGGCATCCTCAGCGGCGATCCGGAGAAGCTGGCGGCGTACCGCAAATTCCTGACGCTGGGTGGCAGCATGCCGCCGATCGAGGAGCTCAAGGTCGCGGGCGTCGACATGTCCACGCCGCAGCCGGTCTGCGAGGCGCTTGACTACTTCGCGGAGCTGGTCGGCGTGTACAGCGGCCTGCTGGCAGAGGAGTGATCGCCATGATGCAGGGCTATGACCTTGAAGAGGCGGTGCCGTTCATCGCCAGAGCGATGCGCAGGGCGGGGCACAGGCTGCCCCAGCCGGAGCTTGAGGCGTTCATCCGCCGGGCCATCGACGCGGACATGGCGTACATGCATGCCTGCGGCGCGCTCGACGACGATGGGCTGATGGGCGAGGGCGAGTACGACGAGGACGACGCCTTCGAGGCGCTGCTCGATACGCTCGCCGACGACCCGGAGGACGACGCGGCGATGGACGCGCTGGCGCAGCTGCTTGACAGCTACATGGAGGCGCAGCAGGATTTTCTCGACCAAAGCGGCCTGACGCAGGCCTGATCCCACACGGAGATACACATGGAAGAAGTTTTGGCGCAGCAGCGCAACGCAGCCAGGCCGGTGACGGGCGGCGCGTTTCTCAAAGGCGTGGCGCTGGTGATCGTGAAGCTCGCCGTCGCACAGATCGCCGTCAATCTGGCGATCGTCCTGAGCGGCGTGGGCCTGCTTAACGTCGCGTTTTATCTCTATGCGGTCTGGCTGATGGTGTCCTTCATGCGCCGCACGGTGGCGGGCAGCGCCTATGTGCTGCGGCCGCAGACGCTCAGCTTTTCCAAAATGCTGGGCGACAGCACGACCTCGGTCGTGGAGATTCCCACGAAGGACATCGTGAGCGTGCGCGAAATCGCATACGGCGAGCGGCTCGAGTGCAGCGTGCGCCGCGTGACGGTCATCGACGCACAGGCGGCGCAGGGTGCGCGCATGCGGCTATGCTACGCCATGTCGCTGCTTTCCGCGCGTCTGGCGAGGAAGATCGCCGGCGCCCTGGCGCAGAGGACGCGCGGATACGTCGTCGTCTACATGGAGGAGGGCAGGCGGCAGGCCTGCGTCTTCCTGCCGGACGAGGCGTTTCTGGCCGCGCTGTCGTCGCTGCTGCCGGGCAAGGTCGGCCTGGACGAGCGGGAGCCGGGGAATGAGACAGTCATGGCGCGGGCACTTGAGCGCGCGTTTCCGGCGCTCTATCCGTTCGTGACCCCGCTGGTCAGCAAGGAGCACGAGCAGGCAGCCCGCGAGGAGATCGCGCGGCAGAGGGCCCGCAAAAAACGGCAGCCGTCCGGGGAAAAGGTGGACGGCGCCGCCCACAGGAGAAGAAAATGACGGTAAAGACGGTACTTTTTGACCTGGACGGCACGCTGACGCGCTCGGAGGAGGGCATCACCCGCTCCGCGCTCTACGCGGCGGAGAAGATGGGCTTCACCGGCCACACGCAGGAGGAGTTCAAGGCGTTCATCGGCCCGCCGCTGTTCGCCTCGTTCAAGGAGATTCTGGGCATGACGTACGAGCAGGCCGAGCGCGCCACGCAGCTCTACCGCGAGCGCTTCTCCGTCCTGGGCTGGCAGGAAAACGAGGTCTACGCGGGCATTCCGCATGTGCTGCGCAGCCTCAGAAAGAACGGCCTGCGCACGGCGATCGTCACGGCCAAGCCGCAGATGTTCGCCGAACGGATCGCGAAGCGCTTCGGTCTGGCGCCGTATCTCGACGCGATCGTCGGCCCCGGGCCGGAGAACAGGGAGGCCAGCAAGGCGGGGCTCGTCGCGCGCGGCATTGAGCGTCTGGGCGGCCCCGCGGTGATGGTCGGCGACCGCAAATTCGACATCGAGGGCGGGCTGGCCAACGGCGCCATGACCGTCGGCGTGACCTACGGCTACGGCACGGAGGAGGAGCTTGTCGCGGCGGGCGCGGATGCCATCGCGCACACGCCGGAGGCGCTGCTCGACATCCTGCTGCCGCCGGACGCGCCGTGCGCCCGCGGGCTGTTCCTGTCCATGGAGGGCGTGGACGGCTGCGGCAAGACGACCCAGCGCGAGGCGCTGGTGGCGCACATGAAGCAGCTGGGCTGGCGCGTGACGACGACGCGCGAGCCGGGCGGCGACGAGGTCGCCGAGAAGATCCGCCGCCTCGTGCTCGACCCGGTCAACACGCAGATGTGCGACGAGACGGAGGCGTATTTGTACGCCGCCTCCCGCGCGCAGAACGTCCGCGCGTTCATCCGCCCGGCGCTCATGCGGGGCGAAGCGGTCGTCTGCGACCGGTTTGTCGATTCGTCCATCGCCTATCAGGGCGGCGGGCGGCAGCTGGGCACGCAGCGCGTCGCGGCGATCAACGAGACGGCCGTCGGCGGCACGCTGCCGGACGCGACGGTCTACCTGCGCATGGAGCCGGACAAGGCGCTCTCCCGCAGGCTCAGCGCCTCCGAGCCGGACCGGCTCGAGCGCGAGCAGGAGAGCTTCTTCGTGCGCACCTACGAGGCGTATGAGGCGCTCTACGCCGCGGACAGCACGGGCCGCGTGCTCACCGTGGACGCCTCGCAGCCGATCGGGGCGGTCACGCAGGAGATGCTCGAAAAGGTCGATGCGCGGCTTGGCGAGCTGGCGGCGGCGCTGTAAGGACGCATGACCTGCAGAATAAGAGGATCAGCGCGAAGCGAAGAAGGGTCCAGGGACTGGTCCCTGGTGGGGTTTGGGGCAAAGCCCCAAGCAGGTTTGGGCGGCAGCCCAAAAACTCCCTGTGAAAAGGTAGCCTCAGGCGCAGCACCCGGATTCTGACGATCGCTGAGCACAGGGAACCGCAGGAGTACGATATGGCGAAGATTGTGGTGGGCATGTCCGGCGGCGTGGACTCCTCCGTGGCGGCGCTGCTGCTCAAACGGGCGGGACACGAGGTCATCGGCGTGTTCATGAAGAACTGGGAGGAAAAGGACGAAAACGGCGTCTGCACGAGCGAGAGCGACTGGGCGGACGTGCGCAGCGTGTGCGAGACGATCGGCATTCCGTACTACGCGGTCAACTTCGTGAAGGAATACGAGGAGCGCGTGTTTTCCTATTTCCTCGCCGAATACCGGCGCGGCCGCACGCCCAACCCGGACGTGCTGTGCAACCGGGAGATCAAGTTCAAGGCGTTTCTGGACTTTGCGATGGAGCTGGGCGCGGATGCGCTGGCGACGGGACACTTCTGCCGCCTGGGCGACGCGCCGGACGGAAAAAAGCAGCTGCTGCGCGGCGCGGACGGCAACAAGGACCAGAGCTACTTCCTGTACATGCTCGGGCAGCGGGCACTTGAAAAGGCGGTGTTTCCGGTCGGCGGCCTGACCAAGGCGCAGGTTCGGGAGATTGCCCGCGACGCGGGGCTGACCACCTGCGCGAAGAAGGACTCGACCGGCGTGTGCTTCATCGGCGAGCGACGGTTCAAGCCGTTTCTGGAGCAGTTCCTGCCCGCGCAGCCGGGTGAGATGCAGACGCTCTCCGGGCGCGTGGTGGGGCGGCACGACGGCCTCATGTACTACACGCTGGGGCAGCGCCGCGGGCTGGGCATCGGCGGCGTCGCGGGCGAGGAGGGCGGCGGGCGCTGGTTCGTGCTCGCCAAGGACATGGCGCGCAACGTGCTCATCGTCGAGCCGGGCGGGGATCATCCGCTGCTCTACAGCCGCAGCGTCGAGGGCGAGGGCGCGACGTGGATCGCGGGCGAGCCGCCGGCGCACGCATTTGACTGCGCCTGCAAGTATCGCTACCGCCAGCCCGACCAGCAGGTGCATGTGGAGATTCAGGAGGGCGGGCGCGTGCTCGTCACGGCGAGGGAGCGCCAGCGCGCGGTGACGCCGGGACAGAGCATGGTATTTTACGATGGAGACGTCTGTCTGGGTGGCGCGGTCACCGACCGCGTGCTCGACGCCGGACAGGAAGCGTGACGGGTGAGGCATATGAACGGATTTGAGCGTTTCTGGGGGCATCTGCGCACGGTGACGCGCCACCGGCACAAGGTGATTGCGCACTGCGCGAAGGCGGGCATCCTCTGGCAGGGGCTGCGCCACGACCTCTCGAAGTACAGCCCGACGGAGTTTTTCCAGGGCGTGCGCTACTTCGACGGCACGCACTCGCCCACGGAGGACGAGCGCCGCACGGAGGGCTATTCGCTGGCCTGGATGCACCACAAGGGGCGCAACCGCCATCACTGGGAGTACTGGACGGACTACAGCATCGAGCAGCAGGCGTACATCGCCATGCCGATGCCCAAGCGCTATCTGGCGGAGATGCTGTGCGACCGCGTGGCGGCCAGCAAGATCTACAAGGGCGCGGCGTACACAGACGCCAGCCCGCTCGAATACCTGCTGCACGGCAAGATTCGCGACTGCATGCACCCGGACACGCAGGCGACGCTCGAGCGATTCCTCACGCTCCTTCGCGACGAGGGCGAGGACGCAATGTTCGCGGCGCTGCGCCGCTGGGTGCGCGAGTGACCCGGCCTCTCCTTCCTTCATAGCATGAAGGGAGGGGAGGTTTTTTGTATGTCCACAAAACGCGAAGCCATGACGGCGCGGGCGAATGCGCTCGTCGGCTGCGGCTATGTCTACGGGGCGACGGGCTGGATCTGCACGCGCACGCGGCTTGACCAGCAGGCGCGCCAGTATCCGCAGTACGCCGACCTCATCTATCAATACGGCCCGAGGTGGCTGGGCAGGCCCTGCTATGACTGCGCGCAGCTCACGCGCGCGGTGGCGAAGGCGGCGGGAATGTCGCTGCCCAGCGGCTCGGCCAGCCAGTGGAACGCGGCGTCCGTCTGGAAGGAGAAGGGGACGATCGACGCGCTGCCGGACGAGGCGGGCATCTTTGTGTTCACGCTGAACGCCGGACGCGCGACGCACACCGCCGTAACCATCGGCGGCGGACAGGCGGTCGACGCGCGCGGGCATGCCCTCGGCGTGGTGCGGCGCGCGCTGGCCGGGGCATCCTACACGCACTGGGCGCGGCTGAACGTCGATTACGACGCGCCTGCGCAGGCGGAGAACCCCGATGCGGGCGAGACGCGGCGGACGCTGCGTTCCGGCATGAGCGGCGAGGACGTGCGTGATGCGCAGCGGACGTTGATCAGCCTCGGCTATGATCTGGGCGCGCCCGGCGCGGACGGGAAATTCGGCAGCGTAACCCGCACGGCGGTGACGGCGTTCCAACGGGCAAACGGGCTGGCGGCGGACGGCGTCATCGGTCCGGCGACCTGGCAGATGCTCGATGCGGCGCAGCCCGCGGGCGTGCAGGAGCTGTGCCTTTCCGGCGCGCTCTATGAGGCATTTGCGCAGGCGATGACCGGCGCGACGGAAAGCGGCGGGCGGATGCTCGTCCCAATGGAGCCGGAGGATTACGCGCAGATCATGGCGATGCTTCGGACGGAATAGAGGAGCGGCTCCCGGGATGCCGGGAGCCGCTGCTTTTCGCTCAGCTCAGCCGCTCAAAGACCATGGACAGCAGCACGTCGGTCGTGGCTGCGGCAGTCAGATCAAGCGCGTCCGTCGCGGTGAAGCCGACGGTGGTCGTGCCGTCGGAGACGACGATGGCCTGCAGCACATGCGTGCTGGTATCCGACGTGGCGCGCACATGCGTCAGCGTCGAGGGGATCGGCTGGGTGTTCGCGATGATACGCACGATGGTGTTGAGGTTCGTGGTCTGCGGGATATTGAAGATGGCCGTCACCAGGTAGGTGCCCGGTGTGACGAGCGTGAACGTGCCGTTGCTGTGGGTGATCGAGCCCGTGGGGGACACGGCGAAATTGGTCATCGGCACGGGCGTGTTCGCGGCGACGTCGATCGTGCCCGCCGTGTAGCCCTGCGCAAATCCCGTTTCGACCGTGCCGGTCGGGCCGGTTGGGCCGGTGGGGCCGGTAGCGCCCGTAGCGCCGGTGGGTCCGGTCGGGCCGGTGGAGCCGATAGCGCCCGTTGCGCCGGTTGCACCCGTAGCGCCCGTAGCACCCGTAGCGCCGGTAGCACCGGTGGGTCCGGTGGGGCCGGTGGGTCCGGTGGGTCCGGTCGGGCCTGTGAGTCCGATGAGCCCCTGGAGTCCCTGCGGGCCGGTGGGACCGGTTGGGCCGGTCGGGCCGGTAGCGCCCGTGGGACCTGTCGGGCCTGTGGGTCCGATGAGCCCCTGGA
>CAMENN010000022.1 GCA_945928315.1 uncultured Clostridia bacterium
CGCTGTCCGCTGCGACGAGCACGCGGTAGGTGTCCTCGGAGAAGTCCTGGTGGCCGGGGGTATCCAGAATGTTGATGTGGTATCCGTCAAACTCGAACTGCATGGCCGAGGAGGTGACGGAGATGCCGCGCTGCTTCTCGATGTCCATCCAGTCGCTGGTGGCGTGCTTGTCGCTCTTGCGGGCCTTGACGGAGCCCGCGGTGCGGATCGCGCCCGAGTAGAGCAGCAGCTTTTCGGTCAGCGTCGTCTTGCCGGCGTCCGGGTGGGAGATGATGGCGAAGGTCCGGCGCCGGGCGGTTTCGCTTTCGAGCTGGCCGGGGATAAAGGGTTCAGGCATGGGATTGTTCCTCCTTGAGTTCGGTTACTGCGTACAGGAAAAGCGCGGTGCGCCATTTACGGTGGCCCGAATGTGGAAGGGAAACCGGGCATGCACATCCTCCTCATCCCAACAGAATCAACACAGATCACGTATTTTGACAATTATATAGTATACCACAGAGCGGCCGGGTTGAAAAGCGGTAAGCTGCAAAAAAATGCTTCTCCGAACATGGCAAACCGGCAAAAACGCGCCTGCGCTCTGCAGCCCTCCGGAATATGAAAAGAGGTCATCCGGGGGGGGATGACCTCAAGGACGTGCGTTAAAGGATGGCGCTGACGGGCAGAAACGCGCGCACGGGCGTGCCTTCGATCTCCGTCTGGACATAGGCCCAGCCTTCCATCTGCGCCAGCAGCAGCACCTGCGTGCCGCGCGCCAGCGCGCACAGCGCGGCGGGGGACTCGCCGAAAGGCGTGACGGTGAGGAACGTGTCCTCCTCGACCATTGTGCTCAGCGCGTCGTCAAAGCCGAGCAGGGGCTCCTCCGGCAGGTTGGCCGCGGCGCTTTCGATCCAGCCGACCGCGCCCATGTCCCCGAGCGTGCCCTGGGCGACCATCGCCCAGCAGTCGTACTGGCCGAAGAACACGAACGGCTGCCCGAGGTCGATCACGGCCTCGCCGTCGCGGTAAAAGCCCATCGTCGGTCCGCAGTACAGGTCGATGAGCGTCGTTTCGCCATACGCGGCGTCCATACCGACCGGCGAGAACGCGCCGATCTCCAGCTCCTGCGCGCAGGCGGGCAGCGCCAGAAGGAGCAGCAGCGCCAGCAGCGGAATCAGTTTCTTCATGGAAATACCTCCTGTCTTGTCGGTTGAAGGGGAATCACATGGATCTATGCCGCCTGACGCGCGGAACCTGACAGGCCGGGAAGCTTTTGTGTGATTTGATTATAAAACAAGGAAGGCCATTTGTCAGAATCCATTTCAGGTGCGGGCTTTGTAGCCGTGCATCCAGTCGACCTTGAAATAGTAGACGGTGAAGACGATGGAGCTGAGCGCCCAGGTGACGGGATAGCCGGAGGACACGGAGCGCAGCACGGGGAAGATATGCGCCATGATGGTGACGTACGGCACGCGGATGACGCACCAGCAGACCGCCATGACGAGCGTGGAAACGGTGGATTTGCCTGCGCCGCGCAGGATGGCGGCCATGGCGTGCGTGTAGGCCAGCAGGAAGAAGAACGGCGTCGTCGTGCGCTGGTGCATCACGCCGTAGGCGATGACCTCGGGGTTCTGGTCAAACAGCCCGATGAGCTGCGGTGAGAAGATGTAGATGAGCAGCGCAATGCTCTCGGCGATGACCACCGCGCAGGTGAGTCCGATGCGCACGCCCTTTTTTACGCGGTCATAGCGCTCGGCACCCAGATTCTGGCCGACGAACGTGGTGATGGCCATGTTGAAGCAGGTGACGGGCAGGAATGCGAAGCCCTCGATGCGCGAGTGTGCGCCGCAGCCGGCCATGGCTGCCGCGCCAAAGGCATTGATGTTGCTCTGCACGACGACGTTCGCGACGGCGATGATGCAGTTGGCCAGGCCGGCAGGCACGCCGTTTTGCAGGATCTCGCGCAGGGACGGCAGGTCGAAGCGGATCTGCCGGAGGCTGACGTGGTCCTCGCGCTCGCTGCGCATGAGCAGCGCCATGCACAGCACGGTGCTCACCAGTTGGGAGATGGCGGTCGCCGCCGCCGCAGAGGCCACGCCCCAGTGGAGGACGCCGACAAAGAGCAGGTCGAGCACCACATTGGTGACGGAGGAGATGATCAGGAACTGCAGCGGGTGGCGGCTGTCGCCCATGGCCTGCAGGATGCCGCGGCACATGTTGTAGAGCAGCGAGGGGATGGAACCGAGAAAATAGACGCGGAAATAGGCGATGGACTGGGGAAGCACGGTCTCCGGCGTGCCCATCATCCGCAGAAGGATGGGCGTGACGGTGACGCCGACCACGGTGAGCAGCACGCCGGAGACGAGGCCCAGCGCGAGCAGCGTGTGGATGGCCTTCTGGACACGGCCGGTGTCCCGCGCGCCGAAGTAGCGCGAGATGACCACGCCGGCGCCGCTGGAAAGGCCCATGAAGAAGCCCAGCATCAGCTGGATGAGGTTGCTGGAGGAGCTGACCGCAGCCAGGGCGTCGCTGCCCAGAAAGTTGCCGACGATCAGGGAATCCGCGGTGTTGTACAGCTGCTGAAAGAGCATGCCCAGCATCAGCGGCAGAGCGAAGGAGAAAAGCTGTCGGGCGATGGGGCCCTCAGTCATCAGGGTGCACCTGGCGGGCTTGACGGATTTGACGGATGCGGGCATGGCAAATGATCCTTCCTTTGCATGCTTCCCGGGCGGAAGCGTATATGCACCATTATATCCCTTTTGGCCCCGGGATTCAAGAGAGGATGCGCGTTCAATGCCCGGCCGGATCGAACCGGCTGAACGGCGGCACGAAGCGGCCGAACAGCGCGCAGACCTGCTCGGGCGGGATCTCCATGCCCTCCTCGGCCCACTTGGTCGTCATGGCGGAGAGGGAGCGGACGGAGTAATCCAGCTCAAAGAGCTCCTGGTCGGTCATCACGCGCCCCAGCAGCCGCTCGATGTTCTCGACATGGATGATCAGGGATTTGCGGTAGCCGTAGGAGAACAGCGACTGATAGTCCTTGCGGGCGAACAGATATTTGAAGAAATCCCGGCGCTGAAGCAGTCCCTGCAGCATGATGAGATGGCCCTGCTCCCACGTCAGGTCGGCGTTGATGCGGTAGAGCGAGCGGCTGCACAGATCATCCCAGAACCACTGGACGACGGCGTAGATGTCCTCGAAGTAGACGTAGAAGGTGGTCCGGGAGATTCTGCTCATCCGGCAGAGATCGCCGATGCGGACATTCTCCAGCTCGCGCGTCCTGAGCAGCGTTTCCAGCGCGTCCACCACGCGCATGCGCGTATCCGTTTGCCGTGTCATAGGCGCCTCCTCGTTTATTCTGTGACAACAGTGTAAGGGAAGGGGGACGGGTTGGCAAGCAAAAATCGAAAAAAAGAGGAGAAACTGAACAAAAACGGCAAATTGTCAATGCAGAATTGTGAAGAATCTGTGCTATAATGCCGCCAGATCAAGCCGCGGAACGCGGCAGGGAAAGGAAGTCGGAACGATGAAAAGCAATCAGATTTCACGCAGATCCTTCCTCAAGGGCATGGCGGCCGGCGCAGTGGCTGTCGGGACGCTGGGCGCGGGCAGCGCGCTGGCGGAGGAGAAGAAGTACACGCCGGGCACCTACAGCGCGACGGTGCGCGGCATGGGCGACGTGACCGTTACCATGACCTTTGACGAGACGAGCATCACGGACGTCGTCATCGACGCGGCGGGCGAGACGCAGGGCTTGGGCGATGTGGCGGCGGAGAAGCTCAGGGAAGCGATCATCAGCGGACAGAGTGCCGAGGTGGACGCGGTCACGGGCGCAACCGTGACCAGCACGGCCGTCAAGGAGGCCGCGGGCAAGTGCATCGCGCAGGCGATGGGCGTGCCGTTCGCGGAGGAGACCGCTGCGGCCGCTGCGGCGCCGAAAACCAAGTGGTATGACGAGGCCTACTTCGCCAAGCCCGCGCCCATCACCGACATCAGCGAGACGATCGACACGGAGGTCGTGGTCGTCGGCGCCGGCAACGGCGGCTGCATCGCTGCGGTGTCCGCGGCGGATCTGGGCGCGAAGGTCGTCTGGGTGGAAAAGAATGCCGGTCCGATCACCTGGGCGGGCGAGATCGGCGCGTACAACTCCAAGCTGATGAAGGAGAAGTACGGCATCGAGTACACGCAGGAGGAGCTCAACGAGATCATCAACGACATCTGCCGCTACGGCAGCTATGAGGTCGATCAGCGCCTGGTCGCGCTCTGGGTCAACGAGTCCGGCCGCACGATGGACTGGTTCGTGGACAAGATGGCTGCCAAGGGCATCAACACCTTCATCGAGACGGACATGAAGGACACGCTCTACATGAACAAGGTGCAGACGCACACTGTCTACCAGGGCGAGTTCAAGGAGCTGGGCCCCAACTTCATGGGCAGCCAGGTCGCCAACCCGCTCTGGGTGGAGTACGCGGACGAGATGGGCGTCAACCGCCTCTTCGAGCACACCGCCATGCAGCTGGTGCAGGATGAGAGCGGAAAGGTCACCGGCATCATCATCAAGCGCAACGCGGACGGCAAGTTCATCAAGGTCAACGCCTCGAAGGGCGTCATCCTCTCCACCGGCGGCTACGGCGGAAACCCGGAGATGATGGAGGCGCTCAACTACCGCGACAAGGACGTCATCTGCAACAACCTGGGCTGCGCCTTCGCGCAGGGCGACGGCATCAAGATGGCCATGTGGGCGGGCGCCGCGATCGACCGCAACCACGCGGGCGGCTGCGCGTTCGACCGCGCGGCGATCAATCTCGATCACCACGTCGGCGCGCCGTATGACAGTGCGCTCACGGACATCTGGTGGCCGGGCAGCCAGCCGTGGCTCAACGTGAACACGAAGGGCGAGCGCTTTGCCAACGAGGACCTGCCGTACGACTTCCACATCAACAGCTGGCTGCGTCAGCCGGGCAAATTCTGCTATCAGATCTTCGATTCCAACTACTGGTCCGACGTGAACGCCTTCCACACGACGATCTGCTCCCGCGTGGTGGCCGTGCCGGGCGCGCGCAACAGCGAGGTGCTGCCGGGCGTGTTCCCCTGCAAGAGCGAGGAGGAGTTCTACAACGTCTACATGAAGCCGGCGCTGGAGAGCGGCAAGCTCAAGCAGGCCGACACCATTGAGGAGCTGGCGAAGCTGCTGGGCATGGACGACGAGGCGGCCGCCGCCTGTGTGAAGTCCGTGGAGCGCTATAACGAGCTGTGCGACAAGGGCATCGACGAGGACTTCGGCAAGCAGAAGAAGGACATGACCCCGGTGCGCAAGGCGCCGTACTACGGCATCGCGATCGGCGAATGGCTGCTGGCGACGATGAACGGTGTGCGCGTCAACCGCAACCTGCAGGCGGTCAACGACGACGACGAGGTGATCGGCGGCCTGTACGTCGTGGGCAACGACATGGGCGGCTTCTTCAACAACAGCTATCCGCAGATGTACGGCGGCACCATGCAGGGCAAGACGACGTGCTTCGCGCGTCTGGCGGCGCTGCACGCGGTGACGGGCACCATCGAGGAAGCCTGAATCTGATCCTTCCATAAAGCTGCCGCGCGGCCTTCCGGAAATCCGGTTGCCGCGCGGCAGCTCTGTTCATTTTTGGAAAATCAGAACGCGAACGCCTCCAGCCACGCCTGTCCGGCGTCGATGGCGTCCTGCACGCGGCCGGGCGCGGGGCCACCGGGCACGTCGCGCAGCTCGACGCAGGCGCGCATGGAGCAGGCCTCGAACACGTCCTCGTCAAACAGCGCGGAGAACCCGCGTAATTCGTCCAGCGACAGGTCGAGGATCGCCTTGTTCTCCTTGACGCAGTGGAGCACGAGGCGGCCGATGACGGCGTGCGCATCGCGGAAGGGCATGCCCTTTTTAACGAGGTAGTCGGCGGCGTCGGTGGCATTGGTGAAGCCGCCGGCAGCGCCGCGCTCCATGTTCGACGTGTTGAACGTGCAGGCGGCGAGCATGGCGTTGAAGACGACGAGGGACTTGACGAGCGTGTCCCGCGCGTCAAAGAGCGCCTCCTTGTCCTCCTGCATGTCCTTGTTGTAGGCTAGCGGCAGGCCTTTGAGCGTCGTGAGCAGGCCGGTCAGGTCGCCGTAGACGCGACCCGTCTTGCCACGGATCAGTTCGGCGACGTCGGGATTCTTCTTCTGGGGCATGATGGAGGAGCCGGTCGCATAGGCGTCATCCATCTCCACGAAGCGGAACTCGTGGCTGTTCCAGAGGATCAGCTCCTCGCAAAAGCGCGACAGGTGCATCATGCAGACCGAGGCGGCGTAGAGGTAATCGCAGACGAAGTCGCGGTCGGCGACGCCGTCGAGGCTGTTCTGCGTGATGGCGGAGAAGCCGAGCAGCTCTGCGACGCGCCCGCGATTCAGAGGATAGGTGGTGCCCGCCAGCGCGCCGGAGCCCAGCGGCATCACGTCGGCATGGGCGTAAACCTCCTTCATGCGCTGCATATCGCGGGTGAACATCTGGAAGTAGGCCGTCATATGGTGCGCGAGCGTGATGGGCTGTGCGCGCTGGAGGTGGGTATAGCCCGGCATGATGGTGTGCAGATGCTCACCGGCGATGTGTAGCAGCGTCTCGCACAGCTCGCGCATGAGCCCTGCGGCCTCGCGCGCGGCATCCCTGACGTACATGCGGCAGTCGAGCGCGACCTGATCGTTGCGGCTGCGGCCGGTGTGCAGGCGCTTGCCCGCGTCGCCGATGCGCTCGATGAGCAGCTTCTCGACGTTCATGTGGATGTCCTCGGCGTCGAGCTCGAAGTGCACCTTGCCCGCGGCGATGTCCGCCTCGATGCCGCGCAGCCCCTCGACGATGGCGTCCGCGTCGGCCTTGGGGATGATGCCCTGCTCGCCGAGCATCGTCGCGTGGGCGATGGAGCCCGCGATGTCCTGATGATAGAGCCGCTTGTCAAACGTGATGGAGGAGTGGAAGTCATCGACGAGCCCGTCGGTCTTCTTTTCAAAGCGTCCGCCCCAGAGTTTCATAGTGTGTGCCTCCTGTGAGATGGTGGAAGAAAAAGGGCTGTAAGGCGGTGAGGCCCTGCAGCCCTGTGTCGGATGGGATTATTCCTTGATGCCGGCCTTCTGCTTCATCATGGCCTGCACCTTGAGCGGCAGACCGTAGAGGTTGATGAAGCCCGCGGAATCCTTGTGGCTGTACATCTCGCCGGAGTCGCCGAAGGTCGCGATGTCCTCCATGTACAGGCTGTACGGAGAAGTCACGCCCGCGCCGATGCAGTTGCCCTTGTAGAGCTTGAGCTTCACGGTGCCGGTGACGTACTGCTGGGTGACGTCCACGAACGCGCTCATCGCCTCGCGCAGCGGGGTGTACCACAGACCGTTGTAGACCAGCTCCGCAAACTTGACGGCGAGCTGCTCCTTGTAGTGGTAGGTGTCGCGGTCGACGGTGATTTCCTCGAGGTTGCGGTGCGCGGCGTAGAGCAGGGTGCCGCCGGGCGTCTCGTACACACCGCGGGACTTCATGCCCACCAGGCGGTTTTCGACCATGTCGGCGATGCCCACGCCGTTGCGCGCGGCGATCTCGTTGCACTTCTCAAGCAGAGAGACGGCGTCCATCTTTTCGCCGTTGACGGCGACCGGAACACCCTTCTCAAAGTCGATGGTCACATACTCCGGCGCGTCCGGCGCATCCTCCGGATGCACGCAGATGAGCGGCAGGTCGCGCGGCGGCTCGTTGGCCGGGTCCTCCAGGTCGCAGCCCTCGTGGGAGAGGTGCCAGATGTTGCGGTCCATGGAGTAGGGGCGGTCCTTCTTGACCGGGACCGGGATGCCGCGCGCGTCGGCGTACTCGATCTCCTCCTCGCGGGTCTTGATGTCCCACTCGCGCCACGGGGCGATGATGGGCATCTCCGGCGCGAACGCCTTGATCGTCAGCTCGAAGCGGACCTGATCGTTGCCCTTGCCGGTGCAGCCGTGGCAGATGGCGTCGCAGTGCTCGGCCTTGGCGATCTCCACCAGGCGCTTGCCGATCAGCGGACGGGCGAAGGACGTGCCCAGCAGATACTTGCCCTCGTAGACGGCGTCGGCCTTGAGCGTGGGCCAGATGAAGTCCTCGACGAATTCCTTGCGCAGGTCCTCGATGTAGAGCTTCTCCGCGCCGGTCTTCTTCGCCTTTTCGTGCAGCGGGGCGAGCTCCTCACCCTGACCGACGTCCGCCGCGCAGCAGATGACGGCGCAGCCGTAGTTTTCCTTTAGCCACGGGATGATGATGGACGTGTCCAGACCGCCGGAATACGCCAGCAGCACGCGATTGTACTTCTTGTTGGCCATGTGAAAGTCCCTCCAATGTGATCGCGGACGGGAGCGCCCGCGATTTGTTTTGCTGTTACGATTTGGTATTATAGCGCGTCACTCATAAAAATGCAATACCGTTGAATGAATATTCGCGACAAAATGAAAGGTTTGGAAGAAAATACCATATTTATTCCGAATATCGGTGCATGATGCGCTACTTGGATGAATAGGAATGTATAAACGTGTGCTGTATGCGTATAAAGGTGCGACGGGGCGGGTCATTGACAGGCAGGGGAAAATACGATAAGATAAATCAGTTATCGTTCTGGCGATGCGGGAAGACGAGGCAAAGAGGAAAGCGTTTTGAGAATACTGGGCATTGACCCCGGCCTGGCGACGATGGGCTGGGGCGTGATTGAATCGGACGGCTACAAGGAAAGGCTCGTGCAGTACGGCGCGGTGATCACCTATCCGCGGGACACGTTCCCGACGCGGCTGGCGTGCATCCAGTCGGGCGTGCGCGGGCTGCTTGACACCTTCAGGCCGGACGAGATCGCCTTCGAGGAGCTGTTCTTTTCCAAGAACATCACCACGGGCATCCAGGTGGCGGGTGCGCGCGGCGTGGCGCTGGCAGCCTGTCAGGATTACACGGACAAGCTGTTCGAGTACACGCCGATGCAGATCAAGCAGGCGGTGGTCGGCTACGGCGGCGCGGACAAGCATCAGGTGCAGATGATGGTGCGCATGCTGCTGGGCATCAAAGAGGTTCCGCGTCCCGACGACGCGGCCGACGCGGTTGCCTGTGCGATCACCCATGCGCACGCGGGCGCGGGGCGGGAGCAGTTCAGGATCAAATAAGGCGGGGGAGAGCCATGATTACATTCATAGAGGGGAAGGTCGCCGAGAAGAACGCCGGCGAGCTGGTGATGATGAGCGCGGGCGGCGTGGGCTTTTCGCTGATGTGCTCGAATGCGACGCTTTCCGCCGCGCCGGGCAAGGGCGAGACGTGGCGCTGCTACACGGTGATGAACGTGCGCGAGGACGCCGTTGAGCTGTTCGGCTTTGCCTCCCGGCAGGAGCGCGAGATGTTCCGGCGGCTGTGCACGGTGACGGGCGTCGGCGCGAAGACGGCGCTGGGTGTGCTCTCCGCGCTGCCGCTGCGCGACCTGTCCGTGGCGATCGTCACGGGCGACGTGACCGCGCTCTCCCGCGCGCCGGGCATCGGCAAGAAGACGGCGCAGCGCATCGTGCTCGAGCTCAAGGACAAGGTGGAGCAGCAGGACATCTCCGCGCCCGGCGCGGCTGCGCCCGCGTCCGCCCCGGTCGGCAGCGCGCAGCAGGAGGCGCAGGCCGCGCTGCAGGCGCTCGGATACACGGCCGCGGAGGCCGCGCGCGCGGTCAATCTTGTGCGCGATCAGGCGGCGACCGTCGATCAGCTCATCATGCTGGCGCTGCGCCAGATGGGATCTTTATAAGGAGGAAACCGCCATGCTGCCAACCGATCCGATCATGCTGCTCAGCGTGGTCAACACGAAGCTGCGCGACCGCTACGATTCGCTTGAGGCGCTGTGCGAGGACATGAACGTCTCGCCGGAGATGATCGAATACGCGCTCTCCGCGGCGGGCTATGTCTATGACGAGGACAGAAACCAGTTTGTGTGAAGACGGTGAAATGATATGGAAGAAGAACGCCTTGTGATGAGCGGCTTCCGCGAGGAAGAGGACGAGCAGGAGAGCAGCCTGCGCCCCAAAACGCTGCGGGACTACGTCGGTCAGCAGGCCGTCAAGGACAGCCTGAACATCTACATTCAAGCGGCGCGCCAGCGGAGGGATTCGCTCGACCACATCCTGCTCTACGGCCCGCCGGGCCTGGGCAAGACGACGCTTGCGGGCATCGTCGCCAGCGAGATGGGGCAGAACATCCGCGTGACCAGTGGCCCGGCCATCGAGCGCGCGGGCGACCTGGCGAGCCTGCTGACGAACCTCTCCAGCGGCGACGTGCTGTTCATCGACGAGATCCACAGGCTCTCGCACGCGGTGGAGGAGGTGCTCTACCCGGCGATGGAGGACTACGCGCTCGACATCATGATCGGCAAGGGGCCCTCCGCGCGCAGTATCCGCCTCGACCTGCCCAAGTTCACGCTCATCGGCGCGACGACGCGCGCGGGCAGCCTGTCCGCGCCGCTGCGCGACCGCTTCGGCATCATCTTCCGTCTGCAGATGTACTCCACCGAGGAGCTGATGCAAATCGTGCACCACTCCGCGTCCGTGCTGGGCATCCAGGCGGAGGAGGACGGCGTGCGCGAGATTGCGCGCCGCAGCCGCGGCACACCGCGCATCGTCAACCGGCTGCTCAAGCGCGTGCGCGACTACGCGCAGGTGCGCGGCGACGGCGTGATCACCCTGCAGATGGCGCGCGAGGCGCTGACGCTGCTGGATGTGGACGAGCTGGGCCTCGACCGCACGGACCGCGCCATGCTGCGCACGATGATGACCAAGTTCGGCGGGCGGCCCGTGGGCCTCGACACGCTGGCGGCGACGACCGGCGAGGACGCCGTGACCATCGAGGATGTCATCGAGCCGTACCTCATGCAGCTGGGCTTCATCATGCGCACGCCGCGCGGACGCATCTGCACGCAGGCGGCGTACGACCACATGAAGATCGCAATGCCTGCGGAGCAGAAGGCGCAGCAGAGGCTCGACGGCCAGACGTCGCTGCTTGACTGAATATAAAGAAGGAATACCATGAAGACGAGCGATTTCAACTACGATCTGCCCGAGGAGCTGATCGCGCAGACCCCGGCGCAGCCGCGCGACAGCAGCCGCCTGCTGGTCTATCACCGCGGCACGGGCGAGATCGAGCACAGGATTTTCCGCGATGTAATCGACTACCTGAACCCCGGCGACGTGCTGGTTGTCAACCAGACGCGCGTCATCCCCGCCAGGCTCTACGGCGTGAAGGAGGGGACGGGCGGCGCCATCGAGTTTCTGCTGCTGCGCCGGCTGAACCTCACCGACTGGGAGGTCATCCTGAAGCCCGGCAAAAAGGCGAAGCCCGGCGCGCGCTTCGTGTTCGGCGAGGGCGAGCTGATCGCCGAGATCCTCACCGTCAGCGAGGACGGTGGGCGCACCGTGCGCTTCACCTACGAGGGCGTGTTCGAGGACGTGCTCGACCGGCTGGGACAGATGCCGCTGCCGCCGTACATCCACGAGAAGCTCGTGGATAAGACGCGCTATCAGACCGTCTACGCGAAGGTGGACGGCAGCGCTGCCGCACCGACGGCGGGCCTGCACTTCACGCCCGAGCTGCTCGAACGCATCCGCCAAAAGGGCATCGATGTGGTGCCCGTGCTGCTGCACGTCGGCCTGGGCACGTTCCGCCCGGTCAAGGAGGAGGACGTCGCCGACCACCACATGCACAGCGAGTACTACGAGGTGACGCCGGAGCAGGCGGAGGCGATCAACGCGGCGCGCAGGCGCGGCGGACGCATTGTCTGCGTCGGCACGACGAGTGTGCGCACGCTGGAGACCGTCGCCACGGAGGACGGTGTGGTGCATCCCGGCAGCGGGTTCACGCAGATTTTCATCACCCCGGGGGTGAGGATCAAGGCGGTCGATGCGCTGATCACCAACTTCCATCTGCCGCAAAGCACGCTGCTCATGCTCATCTCTGCGCTGATGGGCCGCGAGGAGGCGCTGCGCACCTATGAGATCGCTGTGAAGGAGCGCTACCGCTTCTTCTCCTTCGGCGATGCGATGATGATCACGGACAAGTAAACAGACGCACCGCAGGTAGCTTGCCTGCGGTGTGATTTTACACAAAGGAAGGCGTGCAGGGTCCGGCTGTGGGCAATGTGACGTATAAATATGTCGAAAACGCGCGGAATGTTCGGTAAAAAGCGGAGATTTTTCAAATAAACGGTTGACTTGCGCCGGTTTTGTGCTATATTGGTGTCGAACGCAAATTTTACCTATTTTTTACAGGAGGAAGAAAGAGATGGGACGTAAACTTCTGGCTCTGGCGCTGATGCTCTGCATGCTGCTGACGATGTGCGCCGCGGTTTCCTGCGCTGAAGAGGGGTACAGGGACGTGATCAACATCGCCGACAACGATCAGGGTGCTTCCTATGACCTGCACAAGGACACCTCCGTCAACGTGCGCAACATGCTGCGCGGCACGGTGTTCGAGCAGCTGGTCACGCTCAAGGCCAACGGCGAAATCGGCCCCGAGCTGTGCGAATCCTATGAGGTGAACGAGACGAGCACCGAGTTCACCTTCCACCTGCGCCAGGGCGTGCTCTTCCACAACGGCAAGGAGATGACCTCCGCCGACGTGGTCGCCTCCCTGAACCGCTGGCTGGAGTGCTTCTCCACCGCGCGCAAGATGGTGGGCGACGCGACCTTCGTGGCCGTGGACGACTACACCGTGACCATTTCCCTTCAGAACTCCGCGATCATGCTGCTGGACATGATGGCCGGCGCGGCCCAGGCGGCGGTGATCTATCCGACGGAGTCCATCGAGGCGGTGAGCGCCGACACCGGCTTCATTCCGGTGGAGTACTTCATCGGCACCGGCCCCTACAAGTTCACCGAGTGGGCGGTGGACCAGTATGTCCAGCTCGACCGCTTCGACGACTATGTGCCCTACGGCGATCCGGACGCGCCGATCGACGGCCTGTGGGGCTACAAGCACGCCTATACCAGGACGCTCAAGTACTGGATCGTCAAGGACGCGGCGACCCGCTTCAACGGCCTGATGACCGGCGAGTATGACTTCGCGGTCAAGGTCACCGACGACTATCTGCCGGCGCTGCAGGCGGACGACAGCTTCGTCACCTACTCCCAGCAGACGGGCATGGTCTCCCTCGTCTGGAACAAGCGCAATACCGACAAGTATCTGCGCCTCGCGTTCCAGGCCATCGCGAATGCGGACGATCTGAACACCGTCAACTACGGCTCCCTGTATGACACCGATCCGTGCTACATGGAGAAGGATCAGTCCAGCTGGTACACCACCGCGGGCAGCGAGTACTTCTGCCAGAACAACGTGGAGCTGGCCAAGGAGCTGCTCGCCCAGTCCGACTGGGACGCCTCGAAGCCGATCCGCATTCTCGTCTCCACCGGCGGCCACGCCGAGGACATGCTCCTCATCCTCCAGCAGGAGGTCGCGGAGCTGGGCCTGACCCTGGAGCTGAACATCACCGACCGCAGCACGCTCACCCAGCTGCGCAAGGATGAGACGGTCTACGAGGCCTACTTCACCACGTTCTCCTCCGTCGCGGTGCCGAGCCTGCGCAGCTTCCTGGATGCCAGCTATGCCGGCTGGTCCGAGGACGAGCACCTGCAGGAGCTGATGCTGGCGATGACCACCGCGCCGACCCGCGAGGAGGCCTTTGCCCGGTGGGAGGAGATTCAGGCGTACTGCTACTCCGACTACTGCCCGGTCCTGATGATGGGCCACTTCCATCAGGCGGCGGCCTGCACCGCGAAGCTGACCGGCTACAATGTGTTCCTGACCACCAACTTCTGGAACGCGAAGCTGGCTGAGTGATCAGGGCCCTGTCATGCAATGAAAGGCGATGGAAAGGGCATCCGGGCGTTTGTCCGGGTGCCCTTTCCTGATACTGTTCTCAAATCCAACCGACACACCTGCCTGCGCCGTTTTCATTTGAGAACAGTATGAGTTTATGGAGGTTTTCCGGCCATGAAGAAGTATGTTGGCAAGCGGCTGCTGTCGCTGATCCCAACGATCCTGATCGTTTCCGTTGTCATCTTCCTGCTCGTCCATCTGACGCCGGGCGATCCCGCCGCGATGATGCTGGGCGACGACGCCACGCTCGAGGACATCGCGGCCCTTCATACGAAGCTGGGGCTGGATGACCCCATCGTGGTGCAGTATGTGCGCTGGGTGGGCCGCTGCCTGCGCGGTGATTTTGGCATCTCCACGGCGGTCGTGGGTCAGCCCGTCGCCGACCTGATCGCCAGCCACTTCCAGCCGACGATCTGCCTGGCCATCTATTCGCAGCTGATCACCATCCTCATCGCGATTCCGGCGGGCATGTATGCGGCGAAAAAGCGCGGCACGGCGGGGGATTACACCGTCTCCGTGTTCTCCATCATGGGCATCTCGCTGCCCAGCTTTCTGCTGGGCTTGGGGCTGATCATGCTGCTGGCGGTGAAGCTGCGCTGGCTGCCCGCCGCGGGCTACAAGAGCCTGACTGCGGATGGCTTCGTGCCATTCATCCGCTACATGACGCTGCCCGCGCTGTCCCTGGGCTTCATCCATGCGGCGTACATGATGCGCATGACCAAGACCGCGATGCTGGAGGTGCTCGGCAGCGACTACATTCGCATGGCGCGCTCCAAGGGCGTGCGCGAGGGCAGCATTCTCTTCAAGCACGGCTTCCGCAACGCGCTGCTGACGGTCATCACGGTGGTGGGCCAGGGCTTCATCAGCGCGCTTGCGGGCGCCGCAGTGGTGGAAAGACTCTTCAATATCCCCGGAATGGGCTCGCTGATGGTGGATTCTATCGAAAAGCGCGATTATCAGGTGATCCAGGCGATCACGCTGCTGGTGGCGATGCTCAATGTCGTCATCAACCTGATCATCGACCTGATCTACGGCCTGGCGGACCCGCGTATCCGCCTGGCGGACTGAAAGGAGGCCCTGACGCATGCAGAAGGACACCGCGCGCACGCCCGAGGAGCGGGCAGCGCTGGAGGCGGCCCGCAGACAGCTCGTGCGCGAGCAGCGGGCGGTCAATCTTCGCCGCTTTCTGAGCAACAGGCTCTCCGTGGTCGGCCTGTGCATCGTGACGCTGATGCTGCTCACGGCGCTGCTGGCCCCGGTCGTCACCGGCGCGATGGGGCTTGACCCGTACTCCGCCGTGGTCCGCGACCGGCTCAAGCCGCCTTCCGCCGCGCATCCGTTCGGCACGGACAACCTCGGCCGCGACATCTTCGCCCGCGTGCTCTACGGTGCGCGCATCTCCATGACCATCGGTCTGGTGGTCGGCCTGCTCTCCGCGATCATCGGCACGACGCTGGGCCTGTACGCGAGCACGAACAAGGTGCTCGACAACGTGCTCATGCGCCTGTGCGACGGCCTCAAGGCGATCCCCAACATCCTGCTGGCGATCACGCTGATGGCGGTGTTGGGCGCGAACATGCACAACGTCATCATCAGCCTGACGGTGGTGAGCATCCCCGGCGTGGCGCGCATCGCCCGCTCGCAGGCGCTGCTCGTGCGCGAGCAGACGTATGTGGAGGCCATGCGCGCGGCTGGCGCCGGGAAGAACCGCATCCTCTGGCGCCATGTGCTGCCCAACATCCTCTCGCCGGTCATCGTGCAGATGACGTTCAACTTCGCTTCGGCGATCATCTCCGAGGCGTCGCTGAGCTTTCTGGGCGCGGGTATCCCGATTCCCGCGCCGAGCTGGGGCGGCATGCTCAACGAGGCGCGCGCCTACATCTACACCGGCTGGTGGATGATCGCGTTCCCTGCGGTGTTCACCATGCTGTCCGTGCTGGGCTTCAACCTGTTCGGCGACGGGCTGCGCGACCTGCTCGACCCGCTGTCCGGCCGGTGAGCGCGGCGAAGGAGGAAACATGATGAAGGAAAAGGTGCTGGAGGTGCAGAACCTGTCCACCAGCTTCCATACGGAGCGCGGCCTGCTCAAGGCCATCGACGGCGTGTCCTTCGACGTCTACAAGGGCGAGATCCTGGGCGTCGTGGGCGAGAGCGGCTGCGGCAAAAGCGTGACCAGCCAGTCGATCATGCGGCTATACGATGAAAAATACGCGGTGAAGTACAGCGGCCGCGTGCTGCTGAACGGAAGGAATCTCTTCGACATCCCCTACAAGCGGATGCAGGATGTGCGCGGCGCGGAGATCTCGATGATCTTCCAGGACGCGCTCAGCTCGCTCAACCCGGTTTTGCAGGTGGGCGACCAGATCATGGAGCCGCTGCGGATTCACCAGAAGCTCAGCAAGGGTGATGCGCGTGAAAAGGCAGTTGAGATGCTGCGCCTGGTCGGCATCCCTGCGCCGGAGAAGCGGATCACGCAGTATCCGCACGAGCTCTCCGGCGGCATGCGCCAGCGCGTGATGATCGCCATCGCGCTGGCTTGCCGGCCGCGGCTGCTGATCGCCGACGAGCCGACGACCGCGCTCGACGTGACGATTCAGGCGCAGATCATGGAGCTGATCGCCTCGCTCAACCGGCAGCTCGACATGGGCGTCATGCTCATCACGCATGACCTCGCCGTCGTTGCGCAGATGTGCAGCCGCGTCGTGGTCATGTACCTGGGGCAGATCGTCGAGGAGGCGGACGTGCTCAGCCTGTTCGACCGGCCGATGCACCCGTACACCCGCGGGCTGATGGCCTCCATCCCGCAGCTGGACGGCGACCGAACGAAGCGGCTGTACATGATCTCCGGCACAGTGCCGCTGCTCAGCCAGATTCCCACGGGATGCCGCTTTGCGCCGCGCTGCCCCTACGCAACGGAGCGCTGCCGGCAGGAGATGCCCCCGCTGCAGGAGGCGGAGGCCGGGCACAGCGTGCGCTGCTGGCAGCCGGTGCGCGGCGGGGCGCAGGGAAAGGAGGCGCAGTGATGGTGCAGGACAAGGTGATCCTCCGCGCGGAGGATGTGGCCACATGGTTCCCGGTGCGCGGCGCGCTGGGGCGCGTGGTGCGCCATGTGAAGGCCGTGGACGGCGTGAGCCTCAGCCTGCGCGAGGGCGAGACGTACGGCATGGTCGGCGAGAGCGGCTGCGGCAAGAGCACGTTCGGCCGCACGGCCATCCGCATGCTGGAGCCGACGGCGGGCAGGGTAGCGCTCTTTGACCGGGACGTGTCCCACCTGACCGAAAAGGAGCTGCTGCCCCTGCGCAAGGACGTACAGATGGTCTTCCAGGACCCGTACACCTCGCTCGATCCGCGCCAGCGTGTGGGCGATATGCTCATGGAGGTGCTCGCCATTCACGGCATGGGCACCAAAGCCGACCGCATGGATGCGGCAATGCGGATTCTGGCGCAGACGGGCCTGCGGCCGGAGCACTTCTACCGCTATCCGCACGAGTTCTCCGGCGGACAGCGCCAGCGCATCGGCCTGGCCCGCGCGCTGATCCTCGATCCGAAGCTGATCGTCTGCGACGAGCCGGTCTCCGCGCTGGACGTGTCGATTCAGTCGCAGATCATCAACCTGCTGTGCGACCTGCGCGAGCAGCGCGGGCTGTCCTATCTGTTCATCGCGCACGACATGAGCGTCATCAAGTACATCTCCGACCGCGTGGGCGTGATGTACCTGGGCCACCTGGTCGAAGAGGCGCAGACGGACGAGCTGTTCGCGCATCCGCAGCATCCCTACACGAAGACGCTGATGTCGGCTGTGCCCTCGACCGACCCGCGCGCGGAGAAGCAGCGCATCGTGCTGCAGGGCGACGTGCCCTCGCCGATCGATCCGCCCTCCGGATGCGTGTTCCACACGCGCTGCCCCTACGCGACGAAGGCATGCAGCTGCCAGACGCCGCAACTGCGCGAGATCGCGCCCGGGCACCGTGCGGCGTGCATCAGAATCTGAAGCCGTCATGCGACGGTGCGCGCTGCACGGTTCAGGCGAGCTTTGATCCAGAAAGGCTGTGGCTTCCGGCGATTATCCGGCCGGGACCACGGCCTTTTTCATCTGCTGACCGACACTCTGCACGAATGGCGCCTGAATCGTTCAGCCATGCGCCCTTTTCCGCGGATACTCCGGATGGCACACATGGCCATCAGACGCGCGAATACCTATAAAACGGACACAACCGGCTGCAAAAAGCCCCTAGAAGCGGCGGGGGTTTTCCTGTACAATACCCATATGGGCCGGGATGAAGAACCGGACCCTGATGAGTGAAGGGAGAAAGCAGTATGGAAAAGAAATCGTTCCGGGAGATCGTCTCCGTTGTCCTGAAGGCGCTGACCGTGGCCATGGGTGTGGCTGTCGTGGTGCTGTCCCGCCTGGGAAGCCTGGAGCCGCAGACGGCGGTTTCCCTGCTGGGCATCGGTCTTGCCTGCGCGGGCGCCGCTTTGCTGAGTGCTTGAGATGAAGAAGCGGTTTTTCATCCCGGCCTGTGCGCTGGCGGCGGCTGCCGTCGGCTTTGTCATGTATGCGCTGGCGCATCCGGAGCTGTCGTTTCCGTGGAGCGTCCGGATCACGCACCTCCTTTACGGGCTGTATGCGGATGCGGTCGTGCTGCTGTTTGCGCTGGCGTTCCTTCAAAAGCCGACCGGCCTGCACGTCCTGACGCTCCTGCTCGAGCTGGGCGCGGTCTTTTTCCTGGTGCAGTCCATCCTCAACGTTTTCCCGGAGGGGCAGTCCAACTGGTATCTGCCGCTGGCGCTGGGGCTGAACTGCGCGGCGCTGTTCCTGAACGCGGCAAAGCGGAGAGGCCGGGAATGGAAGGTCAAACCGGAGAGGAACAGGAGGATTGCGATCGGGTGCGGCCTGACCGCGGCCGTTTGCTTCGGGATCGTCAGCTATGGGCATTTCTATCGCGGGCGAACCGGGCCTGGCTGGATATTCGCCTTTCTGGCCGCATCGCAGCTGGCGCTGGCATGGCAGAATTTCAGGGCAATCAGGAAGGACTGATTGGGAGGAAGGCGACTGCCAGCCGCAAAAACAGGGGGAAGAGACAGAGGAACATTTGGAATCAGCAGGGAGGCATCAGCATGAACGTGAAGTATAAACACAAGCCCGCCATGACCTTCATCGGCTTTTCCACCTCCATCCGCGCGGAGGAGGGCTATCAGAAGTGCCCGGAGTTCTGGGAGCAGGAATACAGCCGGAAGTATGCGCATCTCTGGCGGACCATGAAGCCGGAAACCCCGGTGGAGGCGGCCATTCTCGACAACGGCATCGGCATGTTCGCCATCTGCGACGAGAAGGAGGGCGACTTTGAGTATTGGATCGCCGGGCTTTACAGGGGCGGCGATGTGCCGCAGGGCCTGAAGCTCTATACCTTCCCGGAGGGCGACTGGGCGATGTTCTCCACGAAAGGTCCGCTGCCGGGCTCCCTGCAGGCCCTGAACACGCAGGTCTGGCAGGTGTGGTATCCGGGCGAGGGGCAGCAATACAGGGGCAACGGAAACGCCATGCTGGAGGTCTACTCCGCCGGCGACATGCAAAGTCCCGATTATGAATGCGGCATCTGGGTGCCGGTCTGCAGGCCGGCGGAAGAGGACGGGACGGCGGAAATCGTTTCGGGCATGACACTCACGGGCATTCTGTGAGCGCGGCCCGGATCATGTGAAAACGAATGCTGAGGAGGACGGCAGGATGGAAGGAAGGATTGCGTACTGCGGGCTGGATTGCGGGCAATGCGACGCGTATCTCGCAACGGTGCACGACGATCAGGCGCTGCGCGAAAGGACCGCACGGCTGTGGTCGGAGCTGAATCATGTGACGATTCTGCCGGAGCAGATCCGCTGCATGGGCTGCCGCGCGGAGGGCGTCAAGACGGTGTTCTGCGACAGCCTGTGCGAAATCCGCCGGTGTGCGCGCAAAAGGAGCGTTGAAACCTGCGGCGGCTGCCCGGACATGGAGACATGCGGGACGGTCGGGGCGATTCACGCAGGCAATCCGGAGGCGCGACAGCGTCTGAAGGGATAAACGACGACGGGAATAGAAGAAAAAGCGGCATGCGGCCTTGTGAGGGGGCCGCATGCCGTGTTATAATCAATCCGTATGCACAGCCGCCGGAAGGCGGCGCCGCTCCGGCTCAGCGATCAGACTGATGACCGGCGGATCTGCGCGTGTGCAGCGCAGAGGAAAGGAAGGATACAATGCCCACCGCAGTCACATTCGACCTCGTCAAGAAGGACGCCAGAACGCATGCCCGCCGCGGCGTCGTCCACACGCCCCACGGCGACATCCAGACCCCGATCTTCATGCCCGTGGGCACGCAGGCCACCGTCAAGGCCATGACCCCACGCGAGCTCAAGGAGATCGGCTCGCAGATCATACTCTCCAACACCTATCACCTGCACATCCGCCCCGGCGAGGACCTCATCCGCGAGGCCGGCGGCCTGCACAGCTTCATGAGCTGGGACCGCCCGATTCTCACCGACTCCGGCGGATTCCAGGTCTTCTCGCTCGCCAGCCTGCGCAAGATCAAGGAGGAGGGCGTGCACTTCCGCAGCCACCTCGACGGCAGCAAAATGTTCATCGGCCCTGAGACGAGCATGGCCATTCAGGAGGCGCTGGGCAGCGACATCGCGATGGCGTTTGACGTCTGCTCGCCGTATCCCTGCGACCACAGCACCGCCGAGGAGGCCATGCACCGCACGCACCGCTGGGCCAAGCGCTGCCAGGACTACCACACCCGCGAGGATCAGGCGGTGTTCGGCATCGTGCAGGGCGCGTTCTACGAGGACCTGCGCATCGAGAGCGCCAAGGTGCTCGCGGACATGGACTTCCCGGGCTACGGCATCGGCGGATTGTCCGTGGGAGAGCCCAAGCCCGTCATGTACAGCATGCTCGATGCGATGATGCCCTACATGCCCGAGCACAAGCCGCGCTACCTGATGGGCGTGGGCAGTCCGGACTGTCTGGTGGAGGGCGTCTACCGCGGCATCGACATGTTCGACTGCGTGCTGGCCACCCGCGTGGCGCGCAACGGCACCTGCTTCACCGACAGCGGCCGCCTCGTCATCCGCAATGCGCAGTATGCGCACGACTTCGGGCCCATCGAGGAGGGCTGCGACTGCTACGCCTGCCAGAACTTCTCCCGCGCCTACATCCGCCACCTGATGAAGGCGGGTGAGATTACCGGCGGCCGCCTGGCGACCATCCACAACCTGCGCTACCTGCTGAGACTGATGGAGCGCATCCGCAAGGCGATCGAGGAGGACCGCTTTGAGGAATTCCGCAGGGACTTCTTTAGCCATTACGACATGACGCGCAACTTCTGACCGGACGATATTCAACAAACGGAAATTTTGCTTGGAACGGTTGAAGTTTTGCGGCAAACAGGGTATAATAATCCAGTTACCGTGACGCAATTACTGAAAGGATGTGTCGATTCCCATGAATGTCAAGCTCCTCAATCTGCTGGCTGATGCCGCCGCCACCGCCGAGACGACCGGCGAGGCGGTTGAGATGTCCACCGGCGCGACGATCATCTACTACGCCGTGCAGTTCGTTCCGCTGATTCTGATCTTCGTGATCTTCTACTTCATGCTGATCCGTCCGCAGCGCAAGAAGGACAAGGAAGCCAAGAAGATGCTCGAAAGCCTGAAGGTCGGCGACCGCATCTGCACCATCGGCGGCATCTACGGCACCATCGTGCGCATCAAGGACGACGTGCTGACCATCGAGGTCGGCGAGCAGAAGACACAGCTGGTCTTCGCCCGCTGGGCTGTGCGCAACGTCGAGCAGCTCTCCGTGACCAACGACGCGGAGACCCTCATCTGATTTCCCGCGCAGCATAACGCCTCCCGCTTCGTCATAGGGTTGACCATGACGAGGCGGGAGGTTTTTGTGATGGAGAATCGCACGACGCAGAGTTTCCCGCGCCGGGAGCGCGGACTGGATTCCTTCAAAAGGACGATGCGCCGCAGCGCGCGCAGGGCGAGGGGCGGCGGCGCGCTTTCCGCCGTGCTGCGGGGCGTGCTCGTCGCGGCGGCGGTGACGGTGCTGGGCGTGGTGCTCTTTGCGCTGCTGCTCAACTGGTGGGACGCGAGTGACCGGGCGATCACGGCGATCAATCAGGTGGTCAAGTTCGTCTCCATCCTGGCGGGCGTGACGAGCGCGCTGCGGGCGGGGGAGAAGGGGAGCGCGATGCGCGGCGCCTGCGTGGGCGTGCTGTATATGGCGCTGGGCATCGCCTGCTACTGCCTGCTGATGGGGCAGTCGCCGAAGCTGACGGGCTATCTGGCGGACCTGGGCATGGGCCTGGCTGCGGGCGGCCTGTTCGGGATGATCCTGACGGCGCGGAAAAGCGCCTAGTTGCGTTAAGCAGCGCGAAGCGAAGAAGGGGTCTGGGGACTGGTCCCCAGGCTAGGGGTTTGGGGGATGAAATCCCCCAACGTTCCCCAATCGCGAAGCGATCAAAGGAAAAAGCAGTCAGGGAGCGAAGCGATACCTGACGGTGAATCCCCTGAAAGCTGGTCTGGATAACATACAAGCCCCCGCTCCCGGGCATCGCCTGAGAGCGGGGGCTTTTCTGCATGGACGGAAACCGCCCTGCTTATTTCTCCTCGTCCTTCTTCTTTTTGAACAGGTACTCGTCCACCTTGCTGCGGATCTCGTCGCTGATTTTGCGCTCGATGGGGAAGAACGCGGCGTTTGCCACGCGCTGCGTCAGGTACAGCGCCTGCCGGAGTGTGATGTCCAGCGCGTGCTCGTCGATGTAGCCGCTCGCCAGGCAGTCTCGGCGGTCGTGGATGTAGTTCGCGCCCGGCGCGCCGAAGCGGCAGAGGTTGATCGCCGGGATGCCCTTGTCCGCGAACGGGATGCAGTCGCTCGAGTAGATGTCCAGCTTCGTCTCGCACGCCACGCCCAGCTCGCGCATCAGCGCGTCCACATAGCCCACAGCGGCGTCCGTGGCGAGCACAGGGGCCTTGTTGTGGCCGAGCGTCGCCGCGGCGACGTCCACGTTGATCATCAGCACGTGCTTGTCCAGCTCGTCCTCGTGCGCGGCGACCCACGCCTTGCTGCCCAGCAGGCCCTGCTCCTCGGAGCCGTACCAGTTGAACTTCAGCGTGCGGTTGGGCTTGTGTACGCTGAAATAGCGCAGCAGCTCCGTGAGAATCACGCTGCCGGACATGTTGTCGTACACGCCGGTGGAGAAGTACACGCTGTCATAGTGCGCGCCCAGCGAGATGATCTCCTCCGGGTGCTTCGTGCCCTCGATGACCGCGCAGACGTTGCGGCTGGTGCCCGTGTAGCTCTCGCCGCGCAGCTCGATGTGCATCGTCTTCGCGCCGCGGCGCACGATCTCCGCCGCGTCCGCCGCGCGCAGGTTCAGCGCGACGGCGTCGCCGAACGGCTCCGTCAGCGTCTCGCGCAGCTTGCGGATGTCGCAGTCCGTCTCATTCTCCCGGTCGATCGTCGTGCCGGAGAAGGTGAGGATGGCCGCGGCGCCGGCTTTTTGCAGCTTCTCATAGTCCGCGCGGCGCAGGCGGCCGTTCATCAGCACGATGCAGCCCTTCGCAGCCGCCAGATTCAGCGGCTCCAGCGATTCCGCGTAGAAGAACGGCGCGTCCAGCCCCTCCTCCGGGGTGTTCCTTGCGCGCTCGTAGCCGGTGACCTCGTATTCCTTCTCATAGGGCGAGGTCACGACCAGCCTCGCGTGATCGACCATGCCGCAGGGCACGGAGAACTCCTCGATGTGCGCCTGTGTGCCGGTGGACAGCGCGACCTCCAGAAGACGCTCGGCGGCCTTCTTTTCCTCGGCGGAGCCGCTCACGCGCTCAAAGGCCAGCTCGCGCAGCAGCGAAAACGCGCGGTGTGCAGATACGTCCATGTGTGTTCCTCCATTGTTTTTTCTTCCATTATATCATCCGCGTCAAGGGCGCGCAATTTCCCCTTCCATTTTGCTGAAAACTGGTTTATAATAGGATGGATTATGGGGTATTGTGCCCGCATGCGTTTTGCGGCGCGGCGGGCCGGACATAAAAGGAGAGTTGATTATGGCACTTCGCAACATCATCTGCATCGAGGACGAGCTGCTTCGCAAGAAGAGCCGCCCGGTCGAAAGGTTTGACGAGCGGCTGCACAAGCTGCTCGACGACATGGCCGAGACTATGTATCACGCCAACGGCGTCGGCCTGGCGGCCCCGCAGGTCGCCGTGCTGCGCCGCGTGGTCGTCATGGACTGCGGCGACGGTCTGATCGAGATGGTCAACCCGGAGATCATCTCCACCGAGGGCGAGCAGGATGGTCCGGAAGGCTGCCTGTCCGTGCCCGGACGCCGCGGCATGGTCAAGCGCCCGATGAAGGTGCGCGCCCGCTTCCAGGACCGCAACGGAGAGTGGTATGAGATCGAGGCCGAGGAGCTGCTCGCGCGCTGCATCATGCATGAGACGGATCACCTCGACGGCAGGATGTACGTGGACATCATGTCCCGCGAGATCTTCGACGACGAGGAGACGACGGAGGAAGACGAGTGAGAATCGTATTCATGGGCACGCCGGATTTTGCCGTGCCCTCCCTGCGCGCGCTCTGCGAGGCGGGCTACGACGTGGTCGGCGTGTTCTGCCAGCCGGACAGGCCGAAGGGCCGCGGCCACAAGCTCGCGCCCTGCCCGGTCAAGGAGACCGCGCTGGCGATGGGCATCCCGGTGTTCCAGCCCGAGCGCATCAAGCGGCCCGAGGGCGTGGCGATGCTGCGCGGCCTTGCGCCCGACCTGTGCGTGACGGCGGCGTTCGGTCAGCTGCTCTCACAGGAGATCCTGGACATCCCGCCGATGGGCACGGTGAACGTGCATGCCTCGCTGCTGCCCCGGCACCGCGGCAGCGCGCCGATCAACTGGTGCATCATGCAGGGCGACGCCGTCACCGGCGTGACGACCATGATGACCGACCGGGGCATGGACACGGGCGATATGCTGCTGCGCGAGGAGACGCCCATCGGCGCAGAGGAGACGGCGGGCGAGCTGAGCGACCGGCTCTCGCTGCTGGGCGCGGAGCTGCTCGTGCGGACGCTGCGCGAGCTTGAGGCCGGCACGCTCGTGCGCACGCCGCAGGACGCCGCGCAGGCGTCCTACGAGCCGAAGCTTGACAAGGAGACCGGCCGCATCGACTTTGCCCAAACCGCGCGGGAGATCGACTGCCTGGTACGCGGCGCGACGCCGTGGCCCGGCGCGTTCACGACGATCGGCGGCGAGACGATGAAGGTGTATGCGGTGCGCGCGTGCGGCGCGGCGGGGGAGGCCCTGCCGGGTACGGTGCTCGCTGCGGACGCAAAGGCGGGGCTGATCGTGGCCTGTGCCGACGCACAGCTCGAATTGACGCAGATTCAGATGCCCGGCGCGAAGCGCATGAATGCGCGCGACTATCTGCGCGGGCACGGCATGGAGACAGGCATCCGCCTGGGAACGACGGAGGAAACGGATGAGCGATAACAGAGGACGCGACGGCGGCTTCCGCAGCGCGGGCAGGAAGGACAACGGCAGCAGGCCGGGCACGCGCGGCGGCGAGAAGCGCGCATACAAGCCGCGCGGGGAGAAGCCCGCGTTTGACGGGAAGAAGGGCTATGCACCGCGCGGGGAGAAGCCCGCATTTGGCGAGAAAAAGAGCTATGCGCCGCGCGGGGAGAAGCCCGCATTTGGCGAGAAAAAGAGCTTTGCACCGCGCAGGGAAAAGCCCACGTTTGACGGGAAGAAGGGCTATGCGCCGCGCGGCGGTCATGCGCCGTCGGTCAAGCGAGCACCGACGCTCGCACCGCGCCGCGTCGCGCTGGAGACGCTGCTGGACGTGAGCCGTTCGGACGCGTATGCGTCGCTGGCGCTGGACAAGCGGCTGGCGCAGGCGGCGTTCGGGCCGCGCGACCGCGCGTTTGTGACGCAGCTGGTCTACGGCACGCTGGAAAACCGGCTGACGCTCGACTGGCGCATCGACCAGTTCCTCGAGGGCGAGAAGGAGCTCGACCTCACCGTGCGGGAGATCCTGCGCATGGGCGCGTACCAGCTGTTCTACCTCGACCGCGTGCCGGACATGGCCGCGGTGGACGAGTCGGTGAGCCTTGCGCGCGCGATGGGACTGGAGCCGCTGACGGGTCTGGTCAACGGCGTGCTGCGCAGCATGATCCGCGGCAGGGACGCCGTCGTCTTCCCCAAGCCGGACGAGGACCCGGTGAAGTACCTCTCCGTCATGTTCAGCGCGCCGCGCGAGCTGGTGCGCATGCTGGTGGATGCCTACGGCGAGCACGAGGCGCTGGAAATCCTGCGCTACCGTCCGCAGGAGCGCGACGTGACCATCCGCGTCAACTATCTGCGCTGCGACGACGCGCGCCTGCGCGCACTGCTGGCCGACAGCGAGCTGGAGTTTGTGCCGGGCATCGCGCCGGGCACCTATCGCGTGAAGCACGCGGGCGACCTGACCCGCATGCGCGCGTTCCAAAATGGCCTGTTCACCATTCAGGGCGAGAGCTCGGTGATTGCCGCGCGCATGGTCGGCGCAAAGCCCGGCCAGACGGTGCTCGACGCCTGCGCCGCGCCCGGTGGCAAGACTGCAATCCTCAGCGAAATGATGAACGACACGGGCCGCGTCTACGCGTGGGATACGCACGCGCACCGCGTGGACCTCATCCGCGGCACGGTGAACCGGCTGAAGCTCGAGAACGTGCGCCCGGCGGTGCGCGACGCCGCTGCCCCGCGCGAGGACATGGCGATGACGCTCGACGCCGCGCTGGTGGATGCGCCCTGCTCCGGTACGGGCGTGATGGTCGAAAAGCCGGACGTCAAGTACCGCGTGAGCGAACAGGGCGTGGCGGCGCTCTGCCGTGTGCAGGCGGAGATTCTCGATTCCGTCGCGCCGATGGTCAAGGTCGGCGGCACGCTGGTCTATTCCACCTGCTCCATCCTGCCGCAGGAGAATGCGCAGCAGGTGCGCGCATTCCTTGAGCGCCATCCGGAGTACGAGGTCTTCCCGATGGGCGCGGAGCTGCCGGAGGCGCTGGCGGCGCACGAGACAGCCGAGGGCCTGCAGATGTTTGCGCACCGCGACGGCACGGACGGCTTCTTCGTCTGCCGCATGCGCAGGGTGAGGGCATGATGAAGACGCAGCTGCTGAGCATGACGCCCGAGGAGCTGGGCGTCTATTTGAAGGAGCTGGGGCAGCCGGCCTTCCGCGCGAAGCAGCTCTTCGCGTGGCTGCATCAGGGCGTGCCGTTTGAGCGCATGAGCAATCTGCCCAAGTCGCTGCGCGAGACGCTGGCCGAAAACTGCCTGGATAACCCCGTGCAGGTGCTCGAGACGATCACCTCGAAGCTCGACGGCACGATCAAGCTGCTCTACCGCCTGCACGACGGGCACGTCATCGAGGGCGTGCTCATGCGCTACAAGTACGGCAACACGCTCTGCGTCTCGACGCAGGTGGGCTGCCGGATGGGCTGTGCGTTCTGCGCCTCGACGCTCGACGGCTGCGCGCGCAGCCTGAGCGCGGGCGAGATCCTGGGCCAGATCGTCTGCGCCAACGGCGTGCTCGCGCCACAGGGGCAGAAGGTCGGCAACGTCGTGCTGATGGGCAGCGGCGAGCCGCTGGACAACTACGACAACGTCGTGCGCTTCCTGCGCATCCTGCGCATGGAGGGCGGACTGTGCATCGGCATGCGCAGCGTGTCGCTCTCCACCTGCGGGCTGGTGCCGAACATGCGCCGCTTCGCGCAGGAGGATCTGCCGGTGACGCTTTCGCTCTCGCTGCACGCGCCGAACGATGAGGTGAGAAAGCGGCTGATGCCCGTAGCCAACGCCTACACCATGGACGATGTGCTGGACGCCTGCCGCTACTATATCGAAAAGACGGGCCGCCGCGTGATCTTTGAGTACGCGCTGGTGCACGGCGTGAACGCCGCGCCGGAGCAGGCGGCCGAGCTGGCGGGCAGACTGCGCGGCATACAGTGCCATGTGAACCTGATCCCGCTCAACAGCGTGCCCGAGCGCGGCCTGACCGGCGTGAGCGAGCGCGAGGTGGACGCCTTCCGGCGCGTTCTGGAGCAGAAGAACATCTCCGTCACGCGCCGCCGCGAGATGGGCGACGACATCGAGGGCGCATGCGGACAGCTCCGTCGGCGCTATCTGCGCGATCAGACGGCGGAGGAATGAAAAAGCGACAACAGGAGGAGCGCAAGTGGCTGCGACGCTGAGAACGGACATCGGAAAGCTGCGCAAGCAGAACGAGGATGCGGCCTGGTTTGACGAAGCCAGGGCCGTGTTTGCCGTGGCCGACGGCATGGGCGGGCATCTGGCGGGCGAGGTGGCCAGCCGGATGGCCATCGAGGCCGTGCAGCGCATGGCGCGGGAGAATGAGCGCCCCGGCATCGCGGCGCTTCGGGAGGCCGTGGCCTGCGCGCACGAGACCATCCTCACGCACGCGCAGGATCACATTGAGTGTGCGGGCATGGGCACGACGCTCTCCGTGCTCTGGCTGGGCGAAAATTACGCCTACATCGCGCATGTGGGCGACAGCCGCATCTATCGCCTGCGCGAGGGGAGCCTCACGCAAATCACGCAGGACCACTCACTCGTCGAGGAGCTGGTGCGCGCCGGACTGATCACGCGCGAGCAGGCGCGCACGCATCCGCGGCGCAACATCATCACGCGCGCGCTGGGCACACACGGGGAGAACGAGCCGGACCTGCTGGTCACGGACGTGCAGGACGGCGACGTGTTTTTGCTGTGCACGGACGGCCTCACCGGCATGGTGCCGGACGATGAGATCGAGCGCACCCTGCGCGATTGCGGCATAGAGGCGGCGGCGGACAGGCTGCTCGCCCTGGCGCTTGACGCGGGCGGACGGGACAACGTGACGCTGATCCTGTGCGCGAGGAAGGGGGCCGGCGCGTGGAATCGAGACTGATCGGCAAGGTCGTCAGCCGCCGCTTCCGCGTGGAGGACATCATCGGGCGCGGCGGCATGGCGATCGTCTACCGCGCGTTCGACCTGCGCAGCCATCAGACGGTGGCGCTCAAGGTGCTGCGCGAGGAGTATGAGGACGACCCCGAATACAGGGAACGCTTCAAGCGCGAGGGCGAGGTCTGCCGCAAGCTGAGCCATCCCAACGTCGTCAATCTGATCGACGCAGGCGTCTCCGGCGGCGTGTCGTTCATCGCGCTCGAGTATGTGGACGGGCGCACGCTCAAGGAGATCATCACGGAGCGCGGGCAGATCGAGCAGGAGCAGGCGGTGCGCATCGCGCTGCAGATCCTCGCGGCGCTCTCCCATGCGCATCAGCGCGGCGTCATCCACCGCGACGTCAAGCCGCAGAACATCCTGGTCAGCCGCAGCGGGCAGGCCAAGATCAGCGATTTCGGCATCGCCGGGCTGGCGGACACGCGCACGCTGACCTCCGACGGCAACGTCATGGGCTCGGTGCACTACTTTTCCCCAGAGCAGGCCAAGGGCATGAAGGCGACCGCCGCCTCCGACCTGTACTCCGTCGGCGTGATCCTCTACGAGATGCTCTGCGGCCATGTGCCCTTTGAGGGCGAGACGGCGGTCTCCGTGGCGATGAAGCACCTGATGGAGGAACCCGTGCCCATCGAGCAGGAGGCGGACGTCTGCCGCGCGGTGGAGTTGATCGTCAAGAAGGCGCTGCGAAAGAACCCTGCGGAGCGCTATCAGAGCGCCGACGCGATGATGCGCGATCTGCGCCGCGCGCTGCGCCATCCGGACGGCGCGTTCATGGAGCAGCGGGAGGACAAGGCGCATCATCAGGTGATCGAGGACATCCGCGAGCGCCGCAAAAAGCACGCGATGGCCGCGCGGATCGCGACCGTTGCCGTGTCGCTCGTGCTGCTGGCGGTCATCGGCGCGGCGGGCATCCGGCTGTACAACTCGATGTTCGTCCTGACCCGCGTACCCGATCTGGAAGGGCTGGACGCGAATACGGCGCTGCGCATGATCGAGAGCGCCGGACTGACGGCCCGGACCGATTCCGCCTACAGCGACATGCCGGAGGGCTATGTCGCGGCGCAGTCGCCGCAGGCGCAGGAGGAGGTCCGGCGCGGGGACACCGTGCTGGTGATCGTCTCCCGCGGCAGCGGCAGCGTGCCGGTGCAGCGTGTCGTGGGCATGACGCAGGAGGATGCGCAGGATGCGCTGACGGCGCAGGGCCTCGCCGTGGGCGACGTGGAGGTCGTCACCAGCACGATGATGCGCGGCACGGTGATCGCGCAGAGCCCGGAGGCGGGCACGAGCGCGCTGCCGGGCTCCCCGGTCAGCCTCACGGTTTCCGGCGGGCGCGTGATCGTGCCCGAGCTGGCGGGCCAGCGCGAGGAGGAGGCGCTCGAGCGCCTGCAGACGGTCGGCCTGACGAGCGGCCTGATCACCTACGAGCCGGTGGACAGCGCCGCGCAGGACGGCATGGTGCTCAGCCAGTCGATCGAGAAGTTCTCCGAGGTGCTGCCGGGCACGACGGTGGAGATGACCGTCGGCCACTACGACAAGCGCAAGTATACCGCGACGGTGACCGTCACGGTGCAGGTGCCCGCAGAGGGCGTCAGCGTGCGCGTGACGCTGGTGGGCGAGGGCGGCAAGGAGAGCGACATGTACGCTGCGACGCTGACCACGCCGGGTGAGGAGAAGATTCAGGTGCTGCTGCGCAGCGAGCAGAGCGGCGTGATGACCTGGCGCACATACCTCGACGGCGGCTTTGCCGGCGAGGCGACGGCGGTATTGCAGTAATGAGCGTGCGGGGCGCTTCCCCGCGCAGGGAGTGTATGGAAGGAAGCATTCTGCGGGGCATTGGCAGCTTTTACACGGTGCTCTGCGATGAGGACGGGCGCGAATACACGCTGCGCGCCCAGAAGAAGCTGCGCCATCAAAAGCTGACGCCGATGGTCGGCGACCGCGTGCGCTTCACCCCCGGACAGGGGGAGGAGGACGGCTGGCTGGAGGAAATCCTGCCGCGCAGAAGCATGCTCGTTCGCCCGAGCGTGGCGAATGTGGACATGCTGATGCTGGTTGTGGCCAGCGTGCCCGCGCCGGATCTGCTGCTGTGCGACAAGCTGATCCTGCGCGCGACACAGGGCAGCATGACCCCGGCGATCTGCGTGAACAAGATCGACCTGGGCGACGGACTGGCGCAGCAGATCGAGGCGGAATACGCGGGCACGCAGCTGCGCGTGTTCTCCGTGAGCGCGCATACGGGCGAGGGCGTAGGCGTCCTGCGCGAGGCGATGCGCGGCAGGGTGACCTGCCTGGCCGGGCAGTCGGCCGTGGGCAAGAGCTCGCTGCTGAACGCACTGTTCGGATTGTCGCTGGAGACGGGCGGGCTGAGCCGCAAGACGGAGCGCGGACGGCATACGACGCGCCGCGCGGAGATGATGGCGCTTGACGGCATGTTCGTGCTGGACACGCCGGGCTTCAGCCTGCTGGAGCTGGAGGACGCCATCGAGCCGGAGGCGTTCGCCCAGCTCTATCCGGAATACAACGCGCTCGCCGGCGCGTGCCGCTTCCAGCCCTGCCTGCACGACAGGGAGCCGGGCTGTGCGGTGCACGCGGCGGTTGATCGCGGGGAGCTGAGCGCGGCGCGCTGGGCGCGCTACCGCGAGCTGCTCGGCGAGGTGCGCGAGAAGTGGAAAGGACGGTACATATGATCGAATTGTCTCCCTCCGTGCTGGGCGCGGACCTGATGCGCCTTGGCGAGGAAGTAAAGCGGGTGAAGGAGCTGGGCATCGGCTGGCTTCACCTAGACCACATGGACGGGCATTTCGTACCCAACATCAGCTTCGGCCCGGATTTCGTGGCGGCCATCCGCCGGGAGAGCGACCTGTTCCTCGACGTGCATCTGATGCTCAGCCATCCGCTGGCCTACGTTCCGGCGTATGTGAAGGCGGGCTCCGACCTGATCACGGTGCACGTGGAGGCGGAGGACGACCCGGAAACGACGCTGCGCGCCATCCGCGAATCGGGCGTGAAGGCCGGCATCAGCATCAAGCCGAACACGCCACCGGAGGCGATTGAGCACCTGCTGCCGCTGTGTGACCTGGTGCTGGTGATGACGGTGGAGCCGGGCTTCGGCGGGCAGGGCCTGATGGACAGCTGCGTGGACAAGCTGCCGGTGCTGCGGGAGATGATCGCGCGCACGGGCCGGGAGATTCTGCTGGAGGTGGACGGCGGCGTCAAGCAGGAGAACGCCGGAAAGGTCATCGCCGCGGGTGCGGACGTGCTGGTCATGGGCACGGGGCTGTTCCGGGCGAAGGACCCGGCGGCAGTCGTCGCCGCGGTGCGGGAGGAGGCCCGCGCATGCGGGCGCTGATCGTGCTGGGCGGCGAAGCGCCGGGGCGCGGGCTGCTTGCCGCCTGCGTGCGGCAGGCCGACCTGACCATCGCCGCGGACAGCGGCCTGGCAGCGTTTGATGTAGCGGGACTCATGCCCGACCTGCTCATCGGCGACATGGATTCCATCGACCCGGCGCTGCTGGCCCGCTGCGACGGCGTGCCGCAGGAGCGGCTGCGCTGCGTGAAGGACGACACGGACGGCGTGCATGCGCTGGATAGCGCGATCGCCCGCGGCGCGGATCGGATCACGCTGCTCGGCGCGCTCGGCGGGCGCATGGATCACGCGCTGGCGAACCTCATGCTGCTGGTGCGCGCGCACCGGGCGGGCGCGTTTGCGGAGATCCTCACCCAGCGGGTGCGCATCATCCGTGTGCCGGGCGAGGCCGTGCTGCGCGGGGCGAAGGGCGATACCGTCTCCTTCCTGCCGCTGGGCGACGCGCGGGGCGTGACGCTGACGGGCTTTTTCTATCCGCTCAGCGGCCATGACCTGCACAGCGATTACCCGCTGGGCGTGAGCAACGTCGTCACACAGGACGAGGCGCGTGTCAGCGTGAAAAGCGGCGACCTGCTGATGTTCCACAATCTACCCTGATGGCGCAGGCCGGAGCTCTCCGGCCCGCGTTTTCTCTTGATGTATAGGAAATACCATATTCTATCAGACAATAGCGTTTTATAGGCGCGAAGCGAAAAAGGGGTCTGGGGACTGGTCTGGACTGTATCCCGTTAAATAGACAATGAAAAAAGAGACCTCCTGTTGTAGAAT
>CAMENN010000023.1 GCA_945928315.1 uncultured Clostridia bacterium
GGCATGCGCATGGTCGTCTTCTCCCTGCTGCTGCTGATCATCATCCTCTTCTTCCGCAACGGCCTGTTCGGCCACAAGGAGGTCACCTGGTCCTCCATCGGCCGCCGTCTGGCCGCGCTCGGCGGGCACAAGGAGGTGTCGCACCATGAATAAGCGCGTGCTCGAGGTCAACCACGCCACGATGCGCTTCGGCGGCCTGGTCGCCGTGAACGACCTGTCCATGCACATCGACCATCAGGAGATCGTCGCGCTCATCGGCCCCAACGGCGCGGGCAAGACGACCGCCTTCAACATGATCACCGGCGTGTACACGCCCACCGAGGGCTCCGTGACGCTCAGCGGCCGCAGCATCACCGGCATGCGGCCCGACCGCATCGCCGCAGCCGGCATCGCGCGCACGTTCCAGAACATCCGCCTGTTCAAGGCGCTGACGGTGCTGGACAACGTGGTCATCGCACAGCACCTGCGGCTGACCTCCTCCTGGGTCGGCGCGGTGCTGCGCTCCCCGCGCTACCGCAAGGAAAACGCGCAGATGTACGCCCGTGCCAAGGAGCTGCTGACGTACATGGGCCTGTGGGAGGTCTGCGGCGAGATCGCCAGCTCCCTGCCCTACGGCATGCAGCGCAAGCTGGAGATCGCCCGCGCGCTGGCCACGCAGCCAACGCTGCTGCTGCTCGACGAACCGGCCGCCGGCATGAACCCGGCCGAGTCCGCCGAGCTGACGGAGCTCATCCGCGGCATCCGCGACAAATTCCACCTGACCGTGCTGCTCATCGAGCACCACATGGACGTGGTCATGGACATCTCCGACCGCATCTATGTGCTCAACTACGGCAGCCTCATCGCCGAGGGCACCCCGGCGCAGATTCAGAGCAACGAAGACGTGATCCACGCCTATCTGGGAGGTGACGAGGATGAAGCTTGAAATCCGTGACCTGCACGTCTCCTACGGCGGCATCCGCGCGCTCAAGGGCGTGAGCCTGACCGTCGAGGAGGGGCAGATTGTCACGCTCATCGGCGCGAACGGCGCGGGCAAATCGACAACGCTGCGCGCCATCTCCGGCCTGCAGAAGCCGCAGAGCGGCTCCATCCTCTACGGCGGCGAGGAGCTGACCGGCCTGCCGGCCAAGGAGGTCGTCCGCCGCGGCATCATCCATGTGCCGGAGGGCCGCCGCGTCTTCCCGGACATGACCGTCGCGGAGAACCTCAAAATCGGCGCGTTCCTGCGTCGGGACAGCGCGGGCATCGCCTCGGACATGGACTACGTCTACACGCTCTTCCCGCGCCTGAAGGAGCGCTCCTGGCAGCTGGCGGGCACGCTCTCCGGCGGCGAGCAGCAGATGCTGGCCGTGGGCCGCGCGCTAATGAGCAAGCCGAAGGTGCTGATGATGGACGAGCCGTCGCTGGGCCTGGCCCCGCTGGTGGTGAAGGACATCTTCTCGATCATCCGCCGGGTGAACGAGGACGGCATCACGGTGCTGCTCATCGAGCAGAACGCGAACGCAGCGCTGCGCGTCGCGCACTACGGGTATGTGCTGGAGACCGGCACCATCACGCTGACCGGCACCGGCGAGGAGCTGCTGCGCAATGAGTCCGTGCGCGAGGCCTACCTCGGTAAGCGGAAGGCATGACGATAAGCGCAGAGCCGCTTTAAGCAGCGCGAAGCGAGAAAGGGGTCTGGGGACTGGTCCCCAGGCAGGTTTGGGCGGCAGCCCAAGCAGGGGGTATGGGGACGGCAGTCCCCAACGTCCCCAAATCGTGAAGCGATCAAAGAAAAAAGGAGTCAGGACGCGAAGCGAGCCCTGACGGAGAGTTATCGCACAGTCCGGCTCCATTTGAAAACAATATGAACCGGCATGGATTGAGTCAAAGGAAGACGAAATCGAGATCGGCTACGTCGTGCATCCTCACAAGCAGGGGCACGGCTACGCGACGGAGGCCGTCCGCGCCGTGCTGGAGGAGCTGCGCGATATAGGGTTCCGGCGGGTCACAGCGGGCTATTTTGAGGGAAACGAAGCGAGCCATCGCGTGATGGAGAAGTGCAGTTCTGACGCCCGATCGAAGCTCCCACATATCAAAACGTCCCCTTCGCACGCACACTGCATGCGGAGGGGACGTTCTGTTTGCGATGCGGTTTGGTCAGGTCATGCCGGTTTATCCTGCTCTGCATCTGTATTCACACTTCACGAGCCAAACCCGTCTCAATCGCAGGCTGCTCTGAGACAGCGTTTTCTTGGGTTGTTTTGGGGCTGCCGCCCCAAAGCCTGCAATTACTGCTCTCAAACAGGATGAGCTGTTCGACAACCGGCCGTCAGGTAACGCTTCGCTCCCTGACTACTTTTTCTTTGATCGATTCGCGATATGGGAACGTTGGGGGATTTCATCCCCCAAACCCCTAGACTGGGGACCAGTCCCCCAGACCCCTTCTTCACTTCGCGCTGATGGCCCGCAGCTTTCTGCCAGAGGCGTCACAGCGTCGTGCGCAGCAGGCGCATCTTGCCCGCCAGCCTGCAGGCGCCCATGCCCGCGGGCAGGAACACGCTCTGTCCCTTCGCCAGTGCAAGGCTCTCGCCGCCGCAGAGCAGCGCGCCCTCACCCTCGAGGCACAGCAGCGACACGAAGCTCTCCGGCGTCACGTTCTCCTCCATCAGGCCCGAAACCGTCAGCTCGCTCACGTTGAAGCGGTCGCAGGCGACCAGCGGCTGCAGCCGGCCGCCCGGCACGTCATGCGCCGGCTCCGTCGGGCCGACCGGCGTCTCCGGCCGCTCACGCTTTGCGACATCCAGCGCCTTGGCGATGTGCAGCTCGCGCGGCTTGCCGTCCGCGCCCACGCGCCCGTAATCGTACACGCGGTACGTCAGGTTGGAGCTTTGCTGCACCTCCGCGATGAGCAGCCCCGCGCCGATGGCATGCACCGTGCCCGCTGGGATGAAGAACACGTCGCCGGGCTTCGCCTCCACCCAGTTCAGCAGCTCGGTCAGCGTGTTCTCGCGGATGGCCGCCTCCATCTCCTCCAGCGTCGTCAGCCGCTTGAAGCCGTAGTAGATGCCCGCGCCGGGCTTCGCGTCTACGACGTACCACATCTCCGTCTTGCCCAGCTGGCCGTTCTCCTTCGTGCGGGCGTATTCGTCGTCCGGATGCACCTGCACGGAGAGCGACTGCGCCGCGTCGATCAGCTTGATGAGCAGCGGGAACTCCGTGCCCGCCTCCGCGCCCGCGCGCAGATGCTGCGGGTTCGCCTCGAGGTACGCCGTCAGCGTCTTCCCTGCCCACGGCCCGTTCACGATCACGGACGGCCCGGCCGGATGGCAGCTCAGTTCCCAGCTCTCCGCCAGCGGGGACATGTCGGTCTTCTTGCCGTAGTCCTCTTTCAGGCGCTCGCCGCCCCAGAGGTAGTCCTTGAACGCCGGCGACAGGCGCAGCGGCGCGCAGGCCGGGCGGCGCAGACAGAGCGCGGCCGCGCCGATGATGCCCGCCAGATTGCCCAGGCTCGCTGTGGCGACCTTCGTCACATAGCTCGTCTCCCCGCCGTAGCAGTTCGCGCGCACATAGTCGTTCAGCGGGCCGGTGAGCGCCTCGCCCTGTCCGGAGACGCCGCCGCCGATGAGGATCATCTCCGGGCGCAGCAGGTTGACTAGATTGGTCAGTGCCTCACCCAGGTATGTCTCATACTGCGCGATGACGGCCTTCGCCGTCTCGTCGCCGCGGTTCTTGGCGTCATAGACGTCGTAGGCGCTCAGGTTTTCCTTGCACAGCAGGCTCTCCGGGTGCTTTTCGGCGGCCTCCCTGCCCATGCGGATGAGGCCCGTCGCGGAGACGTAGCTCTCCACGCAGCCCGGCCGGCCGCAGGTGCAGCGCACGCCGCCGGAGATGAGCGTCGTATGGCCGAACTCCGCGCCCGCGCCGTCCTCGCCCTCCAGCAGCTCACCGTCCATCACGATGCCGCTGCCCACGCCCGTCCCCAGTGTGATGAGCACGACGCTCCGGCAGTCCTTCGCGGCGCCCGCGACAGCCTCGCCCAGCGCGGCGCAGTTGGCGTCGTTGCTCAGGCGGCAGGGATAGCCCGTCAGGCGGGTGAGCTCCTGGCACAGCGGCACGTGATCCCAGTGCAGGTTGTTGGCGTAGACGACCTCGCCGGTGCCGCCGCGGCAGGAGCCCGGAGCGCCCACGCCGATGCCCGCGCAGTCTGCGGGATCAAACCCGCTGCGCCGGATGAGCTTCTCCGCCAGCGTGGCCATGTCCGCCACAATCTCCAGCCAGGGGCGCTGTGCGCGCGTGCGCACACTGTCCTTTGCGAGTAGGCGGTAGTCCTCATCCACAAGTCCGGCGGCGATATTCGTTCCGCCCAGGTCGATGCCGATTGCATAGCGCATAGTGTGATCTTCCTTTCTATTTCAATCCCCGTTTCGGAGACCGTCATGGCGTTCGGTACAGGTTGAGCCAGGGGGCGCTGAAGGGCAGGCGGTCGAACTCGCTGCGTTCATACACCTCGCAGGAGGCGCCGCGCCGCACGCGCACGAGCCGGTCGGCCAGCGTGAACGCGTCGGCAAGGTTGACCGCGAGGATCACCACCGCCGCGCCGCTGTGAAGCAGCTCCTCCAGCAGCTCCCAGATGTGCATGCGCGTATCCAGATCCGCGCCGCGGAACGGCTGCACGCACAGCACCACGCGCGGCCTTTGCAGCAGGATGCGCTGATAGACGACGTCGTAGCGCTGCCTGCGCGTCATGCGGTCAGGGTAGAGCGTGAACACGTCCTCGCCCATGCGCTGCGCCCACTCGCGGCGCAGGCCCTCTCGCGCGCGGCGGCTGCGCCAGATCTCCGGCAGGCGGTGATCGACCGTCATGCACAGGTTGTCCAGGCAGCTCATCTCCGGGAAGATCATCGACACATCCGGCAGCTCCCGGATGATCGCGATCTCCCGCGTGGGATGCGGGGAAAACGGCTTGCCGCCCAGCAGGATCTCGCCCGACTCGGCCCTACGCTCGCCCAGCAGGATGGAGATCAGGTCGCCGAAGACGAGGTTCTGCAGATCCTGCAGGACCACGCACTCCCCCGGCGCCGCCGTCAGCGACACCCCCCGCACCGCGCCGCCGCGCAGATCGCGCAGCTCCAGCGCACTGGAGGCCGGCCGGGATGCCGGGCTCTGGCGAAGCTGCTCGCGCACGCGTTCCAGATAATCGCCGCCGTAGAGCGCATCGCCGTCCTTGAGCGTGAGCACGGTGATGATCCGCCCGTTGGAGTAGACCGCCGTGCGGTCGCACAGCTGCATCAGCTCCTCGTAGTGATAGCTGATATACAGGAACGAAATGCCCTGCTGTGCATAGCGCCGCAGCAGCGCGTGCAGGCGCTCAAGCTCGACGTCGCTGATGATCGTGCCAATCTCGCGCAGGATGATCAGCCTGCATCCGGCGACGACCGCTTTGACCAGCTCCACCACCACGCGCTCAAACGGGCTGAGGGTGCTGACCAGCGCATCCGCGCGGATATCGACACCCAGGCTGTCGAGCACCGGCTGCACCTGTCCGGCCAGCACGCGGGGGCGCACCAGCCAGCTTCGAAAGCCCGGCCGCAGCACGAAGATGTTGTCTGCGACAGTCAGGTCCTCCACCAGGCTGCTCTGGCTCTTGATGACGCCGACGCGGTTGTCATGCCGCCCGGGTGCACGCCAGCTGTTCACGCGCTCCCCGCGGTAATAGACGCTGCCCGCGCGCAGCGGCAGGTTGAGGCGCAGCAGGTCGATGAGCGCGGAGATGCCGTGGCCGCTCCTGTGCAGCACGCCGACGATCTCCCCGGCAAACACGCTGAGGCAGAAATCCTCCAGCTGCACCACGCCCTGCTCCACATAGGTGACCTCGGACAGGCGCAGGACCTCCTCCCTCATCTCAGCACCTCCCGGTTGCGCACGTCGCGATCGCTGGTGATGATGGGCAGGGTGATCTCCACGGTCGTGCCCAGCTCCGGCATGGAGTAGACGTGCAGCCCGTATTCCTCGCCGAAGAGCAGGCGGATGCGGTTATCCACGTTCACCAGCGCAACGCCGCCGCGCTGGCTGCCCGCGCTCGCGCCGACGAGGCCGCCCTTGCCCAGCTTGCCGTTGAGCCGCGCGAGCGTCTCCTCATCCATGCCCACGCCGTCATCGGAAACCTGGATGAGCAGGCGCTCGCCGGTGCGCTGCAAATAGATGGTGAGGTGTCCCTTACCGACCTTGAGCTCCGTGCCGTGGATGATCGAGTTTTCCAGGATCGGCTGCAGGGTCAGCTTGGGCAGGCGGCAGCGGTAGAGCTCCTCGCGGTCCTCCGGCGCGCAGCGCACCGTCAGCTCCAGCCGGTCGCCGAAGCGGTACTGCTGGATGTGGAAGTACGTCTCGCAGTTTTGCAGCTCGTCCTCCACGGAGACGAGGTTTTCGACCTTGCTGATCGTATAGCGGAAGAAGTTGGCCAGCGCCTCCGTCATGTCCGCGACGCTTGAGAGCCCGGCCATCATCGCCTCGCTGCGGATGCTCTCGAGCGTGTTGTAGAGGAAGTGCGGGTTGATCTGGTTCTGCAGCGCAAGGTACTGCGCCTGCCGCTTGTTGAGCTTGAACATCTGCGAGGGGCTGAGCATCTGGCGCAGCTCGCCCAGCAGCCGCTCGTCGCCGGGGCCCATCAGCGTGACCGGCCCCATCTCCTCCTCGCCGCCCGCATAGCCGCGCAGCATGCGTTCGAGCGCCTGCTCCCGCTTCCGGTATGGCCGCGCGACGAACAGCCACACCGCCACGCCCATCAGCAGCAGCGCCGCCAGTGCGGCAAGCTCCGGCCAGACGGGCACGCCTCCGCGCAGCGCGGTGACAAGCGCGCACAGCAGGAGCGCTGCCGTCACGACGCCCCCGGCGATCATCAGATCGCGCAGCCGCGCGAGCAGATAGCGGTATCTCCCGTTCATGGCGCGCCCCCTCCTCTCGTGATGGTTTCCGGATCGTTTCGCGATGGGGGAACGTTGGGGAATTTCATCCTCCAAACCCCTAGCCTGGGGACATCGTCCCCAGACCCCTTCCTCGCTTCGCGCTGTTTTAAGATGCCTGGCGGTAAGCCGTCAGCCGTACAGCCGTCTGTACTGCGCCGGGCTCAGGCTGGTCTCCTTTTTGAAGGTCTGCGTGAAGTGCTTGAGGTCGTTGTAGCCCACGCGGCTGCACACCTCCGACACGGAGAGGTTCGTCTGCTGCAGCAGCTCCTTCGCCCGGTCGATGCGCACGCGCGTGAGGTAGCGAACGAAGTTCTCGCCCGTCTCCCGCTTGAACAGCGCGCTGAAGTAGCTGGGCGAAAAGCCCACCGCCTCACAGACCGATTCGAGCGTGATCGGCTCGCTGTAGTGCTGCTGCACGTAGGCGCGCGCCTGGCGGATGGGCCGCGTCTCGCCCGCGCGCTGCTGCTCGAGCATCGCGGCCAGCTGCGCCTGCGTCATCGCGCGCAGCGCCATGAAGAGCTTCGTCGCGCTGCCCGTGTGCGCGATCAGTCCGTCAAACGCCGCCTGCTGCGCCTCCCGGTCGCTGACCTCCGGGCGCTCCAAGAAGGCACGGCCCGCCTCCCGCACGAGCGCAAACAGCTCCGCGCCCCGCGCGTGCGGTGCAGCCATCGCCTCGCGCTCGAGCAGGTCGTTCGCCGCTGCAAGCCCCTCCGGCGTCATCTGGGAAAGGTGCGCGCCCACCGCCTGCCGGTAATCCGCCAGCAGCCGTCCCTGCGAGAGCGCGGAGGGCGGCGGCAGCGTCTCCAGCAGCCGGCCCGTACCCTCGGTCAGGCGCTCCATGAGCAGCATGTGCGCTTCCTGCGCGGCCCCGGGCAGCGCGTCGGGCTGCGTCTGCGGGCGGCTGAGGCCCATGGAGAACTCCACGCCGCCGAACATCGCCCGCTGCGCCTCCAGCTGGCTGAGCGCCAGGCGCAGGCTGCGGCGCACCTCCTTCTCCCGCTCCGGCGCGAAGCCGAGCAGCAATCCGCCCTGCCCGCCGGAAAAGTGCGAAAGCACCGCCCAGCAGGCATTGCCTAGCTCCGTTCGGAAGAGCTTCTCCGCCTTCTCCTCGATCATCGTCACCGAGGCGCCGCTCATCTGCCCGGGATCAAAGTCCATGCCCAGCAGCGCAAAGCGCCACAGCCCCGGCTGCGTATCCAGCCGGTATTCCTCGCGCAGCCGCGCCGGCGTCAGGCTGCCCTCCACGCCGGAGAGCAGGTCCTGCACGAGCCTCGCATGCAGCTGCTGCTGATCCTCCCGGCTGCTGCGGCGCAGCCGCTCGACCTCGCTGCCCAGGCTTGCGCGCGTCCTGCAGCGCTGGGCCAGCTTGCGCAGCGTGCTCATCAGCTCCTGCTTGTTGATCGGCTTGAGCAGGTAATCGCCCACGCCGTGGCGGATGGCGCTCTGCGCGTACTCGAAGTGCGCGTACCCGCTGATGATGACGATTTCCAGATGCGGGCTGACCTGCTTGGCGCGCTCGATGAGCTCCAGCCCATGGCAGCCCGGCATGCGGATGTCCGTGATGAGGATGTCCGGATGCTGCGTCTTCACCAGCTCAAGCGCCTCGATGCCGTTGCCCGCCGTGCCGCACAGTGTCATGTCCAGCTCGTCCCAGTCGATCAGCATCTGAATCAGGCTGCACACGCGCGCCTCGTCGTCCGCGATGACCACTTTCAGCATCCGTCTCTCCCCTTTGCCGCGCTTTTCATCATTGTAGCACAGTTCTGTTCGGAAAACCACCCACTTGCCTGCAACAGCAAAAGAAAGGGACGCCAGCTGCGCGCCGGCGTCCCTTCGGGTGAACTTGTGTAATTGACGCCTTACTTGGTCAGCACGGAGACGCCGGTATCGGTCACGGCGCCGCCCAGGCTCTCGCCGTTCAGCGCGGCGACAGCGGCCTTGACGCCCTCGTAGCCCATGACGTCAGGATTCTGCGCCATGGTCGCCAGCAGGTAGCCATCCTCGATGAGGCCGAGGATCGCATCGGACTTGTCGAAGCCCACGCCGACGATCTCGCTGCTGCCGGACGCCTTGATGGCGTTACCCGCGCCGGTGGTGGAGCCTTCGTTGCAGCCGAAGATGCCGACGACGCCCTGGGTGATGTAGTTCTCAGCGATGGACTGGCTCTTCGCCGCGTCGCCCTCGCCGTACTGGGTCTCCAGCAGGGTGAACTCGGTGCCCTCGAACGCGGAGCGGAAGCCCTCCTCACGCATGACGCAGGAGTCGGTCGCGGCGTTCACGTTGATGATGCCGATGGAGCCGGTGGTCACGCCCATCTCGGTGAGCTTGGCCAGCATGGTTTCGCCGGCGGTCTTGCCCGCGGCCTTGTTGTCGGTGGAGAAGGTGGCCTCCGCCTCGACGTTCGCCGGGGAGTCGACATAGACGATCTTCACGCCCTGGGAAGCGGCTTCCTTGAGCGCGGAGGAGATGGCGTCCGGGCCGTTGGCGGCGACGATGATCGCCTGATAGCCGCCGGCGACGGCGTTGTTGACCTGCTCGATCTGCTGCGCGTCGTCCTTGGTGTTCGGGGCCATGAAGGTGACGGTCACGCCGAGCTCCTCGGCGGCCTTCTGCGCGCCCTCATTGAGGGTGACCCAGTGCTGGTCGATGGAGTCCATGGTGATCAGGGCGATCTGCTCACCCGCGGCCAGCGCGGACGCGGCGAGCATGAGCACCAGCGCGATGCTCAGGACGACAGTCAACAGTTTCTTCATGATAGGTTCCTCCTTGTCGGATTGTTTTATCTATGACCGCACTGCCTTTTCGCCAATGCGGTGCATATTCGTGGCTTTGAGTCTTCTCAGATAAGCCCGAGCCCTGCGGGAATCCACCGTCAGGTATCGCTTCGCTCCCTGACTGCTTTTCTCTTTGATCGCTTCGCGATGGGGAACGTTGGGGGCCTCGCCCCCAAACCCCTGCCTGAGGGATTTCATCCCTCAGACTCCCTTCCTCGCTTCGCGCCTGTGGCCCGTTTTTCTGCGGTTTATTTTTCCTTCTTCGCCGGAGCCTTGCGCCCGCCGATGCCGCGGCGGAAGACGATGTCCAGCAGCACGGCCGCCACGACGATGATGCCGATGACGATGCGCTGAATGCCGACCGGCGCGCCGATCATGCTCAGGCCGTTTTCAAGCGTCTGCCAGACCGCAGCGCCCGCGAAAGTGCCCAGCAGCAGGCCCGTGCCGCCCAGCGGGGACACGCCGCCGATGACGCCCGCCGCCACGCCGTACATCTCGTAGACGTTGCCGGCCTCCATGTTGCCCATGCCGGCCTGCGCGCAGAGGATGAAGCCGACGACGCACGCGCAGAACGCGCTGACTAGGTAGGCCTTGGTGACCGTCGCCACCACGCTGACGCCGGAGAGCTTCGCCGCGTCGGCGTTGGAGCCGATGGCGTAGATGTGGCGGCCGGTGCGGGTCTTGGAAAGCAGGAAGAAGAACACGAGGAAGATGATCAGCGCGATCCAGAACGTGTTGTACACGCCCAGCGTGCTGCCGTAGTAGAAGAAGTTCTGGAAGGAATCCGCCGCCTCCTTGCCGATGCCCGAGGAGATGGCGTTGGTGTTGCGGTTGTTGTTGACCATGTAGGCCACGCCGCGGGCAACGAACATGGTGCCCATCGTCGCGATGAACGGCGGCAGCTGGAACTTGCCGACGAGGATGCCGTTGATCACGCCGACCAGCAGGCAGCAGGCAAGCGCCACCAGCAGCGCCACAGGCACCGGCACGCCCGCGCACATGAGCGTCGCGGAGGTCATGGCGCTCATGGCCACGACGGAGCCGATGGACAGGTCGATGTTGCCGGTGATGAGCAGGTAGCTCTGGCCCACGCCGATGAGCAGGTATTTGCTCATGGAGCGCAGCAGGTTGAGCATGTTGCGGGTGGAGAAGACCTGCGGCTTGATGAGGCCGAAGGCCACATAGATGATGATGAGACCGACGAACGCCGTCAGCGCTGCGCCCATGCCACGGATAGCCATGAGCTGCTTCCATTTGCTGGTTTTCTTGTTCATCTGCGATTCCCCCTTAGCCATTGGCAAACTTGTTCTCAAAGCGCGTCGCGAGCGTCAGAATCTCATTCTGCGTCGTCTCCTTCGCCATGACCTCGCCGGTGATGCGGCCGTCGCACATGACGACGATGCGGTCGGCGATGCCCATAACCTCGGGCATTTCGGAGGAGACGAACATGACGGCGATGCCCTGCTGCTTGAGCTGATTCATGAGGTTGTAGATCTCGACCTTGGCCGCCACGTCGATGCCGCGCGTGGGCTCGTCGAAGATGACGACGCGGGAATCGCGCGCCAGCCACTTGCCCACGACGACCTTCTGCTGGTTGCCGCCGGAGAGGTTGCCCGCGTCCACGTCCACATCGGGCGTCTTGATCTTGAGGTTCTCGACCGCCCGGTCGCACATGGCGTCCTCCTTTTGCCGGCTGACCACGCCGAGGCAGTTGCACAGCAGGTCGAGGTTGGGCAGCGCAATGTTGTGGCGGATGGAGAGCTTGGTACACAGGCCGTCCTTTTTACGGTCCTCCGGGGCGAGCACGATGCCTGCGCGGATGGCGTCCTGCGGCCCGTTGATGACGACGTTTTTGCCGTCGAGGACGATCTCGCCGCCCTCCTTGGGATCGACGCCGAAGATGGCACGGGTCGTCTCGGTGCGTCCGGCGCCCATGAGGCCCGCGAAGCCGACGATTTCGCCCTCGTACAGGTCGAAGCTCACGTCGCGCACCATGCGCCCGGCGTTCAGATGCCTGACCTCGAGGACCTTTTTGCCCTTTTCGCACGTCACGCGCGGGAACTTCTCCTTGATCTCGCGGCCGACCATGTAGGCGATGATCTCGTCGAGGTTGGTGTCGGCGAAGTTCATGCGGGTAATGTACTGGCCGTCGCGCATGATGGTGACGCGGTCGACGATGTGGGCGAGCTCCTCGAGCCTGTGGGAGATGTAGACGATGCCGCAGCCCTCCGCGCGGAGCTGGCGGATGATGCGGAAGAGGTCGTCGATCTCGCGGCTGGTGAGCGCAGAGGTCGGCTCGTCCATGATGAGCACGCGGGCGTTCGTGGAGAGCGCCTTGGCGATTTCGACCATCTGCTGCTTGGAGACGGGCAGATCGCCGACGACCTGACGGGGGTCGATGTCGATCTTGAGCTCACCGAGCACGCGGGCGGCCTCAGCCTCCATCGCGGCGTTGTCGAGCATGAACCCCTTGTACTTTTCGCGCCCGAGGAACATGTTTTCGGCCACCGTCAGATGGCGGCACATGTTGAGCTCCTGATGGATGATGGCGACGCCGACCTGCTGCGCCAGCTTGGGCGTGAGGTCGCCGTAGCTCTTGCCGAAGATCTCCATGGTGCCGCCGTCGCGCGTATAGACGCCGCTCAGGATCTTCATCAGCGTGGATTTGCCCGCGCCGTTCTCGCCCAGCAGCGCCATCACCTCGCCGGAGCGCAGCTCGAACTGCACGTTGTCCAGCGCCTTGACGCCGGGGAAGCTCTTGCTGATGCCCTGCATGGAGACGATGATTTCGTTCATCTGCTTGTTCACCTGTCTTTCCAACGCACTTGTCTTCGTTCGCGACCATTATAAAGCCCCTTGTGACGGGCTCACAAGGGGGACTTCTTTGGATTTGAGGGGTTTTTTTATCCTCTTTTCACAAGCGGCACAGATTTAGAGCCGCACTTTCATCGCATGCGCGCAGGAGGTTCATCGTTTTATCGCGATTCGGGCAGCGGTTTCTGTGCAGGTGCGACGAAGGGTGGGACGGTCAATATGCAGTGGGTGGGATGCGAAAGCCGCCGTGCGGGCGCTCCCGGTTCGGGGCACAGATACGCACGACGGTAATTCTGCCGATGTTGTGCACAGATTCACCGTCAGGTATCGCTTCGCTCCCTGACTGCTTTTCTTTTTGATCGCTTCGCGATGGGGGTACGTTGGGGGATTTCATCCTCCAACCCCCTAGCCTGGGGACCAGTCCCCAGACCCCTTCCTCGCTTCGCGCGGCTTTAAGCCATTCTCATATTACCCCGTCACCACGCGGACATGGCTCTCGCCTGCGCGATCCTTGGTCACCACGAGCTGCCGGTCGATGCGCCGCCCCAGCTCCTCCACATGCGAGATGATGCCCACCAGCCGACGCCCCTGCGTCAGCTCCGCGAGCACCGCAATCGCCTGCGTCAGTGACTGGCTGTCCAGCGAGCCGAAGCCCTCGTCCACAAACAGTGTGTCGAGCCCGACGCCGCCCGCGTTTTCCTGAATCTCGTCGCTCAGTCCCAGCGCCAGCGCCAGCGACGCCTTGAACGTCTCGCCGCCGGAGAGCGTGCGCACACTCCGTGAGGAGCCGTTGACGTGATCGACGACCTCCATGTCCAGCCCGCTCTGGCTGCGCTGGTTGTCCGCCACGCGCAGGCGGCGCAGCTCGTACTGCCCGTCGGTCATCTGCAGCAGCCTGCGGTTGGCCCTGCGCAGCACGCGGTCGAAGTACGTCATCTGCACGAAGGTCTCCAGCGTCACCTTGTCGCGCCCGGAGAGCTGGCCATTCGCCGTCATCGCCAGCGAGGCGATCACGCGGCTGCGCTCACGCTTTTCCTGCGCGTCCTGCATACCCTTCTCCATGCGCGCAAGCGTCTCCCCGTTCTTCACGATGCGCAGGTGCAGCGCGTTGCCCTCCCCGCGCAGCGCGTCCGCGCGCCGGGCCAGCTCCGCGCGCTTTTCAAGCAGCGCCTCCATCGGCTCCTGCGCCGGTGCGGTCTCGATCTGCCGCGCCAGCTCCGCGCGTCCCGCTTCCAGCCGGGCCAGCGCCTCGCGCGCCTCCCGCTCGGCGAGCTGCGCGCGCTCCATGCGCAGGCCGATCGCCTGCTTTTCTTTTTTTAGTGCGTCCAGCGCCGCCTGTGCCGCGGCGAGATTCGCGTGCGGCAGGCGCTCGCGCAGCTGCGCCAGCTGGATGCGCTTTTGCTCCGCCTCGCTGTGCAGCGATGCCGCACGGCTCTGCGCGGCGAGCACCGCATCCTGCAGCCCGCGCTCCTGCTCCTCCTTTTCGGGAATCTGCCGCCGGGTGTTTTCCAGCTTTTTCGCGCGCTCCGCCCGCTCCAGGGCGACAGCCTCCTGCTCCCTCTGCTCCCGCGCGGCGGCCTCCTGCGCCGCAGCGGTGTGCGCCGCCGCGTCCTGCTCCGGCACGCCCAGCTCCGCGCACAGCTGCACCGCGTGCTGCCGGGCCGCCTGGCAGGCGCTCCTGGCGGACTCTGCCTCGCCAAAGCGCGCCGCGGCGGCCTCCTCTGCCTGGGTGCGCGCCTCGCGCAGCGCGCGAAGCTGCTCCTGCGAGACGGCATCCTCCGTCAGCGCAGCCGGCGCCGGGTGATGCAGCGCGCCGCAGACCGGGCATGGCGCGCCATCCGTGAGCCGCTGCGCCATGTAGCCGGCCTGCACGCCATAGAATGCCGCCTCGCCCGCCGCGTAGTGCTCCTGGGCCTGCGCCTTTTTCGCCATTGCAGCGTCGGACAACGCGCGCGCCTTCGCCGCCTTTGCCCCGCTGCGCTCCGCCTCATCGAGTGCCTTCGCCAGAACGCCGAGCCGGGCCGCGCGCTCCTTCGCCCGTGCGGCAGCCTCCTGCGCCGTGACCTGCGCCGCCGTGACCTCCGGCAGCGTCTCCACCAGCCGCCGCGCCTTGGCGATGCCCTCGTGCAGCGCCTTCTGCTCCGCGGCGAGCTTCTCCGCCTGCGCGCGCTGCGCCTCTTCGCCCCGCTGTGCCGCGTCGATCTGCGCGGCCAGCGCGTCAGCCTGCGCGTATTCCGTCAGCTGCGCCTCGCCAAGGCCGATGGCCCCGGCCAGCTCGTCCGCCCGCGGGCGAAGGGCCTGCGCCGCGGCGCTTTCCCGCTGCGCCGCCTCGGTGTTCGCCGTCTGCACGGCGATCCTCTGCACGGCGATTTCCAGCTTGCGCCGGTTGTCGAGCAGCGTCTGCGCCTGGCCGATACGCTGCTCCAGCACCGCGCTCTCCTGCGTCAGCGCGCGGACGGCCTCCGCCTGGCGCGCCTTTTTCTCCTCATCGAGCGCCAGGCCCTCGCGCGCCAGCGCCATCATCGCGGGAATGCGCACGAACGCGCCCTCCTTTGCCAGCGGGGCGAACTGATCCTCCAGCTCCGGCGGCACGCAAAGCCCCTGCGCATGCTGCAAAAGTGCGCGCTCGGACTCCTCCGCCTCCCGCCGGGCGGCGTTGGCGCGCTCGCTGAGCAGGCGCTCCAGCTCCGCATAGCGCTCCGTGTGGAAGATGCGCCGGAAGATCTCCCGCCGCTCCTGCGTGCCCGCGAGCAGAATCCGCCGGAAGTCGCCCTGCGCGATCATGCCGATCTGCGCAAACTGGTCGCGTGAAAGGCCGATGAGCGATTCGACCTCCTGCGTCACGCCGCGGTAGCTCGCCGTGATGTGCCCGTCCGGATACGTCATCACGGCCTCCGGGCGGTTTTTGACCGTGCCCTCGCCGCGCGCCTTCTGCCGCTCGTACTCCGGGCTGCGGCGCACGGTAAAGCGCTGCCCGCGCAGCAGGAAGGTGAGCTCCACAAACGTGGGCGTCTGCGGCGCGGCGTACTTGCTGCGCAGCATTGCGCTGCTGCGCGCCTGCCCGCTGGCCTCGCCGTAGAGCGCGAAGGTGATCGCGTCGAAGATCGTCGTCTTGCCCGCGCCCGTGTCGCCGGTGATCAGGTACAGCCCGCTCTCGCCCAGGCAGTCCATGTCGATCTGCGTCTGTCCTGCGTACGGCCCGAACGCGGACATCGTCAGCTGAAGTGGTCTCATGCCTCGTCCTCCCAGATGCGCTCCATCATCCCGGCGAGCAGCGCGCGCTGCGCCGCGTCCATCTCCTGTCCGTTCTGCTGCGCGTAGAGCTGCTCAAAGAGCGCCAGCGGCGAGCGCTCGGCCGCGGCGCCGTGCTCAAAGTCCGCCTGCTGCGCGCGGGTGCGCGTGTTATCGTAGAGCAGCTGGAGCAGGTTCGGATAGATCGCCCGCAGCCGCGCCGCCGCGTCCGGCACGTCGTCCTCGTCCGTGAGCGTCACCTGCACATAGCTTTCGCACACCGGCGCGGCCGGGTCGCACAACTGCGCGAAGCTGCCGCGCACACAGGCGAGCGGATGCAGCGGCGCAAACGGGCAGCTTTCAACGCTCAGCTCTCCCGTTTGGCCCAGATGCACCATCAGCGCGCCCTTCTCCCGCCCCGCCTCCGAAAAAGCGTAAGCCAGCGGCGCGCCGCAGTAGTGCACGCGTCCGCCCTCAAGACTCTGCGCGGCGTGCAGATGGCCCAGCGCCACATAGTCAAAAGCAGCGAACACCTCCGCGTCCACGTTGTCCAGCCCGCCGACGCTCACCTCCTCCGACTCGCTGCGGCCCGCGCCGGTCACATACTGATGCGCCAGCAGCACGTTGCGCGCCTTCGGATCGATGTCCATCTGCGCGATGGCGGCGGCCACCGCCTGCGTATATCCCTCGATGTCCTCGCGCCCGAGCGCCGCGCGCACATGCGCGGGCTTCACAAACGGCAGCAGATGGATGTGCACCGGGCCGTATGCATCCGCAAACGTCACCCGCCGCACTTGCCCGTCATACACCGGCGAGACGTACACGCCCCGCCCGTCCATGAGACGGCTGCCGAACGCGATGCGCTCCGCGCTGTCGTGATTGCCCGCGATCATCACCACGGGGCTGCCCTGCGCGCTCATGCGGGTCAGGAAGTCGTCCAGCAACGCCACGGCCTCCGCGGGCGGCACCGGCCGGTCGTACAGATCGCCCGCGATGAGCGTCACGTCGGCCTCGCGGGCCATATCAAGCGCCTGTGCCAGCACGGCGCGCTGCTCGTCGATCATGGAGCACTCGTAGATGCGCTTGCCCAGATGCAGGTCGGACAGATGAAGGATATTCACGCGCTCGCCTCCGTCAAGAGAATGTTCTCTCATTATACACGATTTGGGCGAGGACGGCAATCCCGCCTTGACAGCGGCCCCGCGCGCACATACAATAGAAGCATCCCATTCCATCACGAAAGGCGCATCATGAAAGCAATTTTCTCCCCGCGGGCGCGGCGCACCGGCGCGGCCCACGCGTTTTTTCTCGGCGCGCTGCTGGCCCTTTTCGCCCTCGGCCCGGCCATCATCCCCTACGGCGGGCGCTTCGTGACCCGGGGCGACTTCATCGAGCAGCAGCTCCCCTTCCTCCTGGAAACCCGGCGCATCCTGCGCGGCATGCAGAGCTACAGCTTTTCGACGTTCCTGGGCGCGCCGGCCGTGGGCAGCTATGCGTTCTACACGCTGGGCAGCCCGTTCGTCTGGCCGCTGGCGCTGCTGCCCGAGGCGCTCATCCCCTTCGGCATCAGCGTCATGGCCGTGCTCAAGCACGCCGTCGGCGCGCTGTGCGCGTTCCTCTACCTGCGCCGGATGATCCGGGACGACCGCCTCGCGCTGCTGGGCAGCGTGCTCTACGTCTTTTCCTCCTTCACCGTGGTCAACACGCAGTTTTACCACTTCACGGAGGTCATCGCCTTCTTCCCGCTGCTGCTTTACGGCATCGAGGACGCGATGGGCGATCATCCCCGGCCGGGCCTGCTGGCGCTGTGCTGCGGCCTCAACACGCTGACCAACTACTACTTCATGCTCGGCTCCGCGCTGCTGTGCGCGCTGTACTTCGTCTTCCGCTTCTTCAGCGCGGACTGGCAGGGCGCGCGCAGCCTGCGCCGCATCGTGCGCACGGTGTTCGAGTGCGGCGTGGGCTGCGCGCTCGCCGGCGTGCTGCTGCTGCCCGCGCTCAGCTACATGCTCAGCATCACGCGCGCGGGCGCGTCCGACATCCCGCTTCTCGCCCAGCGCTACACGCTCTCCGTGCTGCTGGAGCGGCTGCGCACGCTGCTCATGCCCATCGAAAGCGGCGTCGTGCACGCCTTCTACGGCGACGCGGGCAGTTGGTGCTCCACCGCCTGCTACCTGCCCGCGTTCGGTCTGACCGGCGCGCTCGTGCTGATGATGACGCGCGGACGCCATGGCTGGCTCAAAGGGCTGCTGGGCGCGCTGGTGCTGTGCAGCGCCGTGCCCGCACTGTGCGGCCTGTTCGTGCTGGAGACAGAAGTCGGGTACACCCGCTGGTGGTACGGTCTGGCGCTGATGCTCACGCTGGGCACGCTCTACGCCCTGCGCGAGCACCCTCTCTTCCCAGCCGACGATGCGCTGGCCGCGCCGCAGGACCGCCGTCTCTGGTTGATCGCCTATGGGATCTGCGCTGCAGCTGTCTGTGCGCTGGTCATCCCGCTCCTCCTGCCGGAAGACCTGCTTTCGCTCATGGGCGGCGCAGGTCAGACGCTGCTGTCCTTCCGCACCGGCGCGTACGCGGACGGCGTGTTCCGCGCGCTTTCGCTGTGCCTCACGCTCATCGGCGGCTTTGCGATGCTGATGATCATCCTGCGCGCGCAGCGCTTCGCCCTGGTGCTGGCGCTGACCGGCTTCTGTGCCGTCTGCGCGTACAGCGGCTACATCAGCATCGGCGACGCCTCACTGCTCTCCGGCGGCACGGAGGCGGGCAGCGGCGTCTATACGCTCGAACAGATCGCGGAGCCGACGCTCAGCGCGCTCTCCCTGCCGGAGCCGGAGGGCTACACCCGCATCGACTACAGCCCGAAGCTGCGCAATTACGGCCTGCTGCGCGGGCAGTCCTCGCTGACGTGCTTCACGTCGCTGCGCACCTCGACCGTCGGCCGGTTCGTGTCGCTGACGGAACTGGGCTTTGATGAAGCGACAACCGTGACCCCCACGGTGAAGGACCCGGCGCTCTATGCCCTGCTCTCCGTCACCGAATACCACCAGTGGCCGGAGGACGCAGCGCTGGGCGACGCCGTCCCGGAGGGCTTTGTCTACGACCGGGAGGAGAACGGCGCCTCGGTCTATGTGAGCGACGCCGCCGTGCCGATGGGCTTTCTGCAGACGGTCTGCACGGGCACCCATCACCAGAAGATGGACGCGGAGACGATCGGCGACGTGCTGCTCGCCGCCGCCGCACTCTCGGACGAGGATCTGGCGCGCTACGGCGAGCGCATGAAGCGGCTCGATGTGTACGCCATTCCGGACTGGCGGGAAAGCGCCGCGCGCCTGCGGGAAAACGCCTGCGACCGGTTTGAGACGAACGGCAGCGGCTTCACCGCGCACATCGACGCGCAGCAGGCCGGGCTGGTCATCTTCACCATCCCGCACGACAAGGGCTTCACCGCCACGGTGGACGGGCAGCGCGCAGAGATCGTGCTGTGCGACGTGTCGTTCATGGGCGTGTGGGTGGAGCCGGGCGAGCACGAGATCGCCTTCACCTACCGCACGCGCTACCAGGCGCCAGGCATCGCGATGAGCGCCCTGGCGGCGGTCGCGCTGGCGGGGTATGTGCTGCTGTGCAGAAAAGCGAAGCGCAGAAAAGCCGCTTGAAACCGCGCGAAGCGAGGAAGGGAGTCTGAGGGATCATATCCCTCAGGCGGGTTTGGGCGCAGCCCAACGTTCCCCTATCGCGAAGCGATCCAAGAAAAAGCAGTCAGGGAGCGAAGCGAGACCTGACGGTCAATCCATGCAGCACATCCTCAGACATGCCGACAGCCGACGCGAACCCCAAACAGCGCCCCGCGGTTCTTGCCGCGGGGCGCTGTCGTTCATCCCTTCCCGTAATCGTATCCCACAAACTCCCCATCCCAGACATAGAGCACGCAGAAGCCGCAGATCATCGGCAGGCCGTCCTCCCACGTCCTGTCCGCGTAAAGGAACGTCACCATGTACCAAAGCGGACTCTCGCCGGGGACGTCTCCGGTGTCGTAGGTGTAGCCCATGTCCACCTGCACGGTGCAGCTGTCCAGCAGCTCCGCCGTGATGGGCCCGCCCACACAGTTGGCCTCGATGCCGTCCGCGAGGATGTGCGCCCGCGCCGCCGCGACGGCGTCCTCACGCGTCGGCTCGTCCGCCGTGGGCTGCGTGCGGATCCCCGCGGCATAGCCGGTCGTCCTGTCCGCTTCCCTCAGCCCCGACGCCTTCCTGTTCACAAAGCCCGTGATGACCTCGCTGCCCCGGTCCACGGTCGCGTGCACCCAGTCGCCGCACTCGCCCATCACGTACAGGGTCGTGTCGCCGCACTCGATGAGCACCTCCGAGCGCGTGTCGCAGTAGCTGTACAGCGTCCAGCTCAGCTGCTCATAGCAGACCTCCAGCGGGCGGTTCTGCCGGATGGCCTCCTCGCCGAAGACGAGATCCGCCTTGCGCATATACCCCGTCAGGCTGCCGCCCTCCCGGCCCACGTTCACCTGCACAAAGCCCGTGTTTACCTCACGCAGCACCTCCACGCGCACGCCCGGATAGTAGGTCATCAGCACCTGCGCGCCCTCGCGCGGCGTGGCGTACAGGTCCGCCGTGATCGCCGTGGAGGCCGCATCGTCCATCTGTGCCAGCGCGCCGCCCGCGCAGAGCAGGAGCGCCGCCAGCAGGAGCGCCGTCAAAAACCGTTTCATCGTTCTTCTTCCTTCCTCAGCCGTTGCCCGCCGATAGGCTCACGATGTCCTTCCCCTCCGCCTCAAACGACAGCCCGGCGTAGATCGTCCCGTCCGCCTCGCGGAAGAGGATGACGTATGTGATGATGCCCGAGGCCACATGATACATCAGCAGCTCCGTCTCCGGCGTGCACCGGGCAAGGTGCTGCGCATCCACCTCTCCGGGCCAGACGGCCAGATACTGCGCGCCGTCCGGGCCGAGAATCCGGTCCCTCGCATAGGCGATTGCCGCCTCGCGGGACAGCTCGCCCTCCATCGGCTCCACGCACATGTATGGCGCGCCGTCGACCTCAATCTGCATCTGCGGAATCGCGCAGCGGTCGACGAAGCCCGTCCGCCCGTCATCGTACAGGCAGTGCAGCCAGCCATCTTCCTGCGCGCCGAGGACCTGCCACGGCGTATACGCCGGATCGATCACCTCCGAGCGCTCGTCCATGTAGCTGAACAGGGTGCAGGTCTGCCCCTGCGCGTTCACGCACAGCGCCTCCTCCGGCCACACGCTGCGGATGGCCGCCTCGCCAAAGACGAGGTCCTCGCGGCGCATGTAGCCCATCAGGCTGCCGCCCGGCTCGCCCACGTTCACCTGCACATAGCGCGCGTCCACCTCGCGCACGACCTCCACGCGCGTGCCGATGTAGTAGCGCATCAGCTCCTGCGCGCCCTCCCGCGGGGCATCGTACAGGCCCGCGCGCACGGCCGTCGCCGCCGGTGCGTTCCCCTCGCCCAGCCCGCACGCGCAGACGCACAGCGCGAGCAGCAGGATCACAGCGATTCGTCTCACAAAAAATCCCTCCTTGCGTCATTCTATCCTGTAGACGGACGCAGGGAGGGAAAAATTTCAGGTTTTGGAAAAAAACGGGAATTTTATTTGGGAGGAAGGGGAGAACGTTGGGGGATTGCATCCCCCGGACCCCCAGCCTGAGGACATGAGTCCGGGAAACTCGCATAGTCGCGATGCGAGCATCGCTCCTTGCGATTTCCGACGTTCCGCCTCGCTGCTTCGCCTACAGGGCGCGCTCGGCTTCAGTCCCCTTGACCCTTCCTCGCTTCGCGCGGCTTCAAGCCGTCTCGCGAGGGGGGCTTTGCACGTTTACCGGTTCAGACAGGCTTTCAGAGGAACCACCGTCAGGTATCGCTTCGCTCCCTGACTGCTTTTTTCTTGGATCGCTTCGCGATAGGGGAACGATTGGGGTCTTACCCCCATACCCCTGCCTGGGGACATCGTCCCCAGACCCCTTCCTCGCTTCGCGCGGCTTCAAGCAGCTCTGCCTTTTACAGCCGGGAGAACACATCCCCCAGCTTTTCATGCAGCGCGAGGTTGGCGATGTTATCGCGCGGCGTCGGCGTCTTGTTGATGAGCACAAGCCGGCTGCCCATGTAGTCATCGAGGAACGCCGCGGCGGGATACACCGTCAGCGACGTGCCCGCGACGATGAGCACGTCCGCGCGGCGGATGGCATCCACCGCGCCCTCGATGGTTAGCGGCTCCAGCGGTTCCTCATAGAGCACGACGTCCGGCTTCACCCGCCCGCCGCAGACCGGACAGACCGGCACGTCGCCCAGCGTCAGAAACTGCGCAAGGTCGTACGTCGCGCCGCACTTCTGGCAGGTGTTGCGGTGCACGCTGCCGTGCAGCTCGAACACGTTGCGGCTCCCTGCCATCTGGTGCAGGCCGTCGATGTTCTGCGTGACGATGGCGGCCAGCCGCCCCTCGCGCTCCCACTGCGCGAGCTTCTCATGGACGATGTTCGGCCGCGCGTCCGGATAGAGCATGCGCGTGCGGTAGAAGCGGTAGAACGTCTCCGGCTTGCGCAGGTAATACGAGTGGGAGATGACCGTCTCCGGCGGGTCGGAAAACTGCTGGTGATACAGCCCGTCCGTGCCGCGGAAGTCGGGAATGCCCGATTCCGTCGATACGCCCGCACCGCCAAAGAACACCATGCGCTTCGCCTCCGCAATCCAGGTGCGGAGCGTTTCGAGCTTCTGTTCGTCCATTCTTTACACCTCCCGGGGGTTCATCAGAGCATCCGGCCGGAGCGGATGGGCGCGTCCATGCGTTCCTCCGCCATCCGGCGCAGTGCGTCAAAGAGCGCGTCGGAGATCTCCGCGTCCTCGTCGAGCGTTTTGATCCCCCGGCGCATGATCGCCTGCAGCGCGTCAAGCTCCGCGGCGTTCAGCCTGCACGGCTCGCCCGCGCCGCAGGCCGTGCAGAGCACGCCGCCGCGCTCCGGGCTGAACGCGGCGATGGGCGCGTCCCTGTCCTTTCCCGCGGGCACGACCGGCGCGATGGGCATCCCGCAGGCGACGCACCGGCCCACCTGCGGCCGGAAGCCCATCAGCGAGACGAGGCCCATCAGGAACACCGCCGTCACGCGGCGCGGGGCAATCGCACTGTAGGTCAGGTGCGCGAGCGAGCGCAGCAGCAGCAGGAAGAGCCGTTCGTTCTCCTGCTCCGGCTGCACGGCGGCGGCGCACAGCTCCAGCGCGTACATGCCGTGGGCCAGGCGCTCAAAGTCGCTGCGCAGCGGGTAGAACGTATCCTGCACCGCGCAGGAGACGACCGTCATGCGTTCGCCCGACGCATAGAGCACGTACTCGCCCGCGCAGAACACCTCGCTGGCGGCCATCAGCGGGCTCTTTTGCCGCCTGCAGCCGCGGGCCAATGCCTCGATGCGCCCGTGCGTCGGGGAAAAGAGCATCAGCATGCGGTCGTTCTCGCGGTAATCCGCGCGGCGGAGCACGATGGCGTTTGTGGTGAGCTGCGCCATGGCTTATCCCTTTCCGCCGCCATCCGTCCCGTGGTGCACCCGCGGGATGAACCGCGCGGCAAAGCTGCCCTTGCCCTTCTGCTTCACATAGAAGTAGCCGATGATCGAGAAGACGACCGCGCCGACGAAGTTGACCATGAGGTCCTTCATCGTGTCGTTGATGCCGATGTCCAGGTAGCCGCCCAGGCCGAGCGCCTCCTGGGAGCCGTCGCTGTGGACGATGATGACGTCCGCGATGTCGTCAACCGTGATGACCTTGTTGCTGCGCGTCTCGTCGAGCTCAACGGTGCGGATGGTGTGCACGATGGTGTCCTTCTGCATGTCAAAGCCGAGGAAATTGTCCCCGGTGTACTCGAAGAACTCCCAGAGCACGCCGACGGTCATGGAGAAGCAGAACGCGACGACCGCCAGATAGACCGGCGAGAGCTTGAAGGAGAACATGTCGCTCTGGTTGAGCAGATCGACCAGAGCAAAGCCGATGGCCGCGCACAAAAAGCCGTTGAGCGTATGGAGCATGGTATCCCAGTGCGGCACGCGGATGTAGAAGCTGTTGAGCTCGCCGAGGATTTCTGCGGCGAAGATGAACAGCAGGATGATGATCTCCATCGTGCTGGGCAGCTCCACGTGCAGCCTGCGGGTGAGCACGCTGGGCAGGATGAGCAGCACCAGCGTCATCACGCAGAAGAAGACGCTTTCAAAATCGAGACGCATGGCAGCGCGGATGAGCGAGAAGATGACCAGCGCACGCAGCACGAGATACACCGTCAGCGTGCTCTTCTTCGTATAGTAGGGGATCTTCTCCTTTCCCTTTTCGGCGAGTTTGCCCATGTGGATTCCTCCGTCGTTCATTTTTCTTTATTATAGCACACTTTTCCCTCCGCTGACAGGGCAACCTTCGCTTCCGGGGAATAAATTCAGCCTGCCGTTTTCCGGCCCGGCCTTCATTTTCCCTCCCGATTTGCAGCTTGCATGCAACCATGGAGGTCGATTTATGCAGAAAAACGGGTCCGCGCAGCTTCCGGACTGACCGCCGTGAATTTTTGGAGAACCGCACATTTTTCTTTATATTCTTTGAAAAAAGTCTGTACAAACCGGAAAAACCGTGCTATAATACGACTGCTTCAAGGGAAGGCCGCCGGTCAGTGGGGCGCTTCCCCATCCTGCAACTTTTTGAAAGATTTGAAAGCGAGGCTATTCTCATGGTGACTGTTCTGTTTGTTGTTCTGGTTCTCGTCGGCTTCAGCAAGATGCTCTCCGTGCTGGACAACCAGCGGATCTCTTCTTCCGTGAGCGACTATCTGCGCAACGAGTACCGCGTGAGCGACGCGCGCCACAGCATGACGCTGTCCGCCCTGCGCAACCTGTAATCCGCGCACAGGTCACAGAGCCTGTCATGGCCGCCGGTCTTCCGGCGGTCTTTTTTTGCTGTCAAACGGAAAAGCGGAGCCGCCTTCCGATGGAAGGACAGCTCCGCAGTCTGCCAAAGAATAAAGAGCAGCTCCGGGGCCGTTTGAAGGAGCCACAGCCCCTTCAAATGCCATCCGCTGCGGCTGCATGCCGCCATGCAGCGACAGCTTACGCGTTTTTGACGATCTCCATCATCGCGTCCCACTTCTTCTCCATGTCCGCAACGAGCGCGAACTGCGTCCGCGCGCGGTCGAGGTTGTGGCCCTCGCGATGCACCTTGAAGTACTTGTCGCCGTTCAGGTGGTCCGCCAGGAAGCGCATGCCGCACTCGAGCGTCATCAGCTTGGCGCCCATCGGCAGCAGCTCGCGCTCGCGCGCACAGAGCGCCGCCCCGGCCTCGCTGAGATAGCCCTTGACGAATGCCTCAAACATCGGCAGCGACAGCGACACCTTCGTCAGGTCGCGCTCGTCCTCCGCGGCGGTGTTCGCGCCAAAACGGATCGAATCGCCGAAGTCATACGCCGCCAGGCCCGGCATCACGGTGTCTAGGTCAATCACGCAGACGCCCCGGCCTGTCGCCGCGTCCAGCAGCACGTTGTTGAGCTTGGTGTCGTTGTGCGTCACGCGCAGCGGGATCTCGCCCGCCGCGCGTGCGCGCAGCAGCGTGCCCGTCTCCTCGCCGCGCTCCATGCAGAAGGCCAGCTCTGGACCGACCTCGCCCAACCGTCCCGCATCGTTGCGGCGGACGGCGTCTTCAAGCTGGCGGTAGCGCGCGGGCGTGTTGTGGAAGTCGTGGATGCTCTCGTGCAGCGTCGAGGCGTCGAACCCGCCGAGCTGCCGCTGGAACCGGCCGAACGCCGCGCCGGAGAGCGCGAATAGCTCCGGTGTATCCGGCAGGTCGCGGGAGATCGTGTCCTCGATGAACAGGTACACGCGCCAGAGCTGGTTGTCCGCATCGGTGTAGCTGTGTCCGCCGTCCACGCTCTCCACCAGCGTCAGCGTCTCGCGCGTGGGATCGCCGCCCTCGCTTTCGATGACGCCGCGCAGGTACGCCGTCACTCGCTCGATGTTCTCGATGACCCCCTCCGGGTCCGGGAAGACGTAGCGGTTCACCTTCTGCAGGATGTAGCGCACGGGCCGCGCCGCGCCGGTTTCCACGCTCACACAGAACGTGTCGTTGATATGTCCGTTTCCATAGGGCGCGATGTGCTTCTCCCCCTGCGCCAGCAGGAAGTGGGACGCAACCTCATAGGCTCTCTCGTACATGAAATACCCCTTTCCCCTTGTGTTCTCAGGCTTGTATTGAGTATACCGTGTTCGCAAGGTGCTGTAAAGCCCCATTATGCGCGCTCGACATGCAGGCAGGGATTCTCCTGCTGCGCGTCCTCCAGCACGCAAAGAAGCCGCGGCAGAACCGCCGCCGTCTCGCCCTTTACGCCCTGTGCGCGCACGATGAGGCGCGTCGGCTGCGCGATCTCGCCCAGCGCGTCGTGCAGCGCGTCGAGGTTGCGCCCGTAATACGCCGGCAGGCGCAGCATGTATTGCAGGTAGATGTGCAGCGCGGCGACCGTTTCGATGTGTTCAAGCTCCAGCGTGATCGTTCTCATGTGCGTCCCTCCTCACCAGGAAAAGAGGATGCTGAGCAGGTCGGCGATACCCAGCCCGTCGTCCTGCCCGCCCTGCTGCGGCTCGTCCCGGATGACCTGCACCTCGTCGAAAGAGGCGTAGTGGTCCTGCGTGTAGAACAGCAGGCCGTCGTTTGAAAAGATGACGCGCTCGCCGCCCCGGTAGCCGCCGTCGAAGCCGATGTCGCACTCCGTATAGCTTCGGCCCTGCGCCTCGGGCAGCAGGCCCTCGTAATTGCCGAAGCGGTCCCCGCCGATGGACTTGCCCTTCGCGACCTTCCACAGGTTCCCCTGGCTGGACACCCAGCCCAGCTTCTTCGCCTCGTTCTTCGTGATGTAGTTGCCCGGCAGCACGCCGTAGGCGTCGAGGTACACGCAGACCTCCTCCATCGTGTCATACCAGCCGTCCGCCTCAACCGGGTGCTGCGAGGCGTACACCTCGATCGTCTCGCCCAGCGCGGGCGCTGCCGCGGCAAGCATCAGCAGCGCGCAGAGCAGCGCAGCCACAAGCCGTCTCATCCCATTCCCCCTCCTGCCGGGAAGCCCCGGCGCATTCTTTCCTGTATTATAGCATATCCGCGCAGATCGCGGGGCGATTTTCGGCCATGCGGACAAATTTGCCTTCCCAAGCGGTTTTTTCCTTTACGGATCGGGACAGCGGCGCTATAATACGTTTCGGCGGCCCGTCCGCCGGACCACAGAAGGAGGCATTTCATGAACAAGGACCTCACGGTCGGCAAGCCGCAGACCGTGCTCTGGCAGTTCTGCCTGCCGCTGCTGGGCAGCATCCTCTTCCAGCAGCTCTACAACATCGCCGACAGCCTCGTCGCGGGCAAATTCATCGGCGAAAACGCGCTGGCCGCTGTGGGCAACGCGTACGAGATCACGCTGATCTTCATCGCCTTCGCCTTTGGCTGCAACATCGGTTGCTCGGTCGTCGTCTCGCGTCACTTTGGCGCGCGCCGCTACAGCGATCTGCGCACGGCTGTCTCCACGACGTTCATCTCCGTGGGCGTGCTCTGCGCCGTGCTCATCGGCGCGGGGCTGCTGCTGCTCACGCCGATGCTGCGCCTGATCAACACGCCGGAGAGCCTGATGGACGACTGCCGGCTCTACCTGATCATCTATCTGCTCGGCCTGCCGTTCCTCTTTTATTACAACGTGGCGACGGGCATCTTCTCGGCGATGGGCGACTCCCGCACGCCGTTCATCTTCCTGGCGATCTCCTCCACGGCGAACATCCTGGTGGACATCCTCTTCGTGAGCGCCTTCCGGATGGGCGTGGCGGGCGTGGCCTGGGCAACGTTCCTGTGCCAGGGCGTCAGCTGCGTGCTGGCGATGCTATATGTGCGCCGCCGCCTGCGCGCGCTGCCGGACGACGGTCCGCACAGGCGCTTCAGCCTCGCCGCGCTCAGAAGCATCGTGCACATCGCCGTGCCCAGCACGTTCCAGCAGAGCTTCGTCTCCGTGGGCAACATCATCATCCAGTCCGTCATCAACGGCTACGGCCCCAGCGTCATCGCGGGCTATGCCGCCGCCATCAAGCTGAACAACCTGGTCATCACCAGCTTCACGCAGCTGGGCAACGGCATGAGCAACTACACCTCGCAGAACCTGGGCGCCGGCCGCACGGAGCGCATCCGCGAGGGCTTCACCGCGGGCCTGCGCATGGTGTTCGCGCTCTGCGTGCCGGTCATCGCGCTCTACTTCCTCTTCCCGCGCGGCCCGATCGGCCTGTTCATGGAGGAGGCCTCCGCCGAGGCCATGAAGACCGGCGTCAATTTCCTGCGCATCGTCTCCCCGTTCTATCTGGTCGTGAGCATCAAGCTCATCGCCGACGGCATGCTGCGCGGCGCGGGCCGCATGCGCGAGTTCATGATCGACACGTTCACCGACCTCATCCTGCGCGTGGGCCTGTGCATCGTGTTCTCCTCGCTCTTCGGCGTCATCGGCATCTGGTGCGCGTGGCCGGTCGGCTGGGCCATCGGCACGGCGCTCTCGGCGCTGTTCTGCCTGCGGTATATGAAGTCGCTCCGGTAAGCAGATCCGCCCCTCCCGCTCCGGGAGGGGCTTTCTTTGGCCCCAAATGGCATTTGGGGGGAAATTTTGTTGACAGCTCATCAATTTTGCGGTATGATACCCGGGTTGAGCGCGCGAACCCCTTCGCGCAATCCCTTCAATCCGACGGAGGTGCCCCATGGAGGACAACCGCTTTGAGCTGTTTTGCAGCCTGACCGGCAGCGCCGCCAAGTCCATTGCAAGGCTCAAGGCCGCGCGGATGGACGAATTTCATCTGACCGCCGCGCACACCCAGTGCCTCTGCCTGCTGCTTGAATCCATGCCCGCAGGGCTGACGCAGACGGAGCTGGCCCGGCGCATCGGCATGGACCGCGCGCAGGTCTCCCGCGTGCTGCGCGCCCTGCGCGAGCGCGGCTACCTGCCACAGAGCGAGGCATCCGGCTACAAGCACCGCTATACGCTCACAGAGGCCGGGATGGCCGCGGCGCGCCAGGTGCAGGCGATCGTCACGCAGGTGCACGCCTACGTCAGCGAGGGCATTCCCCGCGAGGATCTGCTCTGCTTCTACCGCACCTTCGAGCGCATTGCACTCCGGCTGGAAAGCGCCGTCACGCTCTTTGGCACCCCTTCCTCCGCCGCCACCGAAAAAGCGAGGTAACCGCATGAATCCATTTGAAACCCTCTTTTGCCGCGCCTATCAGCTCGTCTTCCGCGCGGCGCTGCCCCTTCTGCCCTATCGCGAGCCGGTCGAGCTGACCAGCCTGTCCGCCATCCCGCCGCTGCTTGCGGAAAAGGGCGTCGGCAGCGTGCTGCTGGTCACGGATCGCGGCGTGCGCAGCCTCGGCCTGACCGCGCCGCTCGAAACGGCGCTGGCCGCGCAGGGCATCGTCTGCACCGTCTACGACGGCGTGGTGCAGAACCCGACCATCGACAACGTGGAGGCGGGCCGCGCGCTCTACCTCTCCTCCGGCGCGCAGGCGATCATCGCCGTGGGCGGCGGCTCCGCGATGGACTGCGCCAAGGCTGTCGGTGCGCGCATCGCGCGTCCGAACAGGAGCGTGCAGAAGATGAAAGGCCTGCTGCGCGTGCTGCGCCGCACGCCCCTGCTGATCGCCGCGCCGACCACCGCCGGCACCGGCAGCGAGACGACCCTCGCCGCCGTCATCACGGACGCCAGGGCGCGCCACAAGTACCCGATCAACGACTTCGCGCTGATTCCGGACTACGCCGTGCTCGATCCGCAGCTGACCGCCGGCCTGCCGCCGCAGATGACCGCCACCACCGGCATGGACGCGCTCACGCACGCCGTGGAGGCCTACATCGGCCGCTCCACAACGAAGCTGACCCGCGCGATGGCCGAGAAGGCCGTCTGCCTGATCCACGACAACCTGCTCGTTGCCTATCAGGACGGTGGGAACATGCAGGCCCGCGAGAACATGCTCGAGGCGGCCTACTGCGCGGGCATCGCGTTCACGCGCTCCTATGTGGGCTATGTGCATGGCGTCGCGCACTCGCTGGGCGGGCAGTACGGCGTGCCGCACGGGTTCGCGAACGCCGTCATCCTGCCGTACTTCCTCGACGCCTACGGCGAATCCGCCGCGAAAAAGCTCGCGAAGCTCTCCCGCGTGTGCGGCGTATCGGCGCAGTCGGACGGCGATGCGCAGGCTGCAAAGGCGTTCATCGCGTGGATTCGCGGCATGAACGAGGCCATGCGCATCCCTGCGTCCATCCCCGAGATCCGCGAGGCGGACATCCCGCAGATGGCCCGTCACGCCGCCCGCGAGAGCAACCCGCTCTATCCCGTGCCGCGCCTGATGAACGCGCGCGAGCTGGAACCCATGTACCGCCGTCTGATGTCCAAGGAGGCCCAGGCATGAATGACGCTTCTCAGATTGTCGCCCGCCAGCGCGCGTATTTCGCCACCGGCGCGACGCTGCCTCTTTCCTTCCGCAAACAGGCGCTGGACGCCCTGCGTGCATCCATCCTGCGCCACGAGGCCGACATCAACGCCGCGCTCATGCAGGACCTGGGCAAGTCCGCCTCCGAGACGTACATGTGCGAGACGGGCATGACCCTCTCCGAGCTGAGCTACATGCGCAGCCACATGGCCCGCTGGGCGCGCCGCCATCACGTTCTGACGCCGCTGGCGCAGTTTCCCTCCGACAGCTTCACCGTGCACGAGCCCTACGGCGTCACGCTGATCCTCTCCCCGTGGAACTATCCGTTCATGCTCTGCATGGAGCCGCTGATCGGCGCGCTGGCTGCGGGCAACTGCTGCGTGCTCAAGCCCTCCGCCTATTCCCCCGCGACGGGCGCCGTCATCCGCACGATCGTCGCCGAATGCTTCCCGCCGGAGTATGTGACCGTCGTGGAGGGCGGGCGTGCGGAGAATCAGGCGCTGCTCGAGCAGAAGTTCGACTACATCTTCTTCACCGGCGGCGTGAACGTCGGCCGCGAGGTCATGCGCAAGGCCGCGGAGCACCTGACCCCTGTCTCGCTGGAGCTGGGCGGCAAGAGCCCCTGCATCGTCACGGCGGACGCGCGCATCGACGTCGCCGCCAGGCGCATCGCGTTCGGCAAGCTGCTCAACTGCGGACAGACCTGCGTGGCGCCGGACTACGTGCTCGTCGATCGCAGGGTCAAGGACGAGCTGATCGCCGCACTGATCCGCCACATGACCGCGATGGCCGGCAGGGACGCGACGAAGAACGGCGAGTACGTCCGCATGGTGAACGAGAAGCACTTTGACCGCGTCTGCGGGCTGATCGACCCGGCGAAGGTCGTCTTCGGCGGCAGGAGCGACCGCGCGACGCTTCGGATTCAGCCGACGATCCTCGACAACGTGACCGCCGAGGATGCGGTCATGGGCGAAGAGATCTTCGGGCCGGTGTTGCCCATCATGACCTACGACAGCATCGACGAGGCGGAAAGGTTCATCAACGACCGCCCGCATCCGCTGGCGCTCTATCTCTTTACCGAGGACCGCGCCGTGCAGCAGCGCTTCCTCGACGCGGTGCCCTTTGGCGGCGGCTGCATCAACGACACGATCATCCACCTGGCCACCAGCCGCATGGGCTTCGGCGGCGTCGGTCAGAGCGGCATGGGCAGCTACCACGGCAAGAAGAGCTTTGACACATTCAGCCATGAAAAGAGCATCGTGAAAAAGTCCACGCTCATCGATCTGCCCGTGCGCTACGCGCCGTACAGCAGGCTCAAGGACAGGCTGCTTCGGGTTTTCCTGCGATAACCGGTCTGGTTCAGGGGGCTGTCAGGGTCTTCCGGCAAAAGTGAAGAGGATGTGTACCCGAAGGTTTCCAAAGAGGCCGGAGCCTTCCGCCCGCAGCACGGGAAAAAGGCAGGCGGAACGTCGGAATTTCAAAGGAACAGCTTGCTGCGACTATTGCAATTTCCGGACCGATCGGAAAGCCCTTTGGCGGTGCAAAGGCGCAGAGTCCAAGCTCAAAAGAGCCAGTTATTCTTAAGAAAGCCGCTTTATGGAGTGCTCGGAATTCGTCTGACAGCCCCATTCGTATGCAAAAACAGGAAGAGCTTCCAAGCGCTGGAAAACAATCGGGCACATGACTACGAATACGCACACAGCGGTTTTTCACCGTTGTGCGCGAGGAACATGGGCTGGATACCCGGGAAGAGGTCTGCGATCGGATTGCCAGGCACTTCGGGTTAATTGAATGATCAGCGGCTTGTCCCGGAGTATGATGAAGCAGAGCAGGTGCCCGCGCTTTCGCGGATGTATCCTGCTTTTTTATTTTAATGGGCGCACCGGCAACGGCGGGGGGCTGGCGAGCCTGACCAGGGCGGTGTTGCCTGTTGGCCGTTGCTCCACGGGGCCTGTGATCCAGAGAATTCGGACTTGGCTGCTTGGCGCAGAAAAACACTTTTGGGCGTTGTACGTATGCATTTGGTATACTGGACAGGCGCTCAGCCAGCTTTAGCGCCTGTGGCCTGCACTCCCGGGCGTTTGCCAGCCGCCTTCATCGCCCACTACTTGACGGTATCTACAATGTTGCACGTTGGCAGATCACAGGCCGGGCGCGCACTCCCGGGCGTTCGCAAACCGGCTTCATCGGTCCGGGGAACCTGCATAGTCGTGCCGCATGCGGCACTCCTTGCAGTTCCCGACGCTCCGCCTCGCTTCTTCGCCCACAGGGCGCGCTCGGCTCCGGTCCCACTGGCGCCGCCATGGCCTCACCTAGCCAAGTACAATGTTGCACGTTGGCAGATCACAGCCCGGGTGCGCACTCCCGGGCGTTCGCAAACCGGCTTCATCGGTCCGGGGAACCTGCATAGTCGTGCCGCATGCGGCACTCCTTGCAGTTCCCGACGCTCCGCCTCGCTTCTTCGCCCACAGGGCGCGCTCGGCTCCGGTCCCACAGGGCGCGCCGGTTTGCTCACCTAGCCAAGTACAATGCTGCACGTTGGCCGTTTACGGCCCGGGTGCGCAAAACCCTGTTTGATTCCAAAACGAAACAGGCCCCACAAATGTGGGGTCTG
>CAMENN010000024.1 GCA_945928315.1 uncultured Clostridia bacterium
TGTTGTGGCAGAAGATGCCGCCGTTCTCCTTGTATCCCGGCGGATAGGAGCTGATTTCGCCCAGCTCCACGTGATAGCGCGTGTAGGGCGGCGTGTGAATCGCTACGCCGTGCTCACTGAGCAGGCGTTCCCGCACGGAATCGAGCGCCTGCTGCGCATAGCCCTGCTTAACGCCCACGCCCGCCATGACGAGGAAGCCCTGCGGCTCGATGTAGATCTGCCCCTCGTCGCACTCGTGCGAGCCGACCTTGTGGCCAAATGCATCATACGCGCGCAGGAACCACGCGCCGTCCCAGCCGTGCGCGAGCACAGCCTGCTCCATCGCGTCGCGTCTGGCGGCGACGGCATCAGCCTCCTCCTGCCAGCCATAGAGGCGGCAAAGCGCCTCGTAATCCGGGCAGACGCCCACGAACATGCCCGCGATGAACAGCGATTCCGCCACGCCGGATTCGTAGTTGGCGGTCGTCTGGAAGCTCTCGCCGGGCGTTTCGGAGAAGCAGTTGAGGTTCAGGCAGTCGTTCCAGTCCGCGCGCCCGATGAGCGGCAGGCCGTGGGGGCCCAGGTGCTCCAGCGTGTAGTGGAAGCTGCGGCGCAGGTGCTCCATCAGCGGCTCGGCGAGCGACTCGTCGTTGTCAAAGGGCACGGACTCGGAGAGGATGGACAGGTCGCCCGTCTCCTTGATATAGGCCGCCGCGCCGAAGATCAGCCACAGCGGATCGTCGTTGAAGCCGGACCCGACGTCAAAGTTGCCGCGCTTGGTCAGCGGCTGATACTGGTGATACGCGCTGCCGTCCGGGAACTGCGTCGCGGCGATGTCCAGCAGGCGCTCCCGCGCGCGGGCCGGAATCAGGTGCACAAAGCCCAGCAGATCCTGCGTGGAATCCCGGAAGCCCATGCCGCGCCCGATGCCGGATTCGTAGTAGCTCGCCGAGCGCGACATGTTGAAGGTGACCATGCACTGGTACTGGTTCCAGACGTTGACCATGCGGTCAAACCGCGGCTCGCCGCTTTGCACCTGGCAGGTGGAGAGCAGGGCGTCCCAGTACCCGCGCAGCTGCGCCAGCGCGCTGTCAAACTGCGCCTCGGTTGCAAACTGCTCCATCAGCGCGTAGGCGGGCGCCTTGTTGATGACGCCGGGCGCGATGAACTTTTCATCCTTCGGGTTTTCGCAGTAGCCCAGCAAAAAGATGAAGCTCACGCGCTCGCCCGGCGCAAGCGTGCCGTGCAGATGGTGGCTGCCGATGGGCGCCCAGCCGCTGGCGACGGAGTTGCGGCTTTGCCCCTCGAAGACGGCGGCCGGGTGGTCAAAGCCGTTGTACGCCCCCAGGAAGCTGTCGCGGTCGGTATCGAAGCCGTCCACCGGCGCGTTGACGGCGTAGACGGCATAGTGGTTGCGGCGCTCGCGGTACTCGGTCTTGTGGTAGATCGCGCCGCCCTCGATCTCCACCTCGCCGGTGGAGAAGTTGCGCTGGAAGTTGGTGGCGTCGTCCTGCGCGTTCCACAGGCAGAACTCCACAAAGCTGAACAGGGCGACGTCCTTGGGCGCGTCCGTGCGGTTGCAAAGCTCCACGCGCGTGACCAGGGCGGGAACGCCGCGCGGCACCATCGACGTCTGGCGCACGAAAAGGCCGTTCTTTTCGCCGGTGATCGTCGTGTAGCCCAGGCCGTGGCGGCACTCGTAGGCGTCCAGCGGGGTTTTGACTGGCATCCAGCCGGGGGTGAAGACCGTGTCGCCGTCCTTGATGTAGAAATACTGTCCGCCGGCGTCCGTGGGCACGTTGTTGTAGCGGTAGCGGGTGATGCGCAGCATGCGCGCATCCTTGTAGAAGCTGTAGCCGCCGCCCGTGTTGGACATCAGGGTGAAGAACGCCTCGCTGCCCAGATAGTTGATCCACGGCGAGGGGGTGTCCGGTCGGGTGATGACATATTCACGGGACGCGTCGTCGAAATGGCCATACTCCATGGCGATTCGCCTCCTTTGACAGTGCGGTCAGCCGGTTTTTCGCGGGTTTTGTCGAAAACGTTTTAGCCCATACCCGCGCAGCAGATCGCTTTTCCAACAATATACCGCATTTCCGCCGGGAAAGCAAGGGTTATTTCCCGATTCCCGGTGAAAAACCGAAAACGTATTCGGTTTCCGTGCGATTTGCGACCTTTTTTTGAGGAGTTTTTCGTGACATGTGCAGGGTTTTTCCCGTCCTTCAGAAAGGATCTGACAAAAATGTGAAAAAAGGTCTTGCAATCTTGAGCGAGCTGCCGTATAATGAGTTCACGAAATCGTTTTAGACCCGAAGGAAAGTGTGGTGCATCCCCCTTGGCCGTGACCATCAAGGAGCTGTCCGCGGCCTGCGGGCTGTCCGTTTCCACCGTGAGCAAGGCGCTCAACGATTATCCCGACGTCTCCAGCGAGACGCGCGCGCTCGTGCGCGCCACCGCCGACCAGCTGGGCTACCGCCCCAGCGCGCTGGCACGCGGGCTCAAAATCGGGCGCACCTTCAACCTGGGCGTCCTCTTCGATACCGAAGACGGCGGCCTGACGCACAACTACTTCTCGCCCGTGCTCGAGGCCTTCAAATCCGAGGCCGAGCGCCGCGGCTATGACATCGCCTTCATCACGCACCATCTGGGCAGCAGCCCGATGACGTATCTGGAGCACTGCCTCTACCGCAATGTCGACGGCGTGTGCATCGTCTGCTCCAAATTCGAGGAGCCGGAGGTGGTCGAGCTGGTTTCCGGCCCGCTGCCGGTGGTGACCATAGACCACGTCTTCCACGGGCACAGCTGCGTGGAGTCCGAAAACCGCCAGGGCATGACCGAGCTGACGCGCTACATCCTCTCCATGGGGCACACCCGCATCGCCTACATCGAGGGCAACAGCGCCTCCGTCACCACCGTGCGCCTGACCAGCTTCCTGCGCACGATGCAGGAAGCCGGCATCGGGGTACCGGAAAGCTACCTCGTGCAGAGCATCTACCACAACCCCGCCGCGGCCCGCGCGGCCACCGAGAAGCTGCTCGCCCTGCCCGAGCGCCCGACCTGCATCATCATGTCCGACGATTACGCCGCGCTGGGCGGCATGGAGGCCATCCGCGCGCACGGCCTGCGCATCCCGGAGGACATCTCCGTCGCCGGGTACGACGGCGTGCCGCTGCTTCAAATGTGCCGCCCGCGGCTGACCACCGTCGCCCAGGATACCGCCGCCATCGGCGAGGCTGCCGCGCGCAAGCTCGTGCACCTCATCGAGCAGCCGCGCACCACCTTCCAGGAGACCATCTCCGTTCCGAGCCGGCTGATTCCGGGCGAGACGGTCGGTCCCGCGCCCGTGGGCGCCTGATCCGCAGATTCTCCTTCCGCGAGTGCATCAGGAAGGACGATCATAAAAAGGAGGAACACGTCATGAAAAAGAGTCTGTCCCTTGTGCTGGCGTTTGTGCTGGCGATGACGATGCTCGTGGGCATCGCGTCTGCTGAGGAAGGCAAGATCCTCAACATCTGGTGCTGGAACACCGAGTTCCAGAGCCGCTTCAACGACTACTATCCCGAGGTCAAGGAGATCGCGGAGGACAAGTCCACCACGACCCTGAACGACGGCACCATCGTCAAGTGGACGATCAACCCGAACGAGAACAACAACTACCAGAACAAGCTCGACGAGGCGCTCCTCGCACAGGAGAGCGCCGCGGCGGATGAGAAGATCGACATCTTCCTCATCGAGGCGGACTACGCGCTCAAGTACGTCGATTCCCCGTTCACGCTGGACGTGCGCGCGGACATCGGCCTGACCGATGAGCAGCTGGCCGGCCAGTACAAGTACACGCAGGACATCGCCACCGCCGATGGCGTCCTCAAGGGCGTGACCTGGCAGGCGACCCCGGGCCTGTTCGCCTATCGCCGCTCCATCGCCAAGGACGTGCTGGGCACCGACGATCCCGCCGAGGTGCAGGCCGCGCTGAGCGACTGGGACAAGTTTGACGCCGTGGCCGAGCAGGCCGCCGCGAAGGGCTACAAGATGCTCTCCGGCTATGATGACAGCTTCCGCACCTTCTCCAACAACGTCTCCGCGCCGTGGGTGGACGGCACCACCGTCAAGGTCGATGCCAACATCATGAAGTGGGTTGAGCAGACCAAGCTCTACACCGAGAAGGGCTACAACAACAAGTCCTCCCTGTGGAACGACGTGTGGGCTGCCGACCAGGGCCCGGACGGCAAGGTCTTCGGCTTCTTCTACTCCACCTGGGGCATCAACTTCACCCTGCTGGGCAACTCTCTCGCGGACAGCAACGCGCCCGCCGAGGTGGGCAACGGCATCTTCGGCGACTACGCCGTGTGCGAAGGCCCGCAGCCGTACTACTGGGGCGGCACCTGGATCTGCGCCGCTGCCGGCACGGACAACGCGGAAACCATCAAGGACGTCATGGCGAAGCTGACCTGTGACAAGGACATCGCGCTGGCGATCACCACCGACACGCAGGACTACACCAACAACGTCGAGGCGATGGACGAGCTGGCCAGCAGCGACTACGCCTCCGCGTTCCTCGGCGGCCAGAACCACATCGCGCTCTTCGCGAAGGCCGCGCCGAACATCGACATGAGCAACGCCGGTCCGTACGATCAGGGCTGCAACGAAGGCATCCAGACTGCGTTCAAGGATTACTTCGACGGCGTGGTCGACATCGACACCGCGAAGAAGAACTTTGAAACGATCATCATGGAGAAGTATCCGGAGCTGACCGAGGTCGTCTGGCCGTAAGCCCGCGTTTCTCCGATCACCCATGAAAGCAGGATGGGGCGGGCGTTTCGCCCGCCCCATTTTCCATTGGACAGGGAGGCTCTGTGTTTTCCCGCAGCGAGGCGGAAAAAGACAAAGCCTTCCACGGCGGGCTGTGCCCGCTCCCACTTCCGAAGGAATCTACAGGTTCTTGCGAGTCGGTGCCCGCTGCACGGCGCTTATGTGCTGATTCAATCCGTGCAGCGGCGGGCTGTGCCCGCTCCCACTTCCGAAAAGCTTTCAGATTCTTGCGAGTCGGTGCCCGCTGCACGGCGCTTATGTGCTGATTCAATCCGTACAGCGGCGGGCTGTGCCCGCTCCCACTTCCGAAAAGCTTTCAGATTCTTGTGGGTCGGTGCCCGCTGCACGGCGCTTGCGTGCCAGTCCAATCCGTGTCCAAACCCGGCATCCCATCATGAAAAAGGAACAGGTGAATGCTATGATTGCCAAACCGAAGAGACGCTCGGTCAGCTACGCAAAATGGGGCTATATCTTCATCGCGCCGTTTTTCCTGGCGTTCTTCATCTTCCAGCTCATCCCGCTAGCGTCTACGATCTACTACAGCTTCTTCGAGTATTACCGCAGCGGCCTCAAGGTCATCGGACCGAACTTCGTGGGCCTGCAGAACTATGTGAAGCTGCTGAGCGCTGACCTGCCCAAGTACATGGGCAACACGCTCATCATGTGGATCATCGGCTTTGTGCCGCAGATCGTCGTTTCGCTCCTGCTGGCGGTCTGGTTCACGGATACGCGGCTCAATCTGCGCTGCCAGCCGTTCTTCAAGACCGTCATCTACATGCCCAACCTCATCATGGCCTCCGCGTTCGCCATGCTGTTCTTCACCATGTTCTCGGACAACGGTCCGGTGAACACCACGCTCATCTCCCTGGGCATCCTCAGCGAGCCGTTCCGCTTCCTCTCCAGCGTCGCAGGCACGCGCGGGCTGGTCGGCCTCATGAACTTCCTCATGTGGTTCGGCAACACGACCATCCTGCTGATGGCCGCCGTCATGGGCATCGACCTTTCGCTGTTCGAGGCCGCGGAGATCGACGGCTGCACGCCGTGGCAGACGTTCTGGCGCATCACCATGCCGCTCATCCGCCCGATCCTCGTCTACGTGCTCATCACCTCGCTCATCGGCGGCCTGCAGATGTTCGATGTGCCGCAGGTGCTCACCAACGGCAAGGGCAATCCGGACCGCTGCGCCACCACGATGATCATGTACCTGAACAACCACATGTTCAGCAAGAACTATGGCCTGGCGGGCGCGGTTTCCACGGTGCTGTTCCTCATTTGCGCGGTGCTCTGCGTGGTCGTCACCAAAACGCTGGACCCGGTGGACAAGAAGGGAGGCAAAATCAAATGATGAAGCATCGTGCGCCCGGACGGCTGCGCGCGCGCCGCGCCGTCGCCTATGTCTTCCTCGCGTTCCTGTGCGTGCTCTGCCTGTTCTTCTTCTATGTGCTGGCGATCAACGCCACGCACTCCCACTTTGAGATCCAGCGCGGCTTCTCCTTCCTGCCCGGCAGGTCGCTGCTGACGAACCTCAAAAACGTGCTGAGCGACGCCAACCTGCCGGTGCTCTCCGGCATCCGCAACAGCCTGATCGTCTCCGGCATGTCCGCGCTGCTGGCGGTGTACTTCTCCGCGCTGACGGCGTACGGCATCCACGCGTACGATTTCAAGCTGCGCAAGGCCGCGCTCGCGTTCATTCTGCTGATCATGACGATGCCGACGCAGGTGTCCGCGCTGGGCTTCTACCGCCTGATGTCGCGCATGAAGCTCACCGACACGCTGACGGCGCTCTTCCTGCCGAGCATCGCCTCGCCGACGGTGTTCTACTTCATGATCCAGTACATGAAGAGCAACCTGCCGATGGAGATCATCGAGGCGGCGCGCATCGACGGCGCGAGCGAGTTCGGCACATTCAACCGCATCGTGATCCCGATGCTCAAGCCGGCGATGGCGGTGCAGGCGATCTTCTCGTTTGTCGGCGCTTGGAACAACTACTTCGTCCCCGCGCTCATCATCAATTCCAGCAAGAAAAAGACGCTGCCCATCCTGATTGCCCAGCTGCGCAGCGCGGACTTTTTGAAGTTTGACATGGGTCAGGTGTACATGCTGATCGCCATCGCCATCCTGCCGGTGATCGTGGTCTACCTGTGCCTGTCCAAGTTCATCGTCGCGGGTGTCGCGCTTGGCGGCGTGAAGGGATAAATCCAGCGTACAAACAGGGAAGGCGCCGGCGGCGCCTTCCCTGTTTTTGGTTGTGTAAAAAGCCCGAACGGCAGGCCGCCGTTCGGGTAAAGGAGAAGATCGCCGGAAGCCAACGCCGTTTTTGCTGTTGCAGACGGCCTTCGAGTGAGTTCTCGCAGGCCGCCCGTTCACGCCGGCACCGGCGAAGGAGAGACCTCCTGCCGCGCCCTGCGAGGGACAGCGGCAGGAGGCTTTGCCGTTCGTTGACGGAAGATGACCGCGTTATGGATCAACGCGCTTGATATTCACCACGCGATCCGCGCCGTCAAACACGGTGATGCGGAAGTAGGAGCTGCCCAGTCCGCAGACGTTCAGCGTGCCGTTGCCGTCGATGCTCAGCCGCTCGTGCGCAGGCAGCGTGCGGGGCATCGCAACCGTTCCGGCCGCATTGTCCGCCGCATACACGTCGGAGACGATGCGGAAGCCGTCGACGTTCGCCGTCGTGATCACCGGAGCGCCAACGCCGCCCGTCAGCTTCACGACGATGCGCCGTCCGGCCAGGCCCTTGTCAAACAGGTTCGTCTGCTCCGACACGTTCTTCGCCGCGGAGGTGAACGCCAGCGTGTAGCCCTCGGCGCCGAAGTCGCGGTCCTTCGCGACGCTCTGCGCTTCGTCCTCGCCGGTCTTCACCCAGACCTCGTAGGCCAGCGTGTTCTCCTCGCCACCCTCGAAGCGCAGGTTCAGGCTGGTCAGCTTGTAGTCCGCGCCGAGGTCGATTTCCATCCAGTCGCCCCAGGAGGCGCCGGTCCAGGCGGTCGTCTCGTCGAGGTCGAACGCAGAAGCCGCATTCTCGCCACCGGAGACCGTCACCACGCTGTTTGCCGCGATGTCCGCATCCACAACCGTGTAGACCGAGGTGGTCACGCCGTCCTCCGCGGTCACGCGGATCTGCATGCCCGGCATCACGATCACGTCCTCCGCGACGGGGTTGCCCGCCGCGTCGAGCAGCGCGTAGGTCTGGTTGTAGTCGCCGTAGATCGCGCCCATCAGCTCCGAAGCCGGGATCGCATCCCAGACGCGGACGGTGTGGTTGTCGTTTCGTGCGATCACGTTGTCAAGGCCGATGTTCAGCTTGGTCGTGTAGACGAAGTCGGACGTGGTCAGCGCCTTGCCCTCCTCTGTCCAGGCGACGAAGCGCAGCACGCGCTCGGTGGAGCGCTGCAGCTGCCAGCGCTGCAGCTTGCCGCTGGCCAGCGCCGCGCGCAGCACGTTCGGCTGACCGTCGCCCCACGGCGCCTTCAGGTCGTTGCCGCCGATGATCTCGTCATCGTGCTGGGAACCGCTGAGCATATCGCCGAGGAAGTCCGTGCCGATGAAGCCGCTAAAGCCCCACTCGTTGCGGGTGATCTCCGTCAGCAGGTCATGGCTGGACATGCAGGGCTGGCCGTTGATCTTGTTGTACGCGGACATGAGGGAGACCTCCGCGCCATTCTTGATCGCGATCTCGAAGCCCTTGAGGTAGATTTCGCGCAGCGCGCGCTCGGACACCTGACTGTCGCCGCCGCCGCGTCCCGTCTCCTGATTGTTGAGCGCGAAGTGCTTGTACTGCGCGCCGAAGCCCACGCTCGCCGTGCCGTTCGCCAGGCACGCGGCCGTCCAGCCGGCGATCAGCGGGTCCTCGGAGTAGTACTCGAAGTTGCGTCCGCAGAGCGGATCGCGGTGCAGGTTCATGCTCGGCGCCTGCCACATGCTCATGTCGAAGCGGCGCGCCTCCAGGCCCATCGCCTGACCGACGGCCTCGAGCAGCTCCTTATTCCACGTGGACGCCTGCATGGTGCCGCACGGGAAGAACGTGGCGTTCATGTCCGGATCGTCCGGATTGCCGTTGTTGAACTGAATGCCCGCCGCGCCGTTGGTGGAGGCCACCATCGGCTCGCCGTAGATTTCAAGACCCGCGTAGCCGCTGCGGTGTCCCTTGTCCGGTTCCGGCACCGTGCCGCCCACCAGCGTGAACAGCTCGTCGTCCGTCAGGCGGGAAACGAAGGTGATCAGCAGGTCGTCGTTCCCCTGCGCCATCGCCTCCATGACCTCCGGGAAGGTGATGAACGGGTCGTCGGAGGCCGGCGGGTTGGCGTAGATTTCCTCCGCCGCTTCCGGCGTAGCCGCCGCGTTCACGGTCTGGCGAAGCGGCTGCAGCGTGCCGTTCGAGGTCAGGCGGGCGGGAAGATTCTTTACATCGGGCACGAGCTGATGGCTCAGCTGCTCGACCTCTTCCAGCGCGGCGAGCGTGTAGGTGCCCGCCAGCGCGTTGCTGCGCACGGAGTTGCCGACATAGAAGGCGTACTCGCCCGCCTCCAGCACGTAGGCCGCCTCATGCTCCTCACCCGTCGCGCCGAGGTCGTCGTAGGACGCCATGTCGTCGAACGGGAAGGTGATGGTCACATCCTGCGAGCCGCCGGGAGCGATTTCGCCGGTCTTGGCATAGCCAACCAGCTCGCGGGCGGGCTGGGTCAGCGCGCCCTCCGGCACGCTGCAATACACCTGCACGACCTCCTTGCCCGCGTAGCGGTCGCTTTCGTTGCGGACGGTCGCGCGGACGGTGACCTCGCGGTCGCGTCCCTCGCCGGTGACCTCGGCGCTCACGTTCTCCATGACGAAGTCCGCGTAGGACAGGCCGAAGCCGAACTCGTACGCCACCTGATCCTGCACGCCGGGGAGCGTCTCGAAGTAGCGGTAGCCCACGAAGATGTCCTCAACGTACTTCGCGCTGCCCTTCTGCGCGAAGGTGCCGTAGGCAACGCTCGGGTAATCCTTGTGCGCATACGCCCACGTGTCCACCGTCTTGCCGGAGGGATACGCGTTGCCCAGCAGCACGTCCGCCATGGCGTCGCCACCCTCCATACCCGGCAGGGAGACGCACAGCGCGGCGCTAATCGCCGGGTCATCCTTGATCCAGCCGGTCTCGATGACGTACGGCACGTTCAGGATGACGACGATCTTCTTGAAGCCCGCCGCTTTGATCTGCTCGACGAGCTGCTTTTCCACGTCGCTGAGCTGGAAGTTGCCCGGCGCGTCCTGATAATCCGAGCCCTCGGAGGACATGCGCGCGAGCGTCAGGATCGCGGTATCGGCCGCCGCAGCCGCCGCGGCGACGTCCTCGTCCGTCAGCGGCATCTCGCCGACGTCGTTGAGCACCTTGCCCTGGCTGCTGTCCATCATCAGGAAGCCGTTGACACTCGTGTTGTTCGCGGTATAGAAGTCGGCGTACTTCTCATGCAGCCCCTCGTACAGGCTGATTTCGCCGGCCTCCTCCTTCGCCAGCAGGCCGTCCCACAGGCTGTGGGCATAGGCCGTGATGAAGCTGCCGGAGCCGCCGCCGCCGTACACGTAGTCGATCTGGCTGAGTCCGAAGACCGCCACGGCATCGCCCTTCGCCAGCGGCAGCGCCTTCTCGCCGCCCTCCACGGGTTCGTTCTTGAGCAGGATCATACCCTCCTCGGCGACCGTGCGGGCCAGCTCGCGGGAGGTGGTCTCCTTGCCTTCATAGGTCACGACGGAGTAATAGGCCGAGGCCTGCGGGATGCATGCGAAGAGCATCGCCGCCGCAAGCGCCAGCGCCATCACCAGTCTGAGTCTTCTCTTTGTCTTCATCGTGTCACAATCTCCTTTCCTTTGTTCGCATGAACTGCGCCTGGATACCGCCTGAACCTCCTTTCCCCGTCCGGCATACCGCAGGAAAACCGGCCATCCGCACAGCGCCCGGCATTCCATCCGGGGACGCCTTGCGGAAGGTTTCTTTCCAAAATTGTTGCCGGTCATCTTGTGCTCTAGTATGCCATATGGTATAATGGTTGAGCAAATCTGTCGCATAATCGTCAAAAACGACAGAATTGATTATCTTCATCATATCGAACACAAAGCGCTTCTTCCAGTCATTTTTCCCGCTCTTTTGTTCCTTTTTTCATCATCAATTATATTTTTATAGCTTATGAAGAGATGTGACGTTGCGTTCGGCGAATGGAAGCCGGCGCGCAATTCCGGCAGAGTCGGCAATATTTCACTTTGCCAGCGCGTCCTTGTTGCGTGCTGCAACAAATCCCCTGCGCAGCTTGAGGCGCTGATGCGCTCCTATCAGGCGGACGACAGGCTTTTCCTGCCCTCGAACGCGGATGCGGAGGAAGTGGAATTTGCGAAAATGCAGATGAGCTTCTGCAACGCGTATCTGTATCTGCAGTTTATGCATATGAGCGGCGCGTCCAACACCCACCTGGAATTCATCACGGATACGATCAACCTGCTCATCAGCCGCTGTGCCACCGCGCAGGACATCAACCGGATCATGCCGACGCTGTATGTCGGCTATGTCGAATACTACGCGACGCGCATTGCCGACAGGCAGCAGTATTCCCATCTGGTCTGCGACGTGCTCGACCGGCTGTACTCGGTGTTCTTTTCCGGCTATGACGCGCAGACGCTGAGCGTCGCGTCCCTGGCGGAGCAGTTTCACGTCTCGGTGAAGTATCTCTCCACGCGCTTTATCCGGGAAACCGGATGCGCACTGAGCAAGCAGATCAACGAAATCCGCATCTATTTCGCCAAGGTCTATCTGGAGCGCACGTCGCTTCCCCTGGCGGAAATCGCGGAGCGATCCGGCTTCAGCAGCCAGAACTACTTCGCGCGCCGCTTCAAGGCCAGCGTCGGCATGTCGCCCCTGCAGTATCGCGCGCAGGTGCGGTAAATACCAAAGCGGGCAGTGCCCGCCCCCACCTCCGAACAGCCCGGTCAGGCCATGTCCCTCGCCGCTCGCCGCACGATGCTTTGACACAATTTCCCATATAGAAAAAAGACTCCCGCTGCATGCGGGAGTTTGCTATTCTTGATGAAGAATTTCGGGAAAGACGGCGTGACGCTGTCGGAGCCTGCCTGTCCTGGCGGGCGGCGCGGTACTGCGCCGGGGGATACCGGCGTGCGCCATGAACCGCCGGCCGCCCTCCTTCTCTGCCCCGGCACGCTTCCTCGTTCTGGCGCAGCCTTTTCTTCACTGAACCGGGACTTGTTTTTGAGTCAGCCCGCTTGCCGCGGACAGGCCCTTATCCTGCCTGCGGAAGCAGATACACCCGCCCGTCGCAGCGGTTCACGATTTCTTCCTCGTGGCTGATGAGGAGAATCGTCTTGCCGGGATGGGCCCTTCGGATATTGGCCATGATCTGCACAGCCCTTTGCTTGTCGATGGCTGAGAACGTCTCGTCCATGATGATCATCGGCTTCTCCTGCAGCAGTGCCCGAGCCAGCACGAGCATCTGGCGCTGGCCGCCGGAGAGCCGCAGCCCGCCCTCCTGAAGCCGGGTATCCAGGCCGTCGGGCAGATCCGCCAGCCACTCGTCGCATGTGCAGATCCGCAGCGCGGCCTCCAGCTGTGCCCTTTCAACCGGGGCGCGGCAGCCGACGAGCAGATTGTCCCGAAGGGTTCCGGCGATCAGCAGGCTCTGCTGCGGAAGATATGCGATTTGCGCACGCAAGGATGCTTTGGAAAACACCTGCAGCGGCTTGCCCGCCAATGTGATGCTGCCCTCATAGGGATAAAAGCCCAGCAGCGTCTTGACGAAGGAGGTCTTGCCGCATCCGGATGCGCCGCACAGCGCGGTCATCTGCCCGGCCTTGAGGAGCAAGTCGCGCCGCATGGGCAGCTTCTTCTCCGGTGAAAAGCACAGCACCGCCTGTGACGCGCAGACCTCTGCATGCGTGCAGGCCTCTGCGGCGTTCAGCCCCGTCTGCAGATCCTCCTGCGCCAGCGACAGGATCTCCTCAACGCGGCCCAGCGCGGGGAGATAGCCGCGCAAAGTGATCAGCGTGCTGCCCACCAGCGTAAAGGCAGAGACGATCAGGCCGGAGAGCTGCAGGATATAGACCACCTGCGCGGGGGCCATTTCGCCCTTCTCCAGCGCGAGGATCGACAGGAGCATCACACCCACATACTGCAGCATCGCGGCTCCGCCGCTCACCATCTCTGCGCCGCCCTGGATCGCAGCATCCCGCGCGCCCGCATCCAGATACTGTGCAAGCCGTTGCTGTGCATGGCCAAGTACGCCGCGCTGCGCATGCATCAGACGAATGGCCGGCCCGCAGGTCAGGCATTCGCCGGCCGTCGTGAGCAGAGCGGCCAGCAGGGCCTGAATCCTGCCGGAGACGCGCTTTTTCTGCCGGCTCATGCCGCTCTGCAGCGCAAAGGACGACAGGCCCAACAGCAGCAGAAAGATGGCGATCGTCGGGCGCACGAGCCATATGCTCACAAACGCACCCACGCCCGCGCCGCCGAAGATCAGCGGTGCGAGCAGCGAGGAGCGATAGAGGTTCTCCACGACACCCATGTCGCCGTTCAGCCGGGCAAGCACCTGGCCCCGGCCGGCGCCCAGCTGCTCCACCTGCCACAGCGGCGCATGCAGGATGCGATGATACGCGCGGCTGCGCAGGTCGTTTCCGATGCGCTGTGTGCTCATCGCGTGAACATACTTGGCCGCAGCATCGACAAGCAGAAACGGAATCAGCAGCAGGATAAACCGGCCCGTATCCCGCAGGAGGCCGGCCGGGTCCCAATGCAATGCAGCCTCGGCCACGCGGCCCGTCAGATAGGCCGTCAGATCGTTGATGACAAAATAGCGGCAGGAGACAAACAGCGAACTCAGCAAAAATGCCGCGCGGGCGGGCCGGGCATAACGCCACAGCCTCTTGAGCACCTGTCCGTTCATGCGTTTCCTCCCCATGTCAGCACGTCGTCGGCATCATGAAGCAGGCGCAGGTCGTGCGTGATCACCAGCACGATCTTTCTGCGGCTCAGCGCAGCAAGCACCTTGCGCATCCCTTCGCAGTGTTCGTCGTCCAGCGCAGCGGAGGGTTCATCCAGGATCATGATCGGCGCATCGCGCAGCAGCGTCCTGGCAAAGGCCAATCGCTGCCGCTGCCCGCCGGAGAGCATGCCTCCGTTTTCCGCCAGCTCGGTATCGTAGCCGTCATCCAGCGCCATGATCTCCTCGTGGATGCTCGCCATCCTGCACGCCTGCATCGCCTGTTCGCGCGTGGCGTCCGGCTGGCACAGCCGCAGGTTTTCCAGCACGGTGCCCGCGAACATCACGTTCTCCTGCGGCATCACGGCAATCAGCTTTTCCCTGTTCTGTGCATGGAGGCTTGCGGCATCCAGCCCCAGCAGGCAGATGCGCCCCTGCTGCGCCTGCAGCTCACCGCAAAGCAGGCGCACGAGCGTGCTCTTGCCCGTGCCGTTCGCGCCCCGCAGGATATGCAGCCTGCCCGGGCGCAGGCAGAGCGACAGATCACGCAGCACCGCCCTTCCGTCCGGATAGGCAAAGGAGACGCCCTCCAGGACGATGCCCGTATCGGTGGGCGTGATGTCCGCCGGCGGCGCTTCAGGCGTTTGTATCAAATATGGCTCCAGGGCTGCGAGCGAAACGCTGCATGTATGCAGCGCCACGACGGTATTTTCCAGGCACATCACGGGATCGACGATGAAGTTCATCAGCGAGATGATCGTGACCATCTCGCCTGCGGTGATGCGCCCCGCAGCTGCCAGAAAGCCGCTGACCACGAGGATGGTGATCTGCATGCCGAACGCGCTCAGCACGGAGGGCATCGTCAGCAGCGTGGCGGTACGGGTAAGCGCCTTCCTTTTATCATACAGCGTTTCGAGTGCCGCGTCGTAATCCGCGCAGAAGGCATTCTCCAGTGCATTGGCCTTCACGGCCTCCATGCTCTGCAGCCCGGCGGCTGCAGCCTGATTCACGCACTCCACTTCCTTCATATATTGCCGCCGCTCCTCCTGCTCGCGCCGGCTGAGGACGCGGATGAAGAACGTCGGCAGGATGGATACGCCCACGATGATCGCCGCGGCCGCGGGATTGATCGAGGCGATGACCACCGACGCGAAGACATAGCAGCACAGGTCGCCGGAGACTTTGGAGACGAAGCGATGGACCGCCTGCACCAGCTCGGTCACATGGCCCGAAAGCTGGCTGGTCACCTCGCCCAGGGTGATCCCATCCTGATCGCCGATGACCAGACGGCGGTATGCGCCCTGATAGAGGCTGCTGCGCATGCGATGCACGAGAAGCTGTGCGCCATAAGCCTTTGCGCCGCTGAGCACGACGAACAGGGCGATGCCCGCCAGCGCATTCAGCGCCAGCGGGCCCAGTTGCGCCTCGCCCAGCAGCACGGCATCCAGGCTCGCACCCAGCATACTGCGCAGTGCGATGTTGACCAGCACCAGCAGGGCAGACGCCGCCAGCGTCAGCGCAATCCACTTCCGATGCGGCCTAATCAGATTGAGAACATTCTCTTTCATATGCTTCCCTTACCCTGTTTTCGGCATGTTCGCAGGACCTCTCCGGCGGAGAATGCCCGCTTCCGGACGCTGCTTTCAATCTAGCCGGATTTCTCCTGAATCCTCCTTCGTCAGGAATCTGATATTCCCTGTTTTTTCATCATAACAAAAGCACCGTGAGATTTCAAGTGTTTTGTTCATGCATTTGCAAACAATCCATGCAGGACTGCAATGCATCCCGGACACGGAGAGGCTTGCAGCCGGCATTATACCGGCAGGAAAGGAATGCTCCGAATCCGGCAAAGGGCAGAGCTGATCGGCATTCACTCAATTTCCACAATGCCGTCCTCCTTCACGGTAACGGTCATGCCGTCCTGCACATAGCGCAGGAACTCCTCGCCGAGACAGTCGATCACCGGCATCCGGCTGCCCTCCAGCCACACGTCCTGCAGGATGGCTCCGGCCGCCGCCAGCGAGTCGATCGGCTCGGAAAAGAGCATGCAGGCCGGCTGACGGTGCATGGAGCAGGCGCAGTAGAGCACCAGCCCGCCCGTGGTGGAACCGATGGTGCGCGGCAGGCAAAGCGCCTTCCCGGCCATGGGCTTGCCGTAGAGATCAGGATTGTTCTGGTCGCCGCAGGTCGCCTTCTTGTCGCCGAACTGCAGCGCCTTCTGGAAGGATGCCAGCGTGTTCAGCCCGCCATGGCTGACCAGCGCCGGCGCGCTGACGGTGCCCTTCGCGACCACCCGTCCTGTGAATTGCCTCATGCCCGGTCGCCTCCCTTCGTGATCTGCGTGAGAATTTCATCGTCGGTGTAGTAGCGCGCGCTGGTATAGGTGCGCAGCTTGTTGCTGGAGGTAATGACGGGCATCCGCTCGCTGAGCGGGTTGTTCATGTACATCAGCGGGCAGATGTAGGAGACGATGACGCCGGTCTTCCTGAGGCGCTCGGCATAGGGCGTTGCATTGAATCGCTCAATGACCGCGGGCGCGGCGGTGAACACCGTGGGGATGACCACCCGGCTGTTTCCGGCCTCCTTCAGCCCCTGCTCGATGCGCTCCGTCCATTCCGTCAGCTGATGCAGGCTCATGTGCGGGCAGCCCATGAAGCAGAGCTTCGGCTTCGCCTCCCGTTTCTTCCAGATGACGGGGTAGGAATTGTAGACCCGCTCAAGCTCCGCGTCGTCGATCACATAGACCTGCGCATCCGGCAGAATCAGCGACTCGCCCTGTGCAACAGCCTCGGGCGTAATGCCCGCCACGTGATACAGGCCCACCGCGCCGTTGGAGGCCGCCGCCGCGCCCATGTCCTTGAGGTACGCCCGGGCGTCCTCGTCAAGTGTGCCCAGCCACCGGTCCAGGCCGCGGATGTAGGGCACGTCCTCCATGACCTTCATGCCGATGGCGGAGCCGAGCAGCTGCGCCTCCGGCTTCTTCGTGGTGCGGATGTCGACGATCCATTTCGCCCTGCGTCCCTCGTCAGTCAGCAGGCCGAAGCGCGGCACGAAGCCGCAGATCGCGCCCATCAGGTCGATGATGCCGGAGTTGCGGTTGCACCGCGCCGCCAGCACCGAATTGGCATAGACGACAGCGGAGGACTCCGACCAGGAGAGCACATCGCCCGGCTTCGGCGTGTTGCCCACCTCCTCCATATAGCAGGTGCAGGTGAAGGCGTCCCTGTCCATCAGGCCGAGCTTTTGGAGCTGCCCCTCGTAGAAATCCTGCCTGCTGTACATGAAGTGCTTAAAGATGACGTCCTGCAGAAAGCTGCTGGGCACGTTTTTGTCCAGCGGTCTGGGATCGGCGGAGAACTTCACGCCGGAGACGGCCCCCTCGGCGATGAGCCTGTCCATCAGATCATAGACCGGGGTCAGCGCCTTGAGCCCGAAGGAAGTCACCAGATGGTTGTACTTGCCCGTCACGGGAATCATCGCATCGGCATGGTAGAGCTCGCCGTAGCGCACCAGCGTCTCCATGACCTTCGCCATCGTCTCGCCCCGGCTGCCCGCCAGAATGTTCTGCTGCTCCTGTGTCAGCTGCATCGTATTCCTCCTCTCACTTGATCGCCATGGCGACCTCATAGGCCCGCCAGATGACGCTTCTCAGATTGCCCACCTTCCGGCAGTCGCCCACCAGATGCACCCGGCCGCCCTCCTTCGCGATGGGCGCAGGCAGGTACCCGGCGGAGCTGATCACGCTGTCGCAGGGCAGCTCGACGATGCCCACCGGTCCCTCGCAGACGATGCTGCCGTCCTTCACTTCCTTGAGCCGGGTGGTCAGATACACCGGCACCTCGTGCAGCGCGAACCATTCCCGCAGATAGGAGCTGTTGGCCAGACACACGCCCTTCTGCGCGATGAGGTCGTCCTTCATCTCGACGATGGTGACCTCTTTTCCCGTAAGTGCCAGCTCGTAGGCGATTTCGCAGCCGGTCAGCCCGCCGCCGACGACCGCCACGCGCTGCCCGACCGGCGTGCCGGTCAGGAAGTCGCACGCATCGATCATCCGCTCATGGCCCGGCACATTTTTTAGCACCCGGGGCACGGAGCCGGTCGCGACGATCACCTGCTGCCCGTCAAAGGCGGACAGCTCGGTGATTTCCTTGCCGAAATGCACCTCCACGTTCAGCTGCTCCATCTGGCGGATATACCACGAAAGCAGCTCGCGGAGCTTGCCCTTGTAGCTCTCCGCGCTGGCGGCGATGAAGGTGCCGCCCAGCCGGTCGCTTCTCTCATAGATGACCGGCCTGTGCCCGCGCAGCGCCAGCACCCGCGCCGCCTCCATGCCGCCGATGCCGCCTCCGATGATGGCGACGGTCTGCGGGCGCGCCGTCTTCCTGATGTAGTGCTTGCTTCGCTGCATGGTTTCGGCGTTGACCGCGCAGCGGGCCAGATGCAGGGAATCCATCAGGTCCTGATCGTTGGGCACGCCCTTGTAGTGGCACATGTTGAAGCAGCCGTTGTGGCAGAGGATGCAGGGGCGGATGTCCTCCCGCCTGTCCTCCATCAGCTTCGTCACCCACGCCGGATCGGCGAGGAAGGGGCGCGCAAAGCCCGCGCCGTCCAGCTCGCCCGCGGCGATGGCCTCCGCCGCGGCCTCCGGCGTCAGCCGCCCGGCGCAGACGACGGGAATGTCCACGAAGCGGCTGATGTGGCGCACGTCCGCAAGGTTGCAATTCTCCGGCATGTAGATCGGCGGATGCGCCCAGTACCACGCGTCGTAGGTGCCGTTGTCGCAGTTCAGCATGTCGTAGCCCGCGTCCTGCAGGAGCCTTGCGGCAAGCTCGGATTCCGCCATGTCGCGCCCGACCTCGGTGTAGCTTTCGCCGGGAAGCGCGCCCTGCCGCAGCCCCTTGGTCCTGGAGACGACGCTGTAGCGCAGCGACACGGGGAAATCCTGCCCGCAGGCGGCCTTGATGGCCTGCACGATCTCCGCCGCGAAGCGGTAGCGGTTCTCCAGTGAGCCGCCGTACTCGTCGGTGCGGTGGTTCACATATTTGAGCGTGAACTGGTCGAGCAGATAGCCCTCGTGCACCGCGTGCACCTCCACGCCGTCCACGCCCGCAGCCTTCAGCAGCGCGGCGCTTTGGGCGAACGCGTCGATGATCTCCTGAATCTCCGCCTTCGTCATCTCGCGGGAGGGCACTTTGTCGGACCAGCGGTTTTCCGCCGGGCTGGCGGAGGCGGTGATCCTGTCCAGGTCCATAAAGGGCTTCGAAAGCACGCGCAGCGCCGGGTTGGTGTACAGCGTCTCCATCATGCTGCTGACGGTGAAGGAGCGCCCGAAGCCCGCCGTCAGCTGCACGAACAGCTTCGCGCCGGTCTTGTGGAATTCCGGTATCCAGCGCGCCAACTCGTCAAACATCCGCGTGTTCCTGTGCAGCCACTGGCCGAGCATGGGGTTGTACACCGGCTGGCAGCCCGGCAGCACCAGACCGGCGTTGTTTTTCGCCACCTCCATCAGGAAGTCCGCGCCTGCACGGTCGAAGTGGTTCACCTCCATCCAGCCGAACAGATCTGTTCCGCCCATCGAGGTCATGACAATGCGGTTCTTGATCTCGACCTTTCCGATTTTCCACGGGGTAAACAGCGGCTTCAGCCTTTCATCCATCGCTTTTCCTCCATCCTGCGTTCTATTTCTGCGGGTCACAGCGCAAACGTGAACCACGCCTCGGGATCATCATAATTCTCATTGGGCACCCAGTCAACGGTTTTGTTGGTCAGATTGTAGACGGCGCTGTGGATGGTCAGGTGCTCGCCGGAATTGTGGTTCCAGCTTCTTCTGCCCACAGAGGCCAGCACATCCATGGCCGCGCGCTCACCCTGCAGCACGCCGCCCGCGGCCATGAGCTGACCTTCGATGTGGCGGTAGCGGTCAAGGCCCTTCTGATCCTCCTCGCTGGCATAGTAGCCCGGCTGAATGACGAAGTTGGTCACCCACTGGGTGTCACTGGCGCCCTCATTTTCGCCAATCTGCGCGTCCTGATCGCTCACGGTGATCACCAGCTGGCGGGCGGAACCGTCCGTATCGGCGGCGTCCGTACCAGCCACCCATTCAAAGATCGCGCTGCGCCCGCTGGCGTCCGCCACCATGTAGTGGTAGGAGGTCCCGGCAGAGTCGTGCATGTCGTAGGCCTTGGCAATCTCCACCGCCTCATCCAGGTCGTCGGCGTAATCGAGCACCAGGCGCAGGAAGGTCGTCGTCGTCATGTCGGGCCTGTCCGTCTGCTGGTCGGTCGCGACCACGTTTCCCTCGGGGCCCTGATAGGTCATGTACACACCGCAGGCGACGCCCGCGTCGTTCATGCCGTCCAGCGGCGCATAGACCGCCGCCAGGCAGGTGATTTTGTCAATCAGGCCCTCGACGTCGGCATCCGCGTCCATGCCGAGCAGCCCCAGATCCGCCGTGGAGATCGTCGCGTGGCGGCCGTTTCCGCCCTCCGTGCGCACGATGCAGGTGTTGGTCTTTTTCATATCGTAGTTGCGGGCGAAGAGCGCGTCCCCGTCCGCGGTCCGCGCCGTGAAGGAGGAGCAGCCGATCTCCGGGTTGTCGATATGCACGGGGATCAGGCCTTTGGTGATATGATCCACCACAAAGGAGATGAGCTCGGAATCGTTTGACACGCCGCCCTGCGCGATGAAATCCTCCAGATAGAAGCCGCCCTTGACGTTCAGCGCATACACCGCTCCGTCCATATGCGCGTCGTTGCGGTCGCGGATTTTCTGGAAGCTGGCGACGGAGGCCAGCTCGTTGTGCCAGAGGACAAGGATGCCTGCCGCCGCTGCTGCGAGCAGCAGGACGAGGATAAGCGCGATGACTTTGACGGTTTTCTTCATGATGAGCTTCCTTTCTTTTTCAATCTCAGCACATGGTGTGCTGTATGGTGTTTGCAGGGGAAATGCTTCTTCCGGATGCGATGCCGTCTGTCAGCACACTGTATGCTGAACGTGCATGGGAAAAGGGAATCCTCACGCCCGGATTCCCTTGAGGAATATGCCGAAGCCGTAGTCAAACCGGCGAAGCGCTTCTTCCTTGCTGAGGTTTCTGGCCATCGCGTCGGCGTTGAAGCCCCGGATGAAGCACCAGATGGCGTAGCTCAGGCTGTCTGCGTCCAGTTCGGGCGCGACCTGCCCTTCCCGCTGCCCGGCAGCGATGAGCTTCTTGATCTCCGCCGTCCACCAGCGGAAATTCTCCTCCGAGGTCGAGTCGCTTTCAAAGACAAACTGGCTGAGGTTCTCCTTGCAGTCGTAGGAGGCAATCACGGTCTGTGCCGCCACCTGCCGGACATGGGTGAAGAAGTCCGTCCCCTCTGGCCGGGGGAGCGTGAGGCTCCTGCGCACCTCGCGGATCATCTTCTGGTAGACCAGCTCCAGCACCTCGTCGATATTGTGGAAGCGGTTGTAGAAGACGCGGTTGGTGATGTCCATCTCCCGGAGCACGTCGCGCACGGTGAGCTTCTGCGTATGCTTCTGCCTGGCCAGCCGCTCGGCGCAGGAAAGGATTTCCTCGGAGACCTCATCCCAGATTAAGGGCTGTTCGGATGCCACCCTCTCCCCTCCCCTCCGCTGAGCACACAGTGTGCTGACCGATGCTTCCGCTCTGCTGATGCAGAGCGGTCAAAAGCATCATATCATATTTTTCCTGTTTGTCAAGGGATGTTTTTTGCAGGTCATCGGCGTGTTCATCCCTGCGGCTCCTTCCATTCATCACGGCGATGCGCTATCCCTTCCTCTTTCGTTCTGCCACCCGGTTGAAAACCAGCAGCGCGGTCGTCGTCAGCAGCACGGCCATCGCCATGCCGAGCGAAACGCTGCCCTGCTCAAATTCCCGGTTGATGTAGGTGGACACGACGAGCGTATTGGGCGGCGCAATCAGGCTGGCCGTCACCAGCTCGCGGAAAGCGATGATGAAGATCATCATCCAGCCCGCGAGGATGCCGCGGGCAATCATCGGCAGTGTGATTCTGAAAAACACATAGGCGGGCGATCCGCCGAATACGCGCCCCGCCTGCAGGAGGCTGTCGCTGATCTGCGTGAACGCGGAGGTGACATACTGCACGGTGTAGGGCAGGTACAGCACGACATAGGCCAGCACCATGATGCCCAGCGTGTTGTACAGCGGAATCACCCTATAAATCGCGTTGTAGAAGAGCATGATGCCGATGACCAGCACGATGCCCGGCAGCATCTCCGGCAGCAGGCTGATGCCTTCAATCGCCTTCTTGAGGAAGCCCCTCGCCCGCCGCGCGGCGACGACGGCGGCCGTGCCCAGCACGGAGCAAAGCGTGGCCGAGGAGGCCGCCAGAAACAGTCTGTTGCCGATGGCGGAAAGGGCCCTGGGCGTCGCCAGCAGATCCCTGTAGTGCTCGAGCATGAAGTTCCCCGCGGCAAGACCGTAGCCGCGCAGCCGGATGAGCGAGGTGGCGATGATGGAGAAGTACGGCACGCCGATGGCGACGAGCACCACCAGCGCAATCCATGCCCACGCGAGTGCAAGGCCGGCGGGAGAAAGGATCGTCCGTGCGGGGTGGGTGCCCTTGCCGGTGATGAGGCTGTAGCTCGTGCGCGCGGTGATGTGGTTTTGCAGGAGCCACATGACCATGCAGATGCAGATGAGGATGGAGGAAGGACTGGCCGAGCGCCCGAAGCCGATTGGCGACGTTGTGGAATAGCGGTGGATGTCCGTGGTGAACACGTCAAAGCCGATGCGCCGCCCCAGCGTGTACGGCGTGCCATACTCCGAAAGCGTCTTGACGAAGACGAGCAGCGCGCCGATAGCATAGTTGCCGGTCAGCAGCGGGGCCAGGATCCTGCACAGCCGCCGTCCCGGACGCGCGCCGAAGACCGCGCCGCTCTCCTCGAGGCTGGCGGGGATGCTCAGCATGGCGTTTTTCAGCATGGTCATGAGGAACGGAAAGACGTGCAGGCTCATGACCAGCACCAAATCGCCGAAGCAGAAGAATCCCTCCGACCATCTGCCCGTGAACGGGAAAAGCTGCTGGAACAGACCGCGCTTATGCATGAACAGAATCCAGCCCATCGAGGCGATGTACGGCGGCGTCATGAAGGGAATCATGAACACGATGTCAAGCCATTTGTGGCGGGCGAGCTGCGTGCGGGCGAGCAGGAACGCCGTCGGCAGCGCGATCACGCTGGAGAGCAGCACGACGCACAGGCCAAGCAGGAGCGAATTGAGGATGGTGCTCACGTTCCGGGCATCGGCTATCGTCGCAAGAGCCCGATACAGGTCAAGGCGGCCATCCGTGATGACCGCCCTGGCAAATACCTCCACGCCGTACGTCCGTTCCAGCTCGAGAATGCCCTGCGCGTTTTCCTCCGTCCACGCCTTCGGTTCCCAGGAGCACAGCTGGCAGCTGTCAAAGCCGAGCCTTTGCAGCCTTTCAAAGCGCTTCCGCACCTCCGGGAGCGACGTGAAGTTAACGAGCGTTCCGATTCTCATGATGCGCCTCCTCATATGCCTTATTTCTCCGGCGCACAGCAAGCCCGCCGGGTTTTTGCCGATTTCATTATACGACAGAATGCGCGCAAAAGTAATCGCGCAGGCGTGCGCTACCGTGCAGTCATGTGCACAAAATCGTGATTGCACAACACACAAATCTTCACTGACTTTTTGCAGTTTATGGAGGAATTCTCCCTTCTTTCACGAATAATGCCATCAAAAGCCGGGCGCAGTCCCGGTATAAGGAGGAATACCATGAGGAAATGGACTACCCTGCTTCTGGCACTGCTGCTGACCGTCATCATGTCGGCGGCAGCCTGCGCGCAGATCGCTCTGCCGGACGGCACTTATGCCGGTGAGGGCAGCGGCTTCAACCTGACGGTGATGATTCCCGTCGAGGTTGAAATCAAGGACGGCGCCATCGCGGCCGTGACCATCGGGGAAAATGGGGAGACGATGGGCATGATCGCCACGGCGAAGGACGTCTATCTTCCGCGGGTCATTGAGACCCAGAGCCTGTCCGTAGATGCGGTGACCGGCGCGACGCTCTCCTGCGTCGGCGTGCGGCTGGGCATCGCGGACGCGCTGCAGAAGGCCGGCGCGGACGTCTCCGCGCTGTACGTGGCGATTCCCAAAAAGGACGCCGAGGAAACCTATGACACGGATGTGCTCGTCGTCGGCATGGGCTCCTCCGGCACGACCGCCGCACTGGCAGCCGCCGAGGCGGGCGTGCGCGTGCTGGCCATCGACAAGGCCGGCAAGTGGGGCGGAACCGGCGCAACCACCTCCGGCCCGTGCAGCGTGAACGCGCCGAGCCAGGTTGCCGCGGAAATCGCCGAGTGGAAGGACCCCATCAACGGCGTGCGGACCAAGCCCGCCGGCGAGCAGCTGGTTGACGCCGAGGCGCTCTTCGCCGAGTGGACCGGCTACACGACCGTCGACGGCGTGCAGGGCGCCAAGCCGGAGATCATCCGCAAGGTCATTGACGAGAGCGGCGAAACCTGCGACTGGCTGCAGAGCTACGGCTTCCAGTTCAACCCGGCGGTCGGCTTTGTCGGCGGCAAGTGGGCGATCTTCTCGTCCTACACCGGCAACAAGCAGCTCACCGAGAGCTTCTTCGCCTCCGCATATGACCGCTTCACGCAGATGGGCGGAGAATACATGCTGGAAACCGAGGCGACCTCGCTCATCATGGACGGCAACCGCGCCGTGGGCGTGCTCGCCCAGAAGGCGGACGGCACAAAGGTCACCATCAACGCCAAGGCGGTCATCCTGTGCACGGGCGGCTTTGCCGGCAGCGCACAGATGCAGGAGACCTACTATGGCGAGGCGTACAAGCTCTACGGCATGTACACCAACGACGGCAAGATGATCAAGTCCGCCATCGACAACGGCGCGGCCACCCGGGCCATCGGCATGTATCCGATGAGCCACTTCGTCGCCCCGACCGTCATCACACGCGCGTTCTCGCCTGCGGACAACGACATCCCCTACGGCCTCATCTGCACCAGCGAAGCCATGGCCGTCAACCGCAAGGGTGAGCGCTTCATCAACGAGAGCGGCATCGCCATGAACGCGTTCTATCAGGGCAACGTGTTCTACACCATCTACTCCAAGGAGCAGATCGACATTCTGCGCGAGCAGGGCCTGAGCGCGGCGGCCAGCGGCCGTTACCTCAGCCAGGGCGGCGTTGCGGCAGATACCCCGCTGACCAACATCGACGCGGTCATCGAGCTGGGCTGCAAGGGCGGCTACATCTTCAAGGCCGCCACGCTGGATGAGCTAGCATCTGCCATCGGCGGCGAGATGAGTGCGGAGAACCTCAAGGCCTCCGTTGCGGGCTACAAGCCCGACGGCGACGCCTTTGGCAAGCCCGCGGAGAAGTTCGCGCGGCTGGGCACAGTGGCACCGGATTCCGAATACTACGTCGCCTTCGCCGGCGCGCCCTACATCTACAGCACCACGGGCGGCCTCGACGTCAACGAGAGCTTCCAGGTGCTCGACACCAACGGCGAGGTCATGCCGGGCCTGTACGCCTGCGGCACCGACTCCATGGGCGTCCTCTTCCACGAGGACAAGGCTTACACCAACTACGGCGGCTGCGCGCAGGGCTACTGCTTCGTCTCCGGCCGCGACGCCGGCGCCATCGCTGCGCAGGAAGTCCAGTAATCCGGCTCGTTGCCCGGTCCTGCGGCTTGTCCGCACGACCCATAAACAGGACGGCAAAACCTCCGTATGCCTCGCGCATACGGAGGTTTTTTTGTGCCCGGCAAGCCGACGCGTCAGAAACGGTTAACCGCCTTTCCGCGTCTCCTTCCCGCCTTGCTCCTCCCGCAGTTGCTTCACCGACGCCTGAAACGCGCTGGGCGAGAGCCCGGTTTCCCGCTTGATGAAGCGGTTGAAGTAGGAGCGGGAGGCAAAGCCCACCTGCTTCGCCGCCCACTCAATCGTCACCTGCGGGTCCTGAAACAGGCTCCTCAGCCGCTCCAGCTTGCATACGGCGATGTAGCGCCCGAGCGACTCGCCCGTCTCCATGCGGAACATCCGGTTCAGATAGTCGCCGTTGTAGCCCGTCAGGTTGCCCAGCTGCGTCAGGCTGAGGTCGTCCTTCAGGTGCTCCTGAATGTAGCTTTGTAGCTTCTTGCACAGGTTCACGCTCTGCGCCGGGCCGTCGCCCAGCGTGTAGACGAACGAGTCCTCCAGACTCACGGCACTGAGGGTGCTGAAGGTCTCCTCCACCCGATGCAGCAGCGCCGCCAGCACCGCATCCGCCTCGTTGATCGCGCACATCACCATCGACAGCTTGAGCCCCTCCAGATCGTCGACGACATTGAGCAGCCTTTCCAGCACGCTGCTGTGCCACGAGAGCGGATGCTCCTCCTTCCACAAAAGCAGCCAGACCAGCGCGCCGCTCTGCGTTTCAAGCAGCTGCTGCCCCACGAGCTCCTCGCCGAAGTACTTGGGAATGACACCCTGCACGTTCCGGGGCATCCCGCCCTCCTTTCCCGCGCAGTAGAGCAGCGTGCCGTGAACGCCGCGCGCCGGGTCGATGCCGGGCAGGTCCGTCAGCCGCATTTCGCCGGTCACGCGGATCGCCTTCACACTCTCCCCGCCGTTCCCGGAGAAGAAGGTGTGAAACAGCCGCTTGATCTGCTTCTCCTTGCGGATCTCTTCCAGTGCCTTGTCGATCTGCGCGTTCAGTTCCTGATCCGATTCCGTCTTGAGGATGTAGGAGGACGCACCGTTGCGCATCGCCTCGAACACATAGTCAAAGTCCGCGTGGCCCGTCAGAAACACCACGCGGCAGTCCCGCTGCTCCTGCCGAACCCTGCGCAGCAGCTCCAGGCCGCTCATGCCCGGCATGCGGATATCCGAGATCATCAGGTCGATGCGCGTCCGCTTGAGCACGGCCAGCGCATTCAGCGCACTGGAGGAGGTGTACAGATCGAGGTCCGTTCGCGCCCCCAGCAGCAGGGACAATTCGTCCGTCACGCAGGCCTCGTCATCCACCAGAAGCACACGAAAAACCCGCTCCATCACGCTTCCTCCTGTCTTTTGATCGTCAGGCAGGCGCACAGCCCGCCCAGCTCCGAACGCCGCAGCGCCAGATCACAGCGCGGGTCCGCGTAGAAGATGGCCAGCCTTTGGTGAATGTTGTTCAGCGCATGGCTGCCGTCCGTTGCGTCAAAGAGCTGCTGCATCCGGCTGAGCTTTTCATCCGTCAGGGTGTTGCCGTTGTCCTCCACCAGAATATGCAGGAGCGCGCCATCCCGCGTAAAGGATAGCCGCAGCATCGTCTCGTCATCGTTCTCGTGGATGCCGTGCTCCAGCACGTTCTCAAGCAGCGGCTGAAGGATCAGCCGGGGCACCTTCCAGTCCCGGCATTCCTCCGGGACCTCCTCCACCTGCGCGCTGAACCGGTTGCAAAAGCGCATGAGCTGGATGTTCAGGTAGCTCATGGCGTGCTTGTATTCCTGCCGGAGGGTGAGCACGTCCTGCCGCTGGTCGGTGATGTAATGGAAGTAATCGCCCAGATAGCGGCAGAGCTTTTCGGAGGCCTCCACATCCTCGGACTTGACCAGATGATGCAGCAGGTAGAAGCTGTTGTATAGGAAGTGCGGATTGATCTGCGCCTGCAGGTGCCTCATTTCCGCCTTCTGCAGCAGAATGGTCTGCTTGTAGCTCTTGTCAATCAGCGTTTCCAGCTGGTCCGCCATGCGGTTGAAGTGGCGGGAGAGCCGGTTGAACTCGTCCGTGTAACCCGGCTCCAGCCGCGTGCTCATGCAGCCCGCGCCGATCCGGTCAAACGCATCAAGCAGGTCGTGCAGCGGCCTGACGACCATCCGCCACATGCTGCACAGATAGAGCGCCATCACAATGAACGCCGACAGCGTGAAGATCACCGTCAACCGCTGAAGCCGGATAGGGAACGCATAGAGCTTCTGCGCGTCGATCATCTGCACCATCAGGCACTGCCGGCTCTCGCCGACGCGCCTGCCCACAGCCACATACGCGCGCCCGTCCACCTCCACGTCGCAGAAGCCGACCTCATCCCCATGGAAGGGGAGCGCAAGCAGCTGTTCTGCGCAGTCCGTCCGCCCGGAGGTGGAATACACCAGCCCGGACGGCTCGTGGATGAACAGCGTGTCATCCCCCGGCGCGTTGAGCGCGCTGAGGTTGTTCAGGATGTAGCTCCGGCTGATCACCGCCTGCAGCACATAGGTCGGCTCCGTCTGCCCCTGATAGCTGGACACGGGAATCATGTAGTTGACCGTCAGGTCCCCGTCAAGGTTTTCCAGCGGCCTGCCCTCGGAGCGCACGCCGCTCAGCAGCCCCTCCAGCGTCTGCTTATCCACAGCGGAGATGGTGTGGTCCTTCGGGGCGGACAGGCGAAGCTGCAGCGGGAAATCATACAGATACAGCTGCCCGATGCTCTGGCTGTTCAGATACAGGCTGTCCAGATAGGCCATGGCGTCGCGGACGGCGACATACCGCTCCGCGGGCGACATGGTCTGGTAATAGGTGAAGAGGTGGGTGATCTGCGTGCTCTGCGTCGCGCATTCCAGCTGATAGCGGATGTGCTCGAAATCCTCCTCGAACTTGCGGCTCATGTAGTCAACATTGGCCGCCGTGGAGGCGTTCAGCTCATTCTTGACCACCGAGCGGCTCCAGGAGAGCAGGCAGAGCAGCACACCCTCGAGCACGAGCAGGCAGATCAGGAAGATGAGGAACAGCCGGAAATACGCCGTGCGACGGAACAAGGTCATCCCTCCCCTTCCATTGGATGCCGTTTTGCCTCTCGTGCGCAGCGCCGGAAATCAAATCCGTCCCAAGCGCAGGCCGCCCGGCAGCCTGCGCTTGAGACTTCGATTCCTGACCTCACCGCGCTGTGCGCCCTATGAGGTATTTGACATCGGATAGGCTTATTCCTTCACGCTGCCGCGCACCAGGCCCTTCGCGAAGTACTTTTGAAGGAACGGGTACACGCACATGATCGGGAAGATCGCCAGGAAGATCTTCGCGCCGTTCGCGCCGTCGGCCGTCGTGTTGGCGATGGCATCCTCGATGCTGTTCGTCTCGCCCACGGCGCTGTCGACGATCACGATGGAGCGCAGATAGGTTTGCAGCGGCTTAAGGTCCATGTTCTTGATGTAGAGCATGCCGTCGAACCATGCGTTCCAGTGCTGCAGCAGAATGAACAGGGAAATCGTGGCGATGGCCGGCTTGCACAGAGGCAGAATGATCTTGACCAGCGTGGTGAAGTGCCCGGCGCCGTCCACGAAGGCGGATTCGGAGATCGCCTCCGGCAGCTCCTTCATGAAGTTCATCATCAGGATGATGTAGTAGGTGTTCACCGCGCAGGGGAAGATCATCGCCCAGAACGTGTTGAGCAGCCCCGTATGCCGGACCACCAGATAGGTCGGGATCATGCCGCCGTTGAAGAGCATGGTGCCCATGAAGTAGGCCACGAAGAACTTTCTGGCGGGGAACGCGGAGCGCCGCAGCGACATGGGATACGCCGCGAGGATGGTCATCAGCAGCGAGACCGCCCAGCCCACGATGGCCCGCTCAAGCATAATTCGGAAGGCCATGCAAAAGGAATGTGTTATGCAGGATCACGCTGCCGATGATTGCCCGCAGCATCCCCGCGGGCTGGATGATGATCTTCATCATCGCCTTCCGCGAGCCGGAGACAGCCAGCCTGATCGCGCCGCCCAATACGCTCGTCGTGTCCACCTACATCAACCGGGGATTTGAGCAGGGCAGCGTTTCGCTTGGCATGGCGAAGGTCGTGCTGTGCGTTCTGCTGACAACGGGCGCGCTGCCGGTCTTCAACCGACTGACCGCGCGAAAGAAGAAGGGATAGCGCACGAAGGGATACGCGCATTTGTCCGCTGCCTGTCGGGAATCGATGGGAATCGGTTCCCGGTTTTCAACGATTGCATCTCCTTCGTCCAAAGACGTGATCGCTACACCTTTTGTCTGCCCGAGTTTCCGCATCAGAACGGTTTCCATTCGGGGTGAAAGACATTTTGTTGAAAACCGCTTGACAGCTAATGAGCATTAGCGTATAATAGCTAATTCTCATTAGCAAATCGAAGGAGGGATTTCATGGGCACCAAACAGCGGATTCTTCGGGAAGCGCTTCGCCTGTTTTCGCAGAAGGGATACGACGCGGTGAGCGTCGAGCAGATCGCGGACGCCGTGGGCATCAAGGCGCCGTCCCTGTACAAGCACTACAAGGGCAAAAGGGACATCTTTGACGCGATTTTTGAGGAAACGGCGAAGCGGTACGGGGAATTCACGGACTCCATCTCCGTCCATATGGGGGATTCCGATCAGGATCTGGCGGTTTTTGGCGCCATCACCGCGGATACGCTGGCGGAGAAGGTGCGGTCTCTGATCGCCTACTCTCTCCACGATGAATTCGTCAGCCAGCTTCGGCGGCTGGTAACCATCGAGCAGTTCCGCTCCCCGGAGCTGTCGGCGCTGTATTCCCAGCGGTATGTGGCGCAGATTCAGCAATACCACGAAGGGCTGTTCCGGCGGATGATCGCGGCGAGCGTCATTCGCAGGGAAGACCCGGAGCTTCTCGCGCTGATGTACGATGCGCCCATTCTGCTCCTGCTGGGCGAATGCGACCGCCACCCGGAAAAGGAGCAGGAGATCATGGACACGCTGGAAGGGCATGTGCGGCTGTTCTACCGGCTCTTCAGCAAGCAGCCGCCAGAGGAATGAGGAGGAAAGCATATGATTCAGGCCATTGTTTACACATCGAACACCAGCAGCACAGAGCAGTATGCCCGCCTGCTTGGACAGGAAACGGGACTGCCCGTCTGCGCTCTCACGGAAGCAAAGAAAGCCCTCAATTCCGGGACGCAGATCCTCTATCTGGGGTGGGTGATGGCCGGCAGCATTCAGGGCTATGCCGATGCGGCAAGGCTCTTCCAAATTCCCATGGTCTGCGCCGTGGGCATGGAGCCTGACGCAAAGCAGCAGGAGCTTCGGGAGAAAAACGGCATCCCTCAGGATGCGGCGCTTTTTGCCCTGCAGGGCGGCTATTCTCCCGACAGGCTGCACGGGCTACAGAAGCTGATGATGCGCATGTTCACCGGCAGCATGGTCAAAAAGCTGGCGGCAAAGGCGGACAGAACGCCCGGGGAGGACGACCTGCTGGACCTGATGCAGCACGGCGGCAGCCGGGTCAGCCCGGAGAAGCTGACCGTGCCGCTCAAGTGGTGCCGTGAGCATCTGGGAGGCGCCCGCCATGAATGAGAAGCTGGCGCGCCATCTGGGCTGGCTGGGGCTTGTGAGCCTGCTGTCCTATGCCGCCGCGGTGATCTTTTCGCCCCTCGCCTATCCGGGTTACGACTGGATGGCGCAGGCGGTCAGCGACCTGTCCGCGGACACCGCCCCGTCACGGGTGCTTTGGAAACGGCTGAGCGCGCTGTACATGCCCTGCGGCATCGTCTGCGTGACCCTGTGCTGCATCACGATCAAGGATCATCTCAACCGGGCCGTGCGGACAGGCATTGGCCTGTTCGCCCTGATGAACTGGGTTTCCGCCGTGGGCTACGCCATGTTCCCGCTGACGCAGGCCGGGATCTCCGGGCAGCTTCAGGATGTGATGCATTTGATCATCACAGCGGCGGTGGTGCTGCTGTCCATCGCCTCCCTGATGCTCATCGCCTGCGGGGGCCTTTGGCAAAGAGCCTGCCCCGCGCTGGGCGGATGGGCGCTGGCCGCGCTGGGCCTGATGATCGCCGGGGCTGTGGGGACGGCCGTTGCTGCGCGTGCATACTTCGGCATCCCGGAGCGCTTCAGCGTGTTCGCATGCACCGGCTTTACGGCGGTGCTGGGCATCTTTGAGAGCCGGGGTTGGGAAAGGCAGGAGAATCCATGAAAAAATTCGGGAAAGCGCTGCTGGTGCTCGCATGCATCATCGGCGTGACCGTTGCCGGCGTTTGCCTGGTGATGGAAAAACAGATCGAAAACATGGCTCAACAGCTGGACGCGGTGCCAGTCGCTACACCGGAGCAGGTGGCGGACGGCACCTATGAGGGCACGGCGGAGACTCCGCTGGTCAAGGTCACTGTAGAGGTGAGCGTGCAGGACCACGTCATCCGGGATATCCGGCTCCTTCGACACGAAAATGGGCGGGGAACACCGGCAGAGACCATGCTCTCGGAGATGCTGCGCCGCAATACCAGCGAAGTGGACACCGTGTCCGGTGCGACCCTGTCCAGCAAGGTCATCCGCGCCGCCGTGCGGGATGCGCTGGCAAAGGGTATCGCGTATTATACTATTCTCAAATGAAAATGGCACAAGATGCGAAGCGAGTTTTTCATTCTGGCGGGCGGGAATGGAACGAGGCGTAGCAGCGCTACGGTGAGTGGAATGAGCGGACGCCAGAATGGAAAAAGCGCGAGTAGATGTGCCAGTTGAATTTGAGAAGAGTATTAAGCAGATTTCCCGTCGGAAAAGAGGGATAATGACATGAAAGACAGCCTGACAAAGCTTTGGAACCATTTGAAAGCAGATGCGCGGCAGGACAACATGACCAAGGCAAAGATCGCAGTACAGACCGTGCAGCATGCGCTGACCGGGATTGAGGCGGTCGCGTCTGTAACTCCTTCCCTACCCAAGGCAGAACAGGAAACATCGCTGACGAAGCATTATGTGCTTGCCCAGTACCGCGGGAACAGCCGTAAGCTAGCAGGACGACTGTTCGTTCTGCGAAAAAAAGGGATGATCGCATGAAGACGAAGGGATGCTAATCGATGAGTATCTTCTTCCCGAAAGCTTCATCTGTCCGTATCCCCATCTTCGTATACGCTCTTGATATAGA
>CAMENN010000025.1 GCA_945928315.1 uncultured Clostridia bacterium
CTCGGCAGAGCCGGCCTCGGCGGCAGCCTGCTTGAGCGCGTCGTTGATGGCGTTGCTGGTCAGCGTCACACCGGCCTTCACGTCGATCTGCGCGGTGGCGATGTCCTGACCCACCAGCGCGTCAAACACGGAGGCATCCTCGATCAGGGCAGCGCCCAGACCCGGCGTCTCGCTGTGTGCGGGCACGCTCACGGAGACGATCTTGCCGTCCGCGTCCACCGCGATCTCCACGGTGAAGGGCTGGAAGCCGGTCACGTCGTAGCTCTTCGCGGCAGCCTCGGCGGGAGCGGCAGCCTCGGCAGAGCCGGCCTCGGCGGCAGCCTGCTTGAGCGCGTCGTTGATGGCGTTGCTGGTCAGCGTCACACCGGCCTTCACGTCGATCTGCGCGGTGGCGATGTCCTGACCCACCAGCGCGTCAAACACGGAGGCATCCTCGATCAGGGCAGCGCCCAGACCCGGCGTCTCGCTGTGTGCGGGCACGCTCACGGAGACGATCTTGCCGTCCGCGTCCACCGCGATCTCCACGGTGAAGGGCTGGAAGCCGGTCACGTCGTAGCTCTTCGCGGCAGCCTCGGCGGGAGCGGCGGCCTCGGCAGAGCCGGTCTCGGCGGCAGCCTGCTTGAGCGCGTCATTCACAGCATTCGTCGTCAGCGTGGCGCCCGTCTTGGCATCCAGTTGAGCGGTGGCGATGTCCTGGCCCACCAGCACGGACAGGGAGTCCGCCTTGAGGACCTCACCGCCGATGCCCGGCGTTTCGTTGTTGCCGTCAGCGCTCACGGATACGATCTTGCCGCTTTCATCGACGGCAACCATCAGGGTAAACGGCTGGAAGCCGGTCACATCGTAGCCCTTCGCGGGCACATCGGAGGTGTCGGCAGCAGGCGCATCCGCAACCGGAGCTGCCGCAGCAGCCTGCTTGAGTGCGTCATTGATGGCGTTGCTGGTCAGCGTCACACCGGCCTTCACGTCGATCTGCGCGGTGGCGATGTCCTGACCCACCAGCGCGTCAAACACGGAGGCATCCTCGATCAGGGCAGCGCCCAGACCCGGCGTCTCGCTGTGTGCGGGCACGCTCACGGAGACGATCTTGCCGTCCGCGTCCACCGCGATCTCCACGGTGAACGGCTGGAAGCCGGTCACTTCATAGGAAGGAACGTCGGAGGTCTTCGTCTCCTCAGCGGGAGCCGCTTCCTCCTTCTCCGCCGCCGGAGCCGGCTCCTCAACAACGAAGCCATTGGCGGCAGCAGCCTGCCTGAGCGCGTTGTTGATGGCCGTGCTGGTCAGCGTCACGCCGGCCTTCGCATCGATCTGGGCGGTGGCGATGTCCTGACCGATCAGCACGGAGAGCGCCTCCTCCGTCAGCAGATCAGCGCCAAGGCCCGGGGTCTCGTTGTGCTCGTCCACGGACACCGCGGCGATCTTGCCATCCTGCACCGCAATGTTCACGGTGAACTTGTCAAAGCCCTTGACGGTGTACGGATCGGTCGGCACCTGCGGCCCCGCCTGACGAAGCGCGTCGTTGATGGCGTTGCTGGTCAGCGTCGCACCGGCCTTCACGTCGATGCGGGCGGTGGCGATGTCCTGACCCACCAGCGCGTCAAACACGGCGGTGTCGGCGATCAGGTCCGCGCCGAAGCCGGGCGTTTCGTTGTTCTCCGGTACGGTCACAGAGACGATCTTGCCATTCTCGTCCACCGAGATTTCCACCTTGAAGGGCTGAAAACCGGTCACGTCGTAAGAAGCGGTCGTCACGACGGGCTCGGCGGGCTCACCCGCAGCAGCGGCGGCAGCTGCCAGCACGGCGTCCTTATCGCCCGCGTGCGGCTCGATGCCCAGCGTGCCCTTCGTATAGGTCAGCATGTCGGAAACGGCGTTCACAAACGCGGTCGAGGAGACCGTCGCGCCGCTCAGGGTGTCCACGTCGTCGCGGAGCGTGTCGGGATCAGCCGCAATCGCGATGAACTGGTCCTTGAACTCGCTCTCGCCCACGCGGCTGCCCAGACCCGCGGTCTCCTGCAGCGCGCCGACATACACCTGCGTCACATAGCCCTCCGCGCTCACGCCGAGGGTGATCGGGATCTCTCCGCCGTAGCCCTGCGGCGCGGCGGTCAGCGCGTAGCCCTGGACCTCTCCGCCGACCTTGCCGACGAAGAGCTCGTCAAGGACGCTGTCCTCGGAAATCCCTTCATATTCAATCTGCTCGTATTCGCAGCCCGGAAGCACCGTGTTCAGCGCTTCCATCTTGGATGCGAGCTTCTGCGCCTCGATCGGCCCCTTCGTCACTTCGTTGGTGACGGCCAGAGCCACGGAGGCGACAAGTGCAAAGGTGAACAGACGAATCGCCAGCTTGATGATATCACCCATTCTTCTTGACCTCCCCAAAGCTCTTGGTGCCGGTCACACGCTCGATGAGCGGAGACACGACGTTCATGAGCAGAATGGCGAACGAACACCACTCCGCCGGAGTCTTCTTGCAGTAGCGGAAGATGAACAGCAGCAGGCCGCAGCCCAGACCGAAGATGATCTTGCCCTTCGCCGTCGCCGGAGAAGAGGAATAATCGGTCGCCATGAAGAACGCGCCCAGGATCAGGCCGCCGGAGAGCACCTGATAGAGCGTCGCGCTCACGTCAAAGCCGGTCGCCAGCAGATAGCACACCGCGAAGGAGCCGATGAAGGCTGCCGGGATGTGCCAGGAGATCACGCGGCGCACGAACAGATACGCAGCGCCGATGAGCAGCGCGAGCTTGCAGGTCTCGCCGATGGTGCCCGGGATGTTGCCCAGCATGAGCTGCGTCAGCGTGAAATTGCCGGCAGCCGCGCCGGAAACCGGCGTCGCGGAGGCGATGGCGTCCACACCGGCGAGGTTGCCGAACGCGGGCGCTGCGAACGTGTTCATCAGGCTCGCCCAGGAGAGCGCGAGAATCGCGCGGGCGGCCAGCGCCGGGTTGATGAAGTTCTGGCCGATGCCGCCGAAGATCATCTTGCACAGCAGGATGGCGATGATGGAGCCGATGACCGGCATCCAGTACGGCACGGTGGAGGGCAGGTTCATCGCCAGCAGCATGCCGGTGACGACGGCGCTAAAATCACCGATCGTGCTCTTCTGATGCGCGGCCTTGCAGTAAAACCACTCGCTGAGCACCGCAGCTGCGACGGCCAATGCGATGATCACCGCGCTGCGATAGCCGAAGAACAGCACGCCCGCCACGCAGGCCGGGAGCAGCGCGATGCAGACGTCCTGCATGATGCTCCGGGTGGTCACATGATCGCGCAGATGCGGAGAAGACGAAATCACATACTTAGACATTTTTGCGTTCCTCCGTAATCACTTGGTCTTTTTGCTTCTGGCGATGGCCTTGGCCACGCGGCAGCTCTGCGTCAGCTCGCGCTTGGCAGGGCAGGCGTAGGTACAGGAACCGCACTCCATGCAGTTCATCGCACCGGCGGCGATGGCGCCGTCATAGTTGCCCTTGCGCACCAGCGCGTCGATCTTGGCCGGCATGAGTCCCATCGGGCAGGCGCGCAGGCAGCGGCCGCAGCGGATGCAGGCGGTCTCTTCCGCGCTGATCGCCTTCTCGCCCAGCGCGAGGAAGCCGCCGAAGTTCTTGGTGATCGGCAGGTTCAGCGTCGGAACGGTGTTGCCCATCATCGGACCGCCGACGATCAGCTTGCGCACGCCGTCGGTCAGGCCGCCGACCTCGTCGATCAGGTCCATCAGCGGCGCGCCGATGCGCACGCGCAGATTGCACGGATTCGCCACGCGGCCCGCGAAGGTCACGATGCGGTCGATGATCGGACGGCCCTCGCGCACGGCGTCGGACAGCGCCGCGCAGGTGGCAACGTTGAGCACGACGCACTGCACAGCCAGCGGAAGCGCACCATTGGGGACGCGGCGGCCGGTCAGCGCGTAGATGAGCATCTTTTCAAAGCCCTGCGGATACTTGGCAGGAAGCGCGACGACCTCCACGCCATCGCCCGCGGCGGCCTTCATGGCCTCCACAGCGTCGGGCTTGTTGTCCTCGATGCCCACGATGGCGCGCTTGGCGCCGCAGCCCTTCATCGCAAAGCGGATGCCGTCCACGATCTTCGCGGCGTTCTCCACCATCAGGCGGTGATCGCTTGTCAAGTACGGCTCGCACTCGCTGCCGTTGACGATGACGGTGTCGGGCTTCTTCTCCGCCTTGGAGGTGTTGAGCTTGACGGCCGTGGGGAACGCGGCGCCGCCGAGGCCCACGATGCCGCAGCGCGCGGCGATGCCCACGATATCCGCGTCAGTGAGCGCGTCCACGTTTTCGCACGGGCGGACGGACTCGTCCCAGCGGTCCTCAAAGTCGTTTTCAATCACCACGGCGGGCACGGTCTTGCCGCTGGCCACGGTGCAGGTCGTCACGGCGACGACCTTGCCGGAAACGGACGCATGAACCGGCGCCGAGACAAAGCCCTGCGCCTCGCCAATGACCTGACCCATGTTGACCGTCTGTCCAACCTTGACGCAGCACGCCGCGGGCGCGCCTCCGTGCTGAACCATGGCGATCGTCACACGAGCCGGAGCAGCCGCGGTGATGATCTGCGCAGACTGGGTTGCCTTTTTTCCGTTGCCAATCTCGCGCGGATGGACGCCGCCGCCGAATGTCTGGGTAATAGCCACAGACAGGTTCCTCCCTTCGCTTTCAAGTACACAAGAGACTTGAAAAAAATGATACACTACATTATAGCATGGAAACGGTCAAAAAGGAACAAAGTTCGTGCGAAATTTGATTGTTACTTTTTTCTCTTTTGTGCAGCTGTGCATCGATGCGGGCACTGACCGCACGCTTCCTTTGCGGGCATAAATAAACCATCGGTCTGTTATAGATTACAGACCGACGGTTTGTTTATGATTTCTGTCCGAATCACAGCAGGATGCAGATCATTCCGCCCGTTCCCTCGTTGATGATCCTGGAAAGCGTCTGCTCCACCTTGAGCTGCGTGTCCTCCGGCATGTGCATGAGCTTGTTGGAGAGTCCCTCGCGCACCAGATCGGAGAGCGGCTTGCCGAACAGATTGCTCTGCCAGAGCTTCTGCGGGTCCTGCTCGAAGCCCTCCATCAGATAGCGGATCATCTCCTCGGACTGCTGCTCCGTGCCGACCACCGGACAGACCTCCGTCTGAATATCGACGCGGATCATGTGCAGGCTGGGCGCGCTCGCCCGCAGACGAACACCGAAGCGTCCGCCCTGCCGGACGATCTCAGGCTCCTGAAGCGTCATCTCCTCGACCATCGGCGGCACCAGGCCATAACCCGTCTCCCTGACCGCCCGCAGCGCATCGGCGACGTGGTCATACTCCTTTTTCGCGGCGACGAGCTCGCACAGCAGCGAGAGCAGATGCGCGTCGCTGCGGATCTCCGTGCCGCACTGCTCCGCGAGAATCTGGTTGAACAGGCCCTCCTGCAGCGCCATCTGCAGGTGAACGACGCCGCTCCCCTGTCCGACGCTGCGGACCGACGTGCTGAGCACGTGCGGATTCTCCTCGATGGCCCGGATGAACGTCTCCGTGTCGCCCATGCGCAGGCCCTGCGGCGCAGCGGCGGTCAGCGTATCGGTCAGGCTCTTCATCAGCCAGTGCTCACCGTCCAGCGCGCTCAGCCATTCCGGCGTCTGCACGGTCATGCTGACGACCGGGAACTGCCCGAGCACCTGCTCGAGCACCTGCCGGATATCGTCCTCCTCCAGCTGAGCGACGTTCAGTGCGATTACCGGCACGCCATAATCCGCTTCCATTGAGCGTCGGAGCGTCTGTGTGCGGCCGTCGGACGGGCTTTGCGTATTGAGGATCACGGCGAACGGCTTGTCAAGCGCCTTGAGCTCGCCGATGACCCGCGCCTCCACCGGCACATAGGCCGAGCGCGGCAGCTCGGTGACGCTGCCGTCCGTCGTGACGACCAGCCCGATCGTCGAATGCTCGCCGATCACCTTGCGCGTGCCGATCTCCGCGGCCTGCTCGAAGGGGATCGCCTCCTCGCGCCAGGGCGTCTGCACCATGCGCAGCGCCTCGCCCTCCTGCGTGCCCAACGCGCCGTCCACCAGGTAGCCCACGCTGTCGATCAGCCGCAGGCGCACGCGGTTTTCTCCAGGCAGCGCAATCTCCACCGCCTCGTTGGGCACAAAGGCCGGCTTTGTGGTCATGATCGTGCGCCCGGAGCCGCTCTGGGGCAGCTCGTCCTGCGCCCGGGCGCGGATATGCGCGTTCTCGATGCCCGGGATTACGAGCTTTTCCATAAACCGCTTGATAAACGTCGATTTTCCCGTGCGCACCGGGCCGACGATTCCGATGTACACGTCTCCCTGCGTCCGCTCGGAGATGTCCCTGTACAGGTCGTAGGCTTGCATGTCATCCATCCCTCCCTGCCGTCACGCCAGATTATGCGCCGCAGGAAGCGGTTATGCCGCGCCGTCCATCGCGCAAAAGGAGGAGGATCGCTCCCCCTCCGCCTAAGTGTTCTCTCCCGGCAGCTCGAGCACCACCGTCACGTCCAGCGTCTCCCCCGAGGGAATCCTGTCCTGCACGGTCAGCTGGCCCAGCCCGGGAATGCGCACGATGGTCAGCGTCACGCTGTCCCCGGCCGCATGCGACGCAATCCGGTTGGTCAGGTCGGTGTGCCGCATCACGCGCTCTCCATCCACGCGGATGATGATGTCGTCCACCTGGATGCCCGCCTTTTGGGCAGGACTGCCCTTCGTCACCGCGCTGACATACACGCCTGCAGGAATCCGACCATCGGTCGGTTCTTCGCTTCCGCGCAACGTCATGACGGAGATGCCCAGCTTGGGGCGCGTCACCTTTCCGTACTGGATGAGACTGCTGACGACCGGGCCGACCACATCCATCGGGATCGCCATCGCGATTCCCTCGATGCTGGCGACGCCATCCTCGCCGGAGGTGCTGAATTTGAGCGATGGGATGCCGATCAGCTCGCCCTTCGTGTTGAACATGCCGCCGCCGCTGTTGCCGGAGTTGATCGCCGCATCCGTCTGGATCATCTTGACGATGGAGGAGTCCTCCAGCTCCCGGTTGAGCGCGGAGATCACGCCGACGGTCACCGTGTCAGCGAACTGCTGGCCGAGCGGATTGCCGATGACGATCGCCCAGTCGCCCACGCGCACCTCCTCTGCGCTGCCCATCTGCACAGCGGGCAGCGTCACATTCTCCGTGACGCGCAGCACCGCGAGGTCGGTCAGCTCATCGACACCCACCACTTCGGCGGAGAGATACTGGTCCTGCCAGAGCACCTGTACGTCGCTGGCGCCCTCCACCACATGATAGTTGGTGACGACATGCCCCTGCGTGGTGATCACGACGCCGGAGCCCGTCGCCTGCTCCACCAGCTCCGTGCGCCCGCTGACGATGCTGTAGGTGTTGGCGCGGTTGCTCACGCCGACCACGCAGGGCATGACGCGCTCGGCCACGGCCGCAAAGGGGCTCTCCACGCCCTCAAGCGTGCTGACGACCTCGCCCTGCGCGTAAACGGCCTCGCTCGACCCGCCCTGCGCGCTGAGAAACCAGACCGCGATCGTCAAAACAGCCCCGAGCGCCAGGAGCGCCGGGGCATTTTCCCGCTTCATGATTGCCATAGGCTCACCTCGGGGTGAGTATTCCCCGAAACCGCGGGCTTTATTTACTTGAGCGACACGATCGTCACGCCGGTTTCGCCCTCGCCGTATCGGCCGAGGCGGAAGCTGCTCACGCAGGGATGGCGGCGCAGGCAGTCCTGAATGCCTGCGCGCAGGATGCCAGTTCCGTTGCCGTGGATGATGCTGACCTCGCCCAGCGAGGAGAGCATCGCGTCATCGAGGAACTTCTGCACCTCGGGGATGGCCTCGTCGAGCGCCATGCCGCGCACGTCGAGCTCCTGGCGCACCGGGCGGGTCATGACGTCCACGCGCTGCTCGCGCATCGCACGCTTGTGCTCCTGCTTCTTCTGCTCCTTTTTGATCAGCTTCTGCGTCGAGGAGAGCGTGCGCAGGTCGGACATCTGCGCGCGCATCTTCATCATGCCCACCTTGAGCTGCAGGTACCCCTTCGCATCCGGCAGCGACATGACTGTCGCGTCCACGTCCATCGACGCGATGTGCACCATGTCGCCGACCTTGACGCTCTTCGGCACCTCGCCCGCGGCCTCCTCCGGCTTGTCCGCGAGGGCCTCCTGCGCGGTATCCACCTGCTTGCGCACGCGCTGGATCTCGTGCTCCTGCGCGCCGCCCGCCTTCTTCATCGCGCGCAGCTCGGCGATAATGGCGTCGGATTCGCGGCGCGCATTCTCGACGATGCGCTTGGCCTCCTCCTTCGCCTTTTTGATGGAACGCTCGCGCTGCTCCTCCAGCTTCCTGCGCTCGGCCTCGGCCTGGTTGCGGATGGCGACCATCTCGCGGCTGGCCTCCTCGGCAATCTGACGCTCCCTTTCGGCGACCTGCCGGTGGTACTCCGCATTCGCGATGACGTCCTCAAAGCGCACCTGCTCCTTGGAGAGCAGCTCCTTTGCCTTGCCGATGACGAACTCCGGCAGGCCGAGCTTGCGGGAAATCTCGAACGCGTTCGACTTTCCGGGGATGCCGATGGACAGGCGGTATGTCGGCCGCAGCGTCGTCACGTCGAACTCAACGGACGCGTTTTCGACGTTCTCCGTCGTCAGCGCGTACTCCTTCAGCTCGCTGTAATGCGTCGTGGCGACCGTGCGCGTGTGCATATCCAGCAATGTGGAGAGAATCGCCTGGGCCAGCGCTGCGCCCTCGGTCGGGTCGGTGCCCGCGCCCAGCTCGTCAAAGAGCACGAGCGAATCCGGTGTGACCTGCGTGAGGATGCTTACGATGTTCGTCATGTGTCCGGAGAAGGTCGAAAGCGACTGCTCGATGGACTGTTCGTCGCCGATGTCGGCGAACACGTCGTCAAAGACAGCCAGCTCCGTGCCGTGCTCCGCGGGCACCTGCAGGCCGGACTGCGCCATCAGCGTGAACAGACCGGTGGTCTTGAGCGTCACGGTCTTGCCGCCGGTGTTCGGGCCGGTGATGATCAGCGTGGTGAAGTCCGCGCCAAGCCGGATATCCAGCGGGACGACCTTCTGCGGGTCGATCAGTGGATGGCGGCCCCGGCGGATGTCGATGCGTCCCTCGTCGTTGACCTTCGGCTCGCAGGCCATCATTTCACGCGCGAGCGACGCTTTGGCAAACGCGAAGTCGAGCTGCGCGAGAATCGCCAGATTGTCGGCGATGGCTGCGGCGTCCGGCGCAACCTGCGCGGAGAGCGCACGCAGAATCCGGTCGATCTCCGCCTTTTCAGAGGCGATGAGCTGTTTGAGCTCGTTGCCGATCTCCACGACGGCCATCGGCTCCACGAAGATTGTCGCGCCCGTGGCGGACTGATCGTGGACGATGCCCGGCACCATGCTGCGGTATTCCTGCTTGACCGGCAGCACATAGCGGTCGGCGCGCATGGTGATGATGGCCTCCTGGAGGTATTTCTGCGTGGTCGGGCTGTGGATCATGCCATTGAGCCGCTCGCGGACGCGCTCGTTGCAGGAGCGCATCTTGCGGCGGATGGTGAACAGCTCCGGGCTCGCGCGGTCGGCGATCTCCTCCTCACTGAGGATCGCGTCGCCGATGGCCTGCTCCAGCGCGCGGTTCGTCGAAAGGCGGGAGGCGTTGGCCGTGAGCATCGGCGTGTTGTCCCGGTCGGTGACCAGCGCGTCGCGCGCGGCCCGGGCGGCGCGCAGGCATGCGGCGATGTCCAGCAGCGCGCGCGGCGAGAGCGCCGAGCCGATCTCCGCCAGATGCAGGCTCGCACGCACGTCGGCAAAGGGGATCATCGGCGTGCCGCCCAGATACGTCAGCACGACGCGGGCCTCCTCCGTCTCCTGCTGCATGCGCCGCACCTCGGCGATTCTGTTGGTCGGCACGAGGGCTTCGCACTTCTCCCTGCCCATGTCCGACACGCAATACTTCGAAAGCTCTGCGCGGATCTTATGAAACTCAAGCACCCGCAGGGAACGTTCAGTCATACAAGGCTCCTTTATTCCACGCCGCGCCGCAAGTGCCCGGCGGTGACATTCTCCTCCGGCTCGTGCAGCGCGATACCCCTGTCGAGGATGCTGCGGTAGGAGGATACGATTCTCTTCTGCTGCTCCGGCGTCTCGTCCGTAAAGCTCACGCGCAGCGAGCAGCCAAGCGCGTGCAGCTGCTGCGCGCTCCTGGCCATGTCCGTCGGCACGCTGTTGTACAGGCGCACCACGCAGCCGTGCTCCATCCGGATGCGCCGTGCGGGAAAGCGGTAGCCCTTCCGGTCGGTGTAGATATCCGGCACGCCGCCGCGCGACGCACAGGCATTGCACGCCGCATCCTGCCGCCCGTCGCCGTTCTTCGTTCTGCGCGGGCAGTGCGAAAGCAGCATGAGCTGCGTTCGCCCATACGCTTCGACCTCGTAATTGCCGCCCCCGGCAAACAGCTCGCGCAGCTCCCTGGTGCTCAGCTCGCAGGAGGCCGTCAGCCGCGTCAGCCCTTTCTCAAAGAAGAAGGCCGCGCACTGCGCGTTCATCACGTTGAGCCCCTGCCCGCCCCACAAAGGAACCGGCCAGGCCAGCGCGAGCTGACCGGGATTGCTGACCACGACGGCGCTCAGCTGCCCGGCGTGGCGAAGCACAAACGCATGCAGCGCGGAAAGCTCCTCCGTCTGCGCCATCACCGGCAGGAAGAGCGCGGGACGCACCCGCGGACAGGCCGCCAGTTCGCGCTCGAGGTCGTCCGTCCGGTAGCTCTGCGGCTGCCAGACGAAGGCGTCCGCGCCGCTGTCGAGCAGCGCCTGCGCGTTTTCGAGGCTTTCCCCCTGCGCGATGAGCCGTGGCTCCATGGCGGGAAGGTCGATGGGCGCCGTTTCCTTCGCTTCTTGTCTGGGTCTGGGTGCGATGCGCGCCTGCCGCAGCGCCTCGAGCGCATCCCGGCGCAGCGCGTTGAGCATGCCCGCCGTCATGAAGGCGTTGCCGCCGGTCAGCGTGAGTGATTCAAGGACATAGGGCGTGCCGCCGGTCTTGCCGATCTGTTTCATCGCCGATTCGACGGTCATCGGCCGCTGCTCTGCCGGCAGCACCGGCGTATCGCCCGTGACCTGCACGCTGTGCCCGTCGCCGTCGGTCAGCCGCAGCGCGGGCAGCTCACCCGGTCGGGCAATCAGCTCCGCCGCGACGGAAATCCGCACGCCCTCGCGGGCCATTGCCTCGCGGATCTCCTTCATTTGCACGGCGTCGGTCAGCCGATACACCGCATCGCCGATGCTTGCTCCTGCAGCGGGCATGCGCACCGTCGCCTCGGCGCCCCGGGGCGTCTCGCTGCCGGAATACGTCAGGTCGATCTCGCCGCGCCCGCGCACCTGCAAGCCGTCGCCGTCGTGCAGGTCCTCCGTCAGGCGGACCTTCGCCAGCGGGCCGCGAAGGCTCATGATGCGCCCCACGGGGATGCCCCAGTGGTTCGGACGCTCCCAGCTCATCAGCGCGGCGTTGCTTTTGCCCATCGCATAGCCCTCGGTGAAGCCGCCGCGGTTGAAGATCTGCCGGAGCCGGGCCAGCGTCGCTTCGCTCGGATGATACGGCACGCGCGCCTGCGCGGCGTCGAGCGCCTCGCGATACGCCTGCGTGACGACGCCGACGTACTCCGGCCGCTTCATGCGTCCCTCGAGCTTGAAGGAATACACGCCCGCGTCGCGCAGCTGCGGCAGGCGGTCGATGAGCATCAGATCGCGCGTGGAGAGCAGGTAGCCGCTCGTGCCGTCCTCGAGCTGATACGGCAGGCGGCACGGCTGTGCGCAGCGTCCGCGGTTGCCGCTGCGCCCGCCGATCATGCTGGAAAACAGGCATTGTCCCGACACCGCCACGCACAGCGCGCCGTGCGCAAACGCTTCGATCTCCACGCCCGTGTCGGCCATGCGCCGCAGCTCGGAGAGCGGGCACTCGCGGGCAGGCACGACGCGCGAAAAGCCCTCATCCTTCATGAGCTGCGCGCCCTGCGCGTTGTGGATGGTCATCTGCGTGCTCGCATGGAGTGTCAGCTCCGGGAACCGCGCCTTCGCGATGCGCGCGACGCCTAGATCCTGCACGATCACCGCGTCTGCGTCGCAGCGGCTGAGCAGCTCGAGCACGTCGCACAGATCGTCTGTTTCGCACTGCTTGACCAGCGTGTTGACCGTCACATAGATCGCCTTGCCGCGCTCATGGGCGTATTCCACCGCTTCTCTGAGCTGCTCCGCGTCAAAATTGCCCGCATAGCTGCGCGCACCAAAGGCGGTATAGCCCAGATATACCGCGTCCGCGCCGCAGGAGATGGCGGCGGCAAGCGCCTCGCGGTTGCCCGCCGGGGAGAGCAATTCCATAGTTCCTCCGAAAAAGCGGCGACACAGGGCTTCCCCTCGTGCCGCCGCTGTCCTGTTTTGAGTGGGGAAATCAGACGGAGAATCAGCCCTGCTCCTTCTGAGCTCCGGATTGCAGGAGCAAGAGCTCCCTTTTCAGTCGTACATTCTCATCCTGCGCGCGAAACAGCTCGTCCGCCAGCGTCATCGAGGTGAGCGTTGCCACCATCGGCTCCGCGGCGCGCGTCGTGATCGCGGTCTCCCGCAGCTTGCGGTCGACATAGCGGGCCACGCGCTGCACCTGCTCAGGCGACTGATCGGTGAGCAGCGTGTAGTCATGTCCCATCAGATGGACGACAACCTTGTTCTTTTTCACGGTTGCCTCCGGTTTACATGCGGCCCTTGAGCTTCTCGGCGGCATAGGGCACCCCGAAGGTCTCCACGCGCACGGACTTCATCCGCTGATCCTCGTAGGGCTTGTCCATCGCGTCGCGCGGCGTGCTGACGATGGCGTCGGCGGTCTCCATGCCCTCGGTCACCTTGCCGAACGCCGCGTACTGGCCGTCCAGATGCGGCGCGTCGTCCACCATGATGAAGAACTGGGATCCGGCGGAGTTGGGCATCATGCTGCGCGCCATGGAGAGCACGCCGCGGGTGTGGCGCAGCGGATTGGCAAAGCCGTTGCGCGCGAACTCGCCCTTGATGCAGTAGCCCGGACCGCCGGTGCCGCGGCCCAGCGGGTCGCCGCCCTGGATCATGAAGCCCGGAATCACGCGATGGAAGATCACGCCGTCGTAAAAGCCGCTGTTGGCCAGCTCGATGAAGTTCGCCACGCTGTTGGGCGCGACGTCCGGATACAGCTCGCCTTTCATGGTCATGCCGTTTTCCATTTCGATGGTAAAGATCGGATTGCTCATGGTCGTTTCCTCCTTGATCGATCGTCAGTCGTCATTTGTTTCCGTATGCAATTCCAGATACGCGCCGCCCAGCATGCGCACAGCATCCCGATCGACGGCGTCGTCCGTGAGCTCATAGCCCGCGCGCGCCAGCGGCAGATACGCCTCATAGAGCGCCTGCCAGATCGTCTCCCGGGCCTGCACCCAGCGGCCGAGCATCCGTTCGGGCATGTCCGCTTCGGCGCTGTAGGCCAGCACGCGCGTGCCCAGCAGGCCCACGGCCTCTCCAAGGCGCAGCGGATCGCTGAGCCGCACCAGCAGGCGCTTTCTGGGTGCCGCCTCCCGCAGGAGCGCGCGCTGCGCATGCCCTCTGGCTCCCGCGAGCACGCGCAGCCGGGGGTGGTCGTCCATCACCTCTGCTAGGGCGATGACCTGCTCCGGCGCGTCGAGCTGGATGTGAAGCACCATGCACTCGTCCTCGCACAGCGGCGCCAGACAGAAGCCCAGCGCCTGTTCATCCCAGGCGGCAAGGGTCACATCCCGGGCCCCGCAGGCATGTGCCGCCTGCGCGATGCGCTGCGCCGCGCTTTCATAGCTGACGCCGTAGCGCCCCGGCGCAAACGTGTCGGGGCCGACGGCGAGCAGCGGCGAAAACCGCTCGCCGGGAAATGCTGTCTGCTCCGCCTGATCCATCGGCAAGGTGACGAGCACGCGGCGGGCGCGCATCGCCCGAAGCACCTGCGCCAGATACGCCCCGCGGTCATAGCCCTGCGCGATCGTCTCCGCCTTGCCAACGTCGTGCGCAGGCAGATCCAGCGCGTTCAGCGCGGCAAACGCTTCGACAGCTCCGTGCTGCAGCGGCGTGCCCGTCCCGACGGCACTCTGCGCAGCCGGCTCGCCCATCAGCGCGCCGACGCCAACCTCGCCGTGCAGAATGTCGAAATCAAGGCGCGTCTCAACCACTTCAGCGCGGCGTACCGCCTGCTTGACGCAGCGCCGCAGATCCTGCTTGTCCCGGATGATCACGCCTTCTCCCCTCCATTCAGGCTGCGCGCCTTGACGGCAAAGGCTTCGCGCTTGCGCGCCACCATCTCGTCCACGCGCACGATGTACTGCTCGATGTTCGCTATATTCGGTGCGCGCAGGATCTTTTCCTCCTGGCGCATCACGCATTTGGAGATTCCGCCCGCGCCCAGCGCGAGCACGCTCGTCGTCTCCTCCATGTTGTCGATGTTGTAGCGGCAGATCCTGTCCGGCCGGGCATAGCCGACGTTCTCGAGGTTTTCCGCCATGTACTTCTGCCGGTAGAGGTAGTAGGCCCGCATGCCCAGCGCGTGCGCCGCCTCCCGGCCCATCTGCACCATCTGCGCCACGTCCCGCTCGGATTGCGTGTAGCCCTGCTCGTGCAGGCGGGAGGAGCGCTTGATCGCCAGCGTGTGCACGGTCAGGCTGTCCGGCGCGAGCTCCCCGACAATGCGCAGCGTCCGTGCGAACATGTCAAGGTCCTCGCCCGGCAGCGCGGCGATGACGTCCATGTTGATGTCGTCAAAGCCGAGCTTCCGCGCCAGATAATAGGTATCGATGGTCTGCTGCGCGGTGTGCGCCCGGCCGATGGCGCGCAGCGTTTCGTCGTTCATCGTCTGCGGATTGATGCTGATGCGCGTGACCGGGTGCGCGCGCAGCATGGAGAGCTTCTCCTCGTCCAGCGTATCCGGCCTGCCCGCCTCCACGGTGAACTCGTCAAGCGGCCCGAAGCGGCGCTCGATGTGCGTGAGCAGGCGGTCAAGCTGCGCGGTCGTCAGGCTGCTGGGCGTGCCGCCGCCAACATAGCCGACGCGGATCTGCAGCCCCGTCTCCTGTGCCAGCTCGCTGCACAGGTCGATCTCGTGCATCAGCGCCGCCAGATACGGCTCCACGAGCCTTCCATCGCCGATCTCGCCCGAGGAGAACGAGCAGTAGGCGCAGCGCGTCGTGCAGAACGGGATGCCGACGTACAGATCGCAGGCACTCTGCGGCCTGTGAACCCATCCGCTCTGCGCGGTGATAATCTCGTCGAGCAGGTCGAGCTTTTCCTCCGAGAGGTCGAACAGCTCATGTAGCGCTGTGCGGGCCTCGCCGCGCGATTTGCCCCGCTCCAGCTGCTGATAGTACAGCCGCGTCGGCCGGATGCCGGTCAGCGAGCCCCATGCGGGCGTCCGGCCCGTATACCGCTTCAGCAGCTGATAGCAGCAGCGCTTGACCAGCCGCTTGAGCTGGCGCTTCTCCTCCAGACCGGCGTCCGTCACCGCGTCGGCACGCATGTCCATGGACAAACGCTCGTCCCCGACCGTCAGTGTGAACGCCTCGCACCATTGTGAGCCATCCAGGCGGTGTGTGTGCACAAGCGACGCGTCGTGCGGCTCCTGCGGCGTGACCGCCGCGCCCTCGCCGTAGAACAGGCGCACCACGTCGGCGATGTCGTTCTGAAACTGCGGAAGCTGGGTGTCGATGGCGGTTTTCACAGGCCCGTCCCCCGCTCCCACGCGATCTTCGTCTTCATGCCGTGGCCCGGATAGGCGATTGTCTCCGGCGGCAGCTCCTTGAGCCGGGTGAGCGAAGCCATGATCTGCGCCATGTCGCCGCCCGGCAGGTCCACCCGCCCGTACGAGCGATAGAACATCGTGTCGCCGCAGAAGACCACGCCGTCCGCGAGATAGCAGACGCCGCCCGGCGTGTGCCCCGGCGTGTGCATCACGCGCAGCGTCAGACCCGCCTCGGTCACAATGCTGCCCTCCTCGAGCAGCACGTCGGCTCGGGGCAGCAGCAGCGTCTCATTGATCATCCAGGCCAGGTTCAGCTTCGTATCCTCGAGCGCAGGCGCATCCAGACGATGGACGTAGAGCTTCGCGCCGCGCTCGAGCCAGGGTCTCGCATGAAGCATGTGGTCAAAGTGCGCATGAGTCAGAAGCACCGCGCAGACGCGCCGCGCGCCCACAGCGCCCTTGACGCTCGCTTCCTCCGCGCCGGGGTCGATCAGCACACAGCTGTCGCCGTCCTCCGGCCCGACCACATAGGTGTTGACCTCAAGAGGCCCTCCTACGACTGTGCGAATATCCAGCATCAGAACACCTTCCTTGAGTCGACCAGCAGCGTCACCGGGCCGTCGTTGATGAGCGACACCTTCATGTCCGTCTGGAAGATGCCCGTCTCCACATGCACGCCCGCCTCGCGCAGTCCGTTGCAGTATGCGTCGTACAGCGGCACCGCGGTCTCCGGCCGCGCTGCCCTGATGAAGCTCGGGCGGCGGCCGTGACGCACGTCGCCATGCAGCGTGAACTGGGAGATCGCCAGAATCTCGCCGCCCGCATCGAGGATGGAGCGGTTCATCTTGCCCGCCTCGTCCTCAAAGATGCGCAGGTTCACCGTCTTGTCAATGCAGTAGCGCACGTCCTCGGCGGTATCCCCGTCCTCCACGCCGCAAAGCACCATGAAGCCCGGACCGATGCTGCCCACGACGTTTCCGTCCACGCGCACGCTCGATTCGAGCACCCTCTGAATGACCAGTCTCATGCCATACTCCTTTGCCGCGCGTCACACGCGGAAGATTTCAATCGTGTCCTGCCGTTTCGCAATCTGCTTGATGATCCAGTCGAGCTCCTGCTTGTTGGCCACCTGCAGCGTCATTTCGATGGTGCAGGTCTGATTGCTGCTGTTCACGCGCGCGCTGACGGCGCAGACCGTCACCTTCTGCGCGGAGAGGTAGCTCATCAGGTCCGCCAGCAGGTTGTGCCGGTCTGAGGCCAGAATCTGGATCGAGCCGTTGTAGGAAGAATTCGTCGTGTCCGACCAGTGCACCTCCACCCAGCGGGCGGGGTCATGAGAGGCGCGCACGTTGACGCAGTCCATGGAATGCACGGTCACGCCGCGGCCGCGCGTGATGTAACCGATGATCTCGTCGCCCGGCACCGGCGAGCAGCACTTGGCGAAGTGCACCTGGCAGCCCGGCAGGCCGGCGACCATGATGCCCATGTCGTCCTTGTTGGAGGCATTGGCGTGGGGCGCGGCGTTCGGGTCGCTCTGGATGCGCGGCATGACCGGCACGAGGGGCTTTTCGCGGCTCTTCTGCTCCTCACGAAGGCGCGTGACGATCTGCGCGGCCGTGATGCCGCCGCAGCCGACCGCCGCATACAGGTCGTCGAGATCGGCGAACGAGTATTTGTGCAGGATCGGGTCGCACAGCTCCGGCTTGAGCAGGGCGGGCAGGTTGAGCGCCTGGCGCTTAGCCTCGTACTCGAGCATCTGCTTGCCGCTGGCGATGTTTTCCTCCTTGAGCTCCTTCTTGTAGAAGTTGCGGATTTTCGCCTTTGCCTGCGACGTCTTGACGATCTTGAGCCAGTCCCGGCTGGGGCCCTTGCTGTTCTGCTGCGTGATGATCTCGACAAAGTCGCCCGTGTTGAGCGGCGTATCGAGCGTCACGATGCGTCCGTTGACCTTTGCGCCGACGCACTTGTTGCCCACGGCGCTGTGAATCCGGTAGGCAAAGTCGATCGGCGTCGCGCCCTTGGGCAGGTCGATGATCTCGCCCTTCGGCGTGAAGACGAAGACCTCGTCGCTGAACAGATCGACCTTGAGCGACTTGATGAACTCCTCGGAGTCGCGCGTGTCGTTCTGCCAGTCGAGGATCTGCCGCAGCCAGTAGAGCTTGTTGTCCAGCCCGTCAGCGACCTGCTTGCCCTCCTTGTAGCGCCAGTGCGCCGCGATGCCGTACTCCGCGATGCGGTGCATCTCATAGGTGCGGATCTGCACCTCAAAGGGCATGCCGTTTTCGCCCACCACCGTCGTGTGCAGCGACTGGTACATGTTCGGCTTCGGCGTGGAGATATAGTCCTTGAAGCGGTTGGGCACCTGCTTCCACAGCGTATGGACGATGCCCAGCACCGCGTAGCAGTCCTGCACGGTGTCCACCAGCACGCGGATGGCGATCAGATCGAAGATCTGCTCGAACGGCTTGTGCTGAAGCACCATCTTGCGGTAGATGCTGTAGAAGTGCTTGGGCCGGCCGTCGATCTCGTAGTGGATGTTCATCTCCTTGATCTTGTCGCTGAGCGTGCTGATGACGGCGCGGATGTTCGCCTCGCGCTCGGCGCGCTTCATGCCGACCTTGACGATCAGGTTCTGATAGCCCTCTGGATCGAGGTAGCGCAGGCACAGGTCCTCGAGCTCCTGCTTGATCTTGTAGACGCCCAGGCGGTGTGCGATGGGCGCGTAGATGTCCAGCGTCTCCTGTGCGATGCGCTTCTGACTCTCCGGCGGCTGCGACTTGAGCGTACGCATATTGTGCAGCCGGTCCGCCAGCTTGATGAGCACCACGCGGATGTCCTTGCTCATGGCGAGGATCATCTTGCGGATGGACTCCGCCTGCTGCTCCACGCGGGAGGTAAAGTCAAGGCGCTTGAGCTTGGTGACGCCGTCCACCAGCAGCGCGACCTCCTGGCCGAACTCCTTCTCGATGACCTCGAGCGTCACGTTCTCGCAGTCCTCCACGGTGTCGTGAAGCAAGCCCGCAGCGATGGTCGGCGCGTCGAGCATCAGGTCCGCCAGGATGCCGGCGACCGTGCGGGGATGGATGAAATACGGCTCACCGGACTTTCTCTTCTGTCCCGCATGCGCCTCCTCGGCGAAATGATAGGCCTTTTCGACCAGCTCCACGTTGGCCTCTGGGTGGTATTTGACCAATACCCCGATCAGCTCATCCAGATTTTTGCAACCCTCTGGCGTCATTCCCGTATCCCCCCTTGCCTCACATGCCGCTGCGGATGGCCATCAGCCGTCCGCGGAGCGGACTGTTCTCCAGCGATACCCTGCCGCTGGGCACCATCTGGTAGGAAAGCGGTGCCTCCTGCCAGCGGATGAGCGCGAGCTCCGCAAAGATGCGCATGCCGCAGCGCACCTGGCTCTTCGGCAGTCCCGACTCCGCGCTCAGGATGTCCTCCGTGTACTCCATCTTCTCCCTTTGACGAAGTACGCGGTAGAGCCTGCGCAGCGCATCATCGTCCGGCAGCAGCGCTGCTGCGGCCGTGCGCGTCTGCCGCACGAGATCGGTGACCTCGATCAGCCGCGCCTGCGGGAAGCGCTCCCTAATCGCCGCGCGCTCCCCGCCACTCATGCAGCCGTCCATCATCAGAATCGTCCGGGGCGTGCAGCGCATGGCCGTCCAGTCGGGCGCCATCACCAGCGTGTTGAACATGCGCAGGTCATCGAGCGCACCGAACGCGTAATCCAGCTGCGCGTGAATCAGCGCCAGATGCACGCCAAGCATCTTGAGTGCGGGAACGCTGTGCACACAGAGCATCGTGCCCTGATAGGTTTGAAGCAATTCACCCTGCAGCAGCGCCTTCGCCTCCTCGAGGCTCATGCGCTCGTCCGGCTGTGCCTCACCCTCGAGAGAGAGCGCCGAAAGCAGGCCGCGCTCCACCTCATCCTCCCGGCGCTGGCATTCACTCAGGAACGCCTTGGCCGGGAGAAATGCCTGGAACTGCCGAAGCTCGCACTGCACGCTGCGCCTGTCCTGCCAGACGTTGATGGACAGCGCCATGACAGCCTCGATGACCTCGGGCATGCTGCGCGCACGATCCCCCATCCGGAAGCCGATGGCGCTGCGCATCTCGCTGCCCTGCGACAGCCGCATGCGCAGATGCGCCCCCTCCTTGCCGATCTGCCGCACATCCGTCGTGTTCACGCCGCGGACACAGAAGACCGGCGCGGGGTTGCCAAAGCCCGTCGGCTGCATCGCGGAGAACGCGTCGATCAGCTCCTCCGTCATCTCGGAGAGCTCCAGCTCCAGGTCAAACTCCTCGGTCGGGATGAACGCCTCCGGCTCCGCCTGCTGCGCGATGGCTTCGCTCAGGCGGCGGCGGAACTCCGGTACGTTCTTCGTCTCGATCGTCAGGCCCGCCGCCTGCGCATGTCCGCCAAAGCGGACGAACAGGTCCCGGCAGGTCGCCATGGCGTCGTGGATGTTCACGCCCGGTATTGAGCGGGCTGAGCCCACGCACACGTCGCCGTCCTGCGAAAGCAGGATCGTCGGCCACTTGTATTTTTCCACCAAACGGGATGCCGCCAGCCCGATGACGCCGGGATTCCAGCCCTCGCCGCTGACGACGATGGCGTGCTCCGTCATGAAGTCGATCTCACGCTGCACCTTCCGGTCGGCCTCGCCAAAGATGGCGAGCTCCAGCTCCCGGCGCTTGGTGTTGTCCTGATCCAGCTCCTGCGCAATCTCCCGCGCGGTATCGATTCGGCGCGTCGTCAGCAGCTCCACGCCGCGGGAGGCCAGCGCCAGCCGCCCTCCCGCGTTGATGCGCGGCGCCATGCGGTAGGCCACGTCAGAGGAGGACACATTCTTCGGGTCCACCCCGGCGGACTCCATCAGCGCGATGAGCCCCGGGCGCTTCGTCTGTGCCATGGCACGCAGGCCGTTCGCGACGATCACGCGGTTTTCGCCCATCAGCGGCACGATGTCCGCGATGGTCGCCAGCGCCGCCAGCTCCCACAGGGATTCGATGGCCTCCTCGCCGCCCAGCGCCTGTACCAGCTTGAACGCGACGCCCGCGCCGCACAGCCGCCTGAACGGGTAATCGCCCATCAGCGGATTGAGCACGGCCTCGCAGTCGGGCAGCCTCGGACCGAGCTGATGGTGGTCGGTGACGATCACGCGCATGCCCAGCTCGCGCGCGTGCGCGACCTCGTCCGGACAGGTGATGCCGCAGTCCACGGTGATCAGCAGCTTCGCGTGCGCAGCGATTTTGTCGATGGCCGCCATGTTGAGGCCGTAGCCCTCGCCGTGCCGGTCCGGAATGTAAAATCCGGCCTTCGCGCCCTGCTTGCGCAGGTACGTCAGCAGGATCGCCGTCGCCGTGACGCCGTCCACGTCGTAATCGCCGAAGATGATGATCTCGTCACCCCGCGCGACGCTGTCCCGGATGACCGCAACGGCTTTGTCCATGTCCTGCATGCGCATGGGATCATGCAGCAGCGCCCTGTCCGGATGCAGGTATTCCTCGATGCGCTGCGGGGTGTCGATCCCGCGCTCGACGAGCAGCTCCAGCAGCCTGCGCGGCACCGGCAGCGCGGCAAGCTCCGGCGGGATCTGCGCAGGCTCCTTCTGCTTGGGAATGAAGCGAAGCATTGCGGCCTCCTTTCTTCTGCAGCTTGACCATGCGCGCATCGCGCGGGCGTATGGTCAAACCGCAGATGCTCGATCTGCGACTCAAAATAGAGCGCAAGGGCGGGGAACCCTCGCCCGCCCTTGCACTGTGCAATTGCGTTACGCCTTCGCCTTGGCCTTGCGCTTGCTGGCAGCACGCCAGTCCATCAGCGCCGCCCAGACGTAGCCGTTGATCAGGTTGGCGGAATAGGTGCCCGCCAGGATGCCGATAATCAGCGGCAGCGCGAACTGGCGGATGGAATCCACGCCCAGCACGTACAGCGTCACGATGGTCAGCAGCGTGGTGATCGTCGTGTTCAGTGTGCGCGGCAGGGACTCCGTCACGGACTTGTTGACGATCTCCTCGCGCGGCAGAGAACGGACGCCCGCCTTGTGGGAGTTCTCGCGGATGCGGTCGAAGATGATGATCGTGTTGTTGATCGAGTAGCCGACGATGGTCAGCAGCGCCGCGATGAACGTGGAATCCACGCGGATGACGCCGCGCAGCAGCACCATGAAGGCGAGCATGATCGCCACATCGTGGATGAGGCCGATGACCGCCGCCAGACCGGAATAGAAGTCAAAGCGAACGGCGATGTAAATCAGCATCAGGATGGCGGCAAAGGCCACGCTCTTGACGGCGTTGTTGATCAGGTCGCGGCCCGCGACGGCGCCCACGCGCGTGATGTCGACGTACTCGACAGCCGGATAGGTCTTGCTGATCTCCTCCTCAAAGGCGGAGCGCAGCTCGTCGGTGTTCTCCTTGTCGCTGATGCGGATCTGCACCTCGGTCGCGTTGTCGCCGGTCTTGGCGATCTGCGCGTCGGACACGCCGCAGGCCGCCAGAGCCGCGGACACATCGCCGGTGTCAAACTCGCCGCCCATGCTGTAGGTCATGAGCGTGCCGCCGGTGAAGTCAATGCCCAGATTCATGCCGTAGCCCATGAACGTCATCACCAGCGCGATCGCCATGATGACCAGGGAGATGCACAGGCACGGCTTCATGCGATTCTTCATCGTGAATTTCATGTTGATTCCTCCTCCCCTCAGGCGATGTAGAGCTTCTGGTTCTTGACGCCGAGATCGACGAAGATGTCCAGCAGCTTATGGGTGACAAAGACGGCGGTGAACATGGAGGTCGCCACGCTGATGCCCAGCGTCAGCGCGAAGCCGCGGATGGAGCCGGTGCCGAAGGCATAGAGCACGACGGCGGCGATGATCGTGGTGATGTTCGCGTCGATGATCGCGGAGAGGGCGTTGGAGAAGCCCTTCTTCACAGAGGACGGCAGCGGACGACCCACGGCCAGCTCCTCGCGGATGCGCTCGAAGATGACGACGTTGGCATCGACGGCCATGCCGATGCCCAGGATGATGCCCGCGACGCCCGGCAGCGTCAGCTGCGCGCCGGTGAGCGCCAGCAGCAGCACGACGATCATGATGTAGATGGTCAGCGCGATGTCGGCGACGAGGCCGCACAGGCGGTAGCGGATCAGCATGAAGAGCATGACCAGCGCCACGCCGATGATGCCCGCCATGAGCGCGCGGTCAAGCGCGGTATCGCCCAGCGTGGCGGAGATGGCGCTCACCTCAAGCTGGGAGAGGTTCAGCGGCAGCGCGCCGGAGAGGATGAGGTTCGCCAGCGTCTTCGCCTCGTCGGCGGTGAAGCTGCCGGTGATCTGGCCCTGGCCGCCGGAGATGACGGAGTTGACGGTCGGCGCGGAGATGACCTCGCCGTCCAGCTCAATGGAGATGGTCTTGCCCAGGTTGGCGGCAGTGCCCTCGGCGAAGAGCTTGGCGCCCTCGTCGTTCAGCTCGAAGGAGACGCAAGGCTTGCCGTTCTCGTCCTGCGCGGCCTGCGCGTTCTTGACCATCGCGCCCTCGATGATCACGTTGCCGTCCTCATCCTTGAAGTACAGCTGCGCCGGAGAGCCGATGATGCGCAGGATCTCGTTGGGATCGGTGACGTTCGGGATCTCCACGCGGATGCGGTCGTTGCCCTGACGGGTGACGGTCGCCTCAGTGAAGCCCTGACGGGTCAGGCGGCTGGTGAGGATATTCACGGTGGAGTTCATCTTGGAGTCGAAGTCCTCGGAGCCATCATCCTCCGCCTGATAGACGGTGTAGACGCCGCCGCGCAGGTCAAGGCCCAGGCTGATCGCCTCGCCCCAGGGCTTCACATAGTGGATGGACGTGCCCTTGCCGATGCCGAACAGCGCGACATAGCCGGCCAGAGCCACGACAACCAGGATCACGACGAGCGAGACAATCGCGCGCGTGCGCGGATTCTTCGCCTTCACATTCTTGTTTGCCATAACTGTAGTTCCTCTCTGTTTGTATTGTTGGAGCGACGGCCTGCCCTCTCCTAGGCAAACCCGTCCCCCAGGGCAAACGCCTGATACACGGACCGCAGGTAGCTGACGCCGGAGGTGATCACGTTGCCGTTCGCATCCGCGCTCACACCTCCCGGCAGCGCGCAAAGCCTGCCCGCAGGCAGCGCCGCCTGCGCACGTCGGGTACCCTCCATGCTCACCCGCGCAGTCCCGGCCTCCGTTTCACAGGAGGGCGTGCTGCACAGGTACGCCTGCATCAGCCGCGGAACGGAGGCTTTAGCGGGCTCTGTTTCACAGCCGATCAGCCTCTGTGCGCCGGTGATCAGCAGGCACGCAAACAGCGCAAGGCTTGCCGCAAGCAGCAGCTTCCGTCCCTGACCGCCCGTCATCGCGCCCGCCTCCCTTCGATCCTGCACACAAATGCCCACATTCGTGCATATCCTCAATTATATGCATAAAACCGCTGTCCGTCAAGATTTCTTGCCCCGAATCGCGCGCAGAAACGAAAAAAGTCCGCGATGCACACGCATTCGCGGACGCATATTCAGCTTCGCAGCGACAGCGCCTGCGTGAGGATGCGGTCGGCGACCTCATCCTTGGTCATGAGCGGCAGGCTGACGCTGTCCTCCCGGGTGATCAGCGTCACGATGTTTGTGTCCACATCGAAGCCCGCGCCGTCCTTTGTCACGTCGTTGGCGACGATCATGTCGAGGTTCTTGCGCAGCAGCTTGTCCTGCGCGTGCGCCAGCACGTCGTTGGTCTCCGCGGCAAAGCCGACGAACACCTGCTCGGCGTGCTTCATCCGTCCCAGCGTCGCGGCGACATCCGGGTTTTCGATCATGCGCAGCACGAAGTCCTCGCCCTTCTGCTTCTTGATCTTCTGCGGGGCTACCTCCGCGGCGCGGTAATCGGCCGGGGCCGCTGCCTGGATGAGAATGTCCTGCTCCATAACGCGGGATTGCGCGCAGTCAAGCAGCTCCTGCGTCGTGGTGAAGCGCACCGCCTCCACGCCGTCCGGCACGTCGAGCGCAACCGGCCCGGTCAGCAGCGTGACCTGCGCGCCGCGCCTGGCCGCAGCGCGCGCGATGGCATAGCCCATCTTGCCGGAGGAACGGTTGGAGACGTAGCGGACGGGATCGAGCGCCTCACGCGTCGGCCCGGCGGTCACCATCACGCGCAGCCCTGCCAGGTCCTGCGGCACGCCGCGCAGCACGTCGATGGCGTGCCGCGCGATGACGGCGACATCCTCGAGCTTGCCCGCGCCGCTGTCGCCGCAGGCCAGAAGGCCGCTGACCGGCGCGACGATGTGCACGCCGCGGCGCTTCAGGGTCGCCAGGTTTTCCTGCGTGGCGGGATTGTCCCACATGCCGGTATTCATCGCGGGCGCGACCATTACCGGCGCACGGGTCGCCAGCACGGTCGTGGACAGCATGTCATCCGCGATTCCGCAGGCCATCTTGGCGAGGATGTTCGCCGTTGCCGGCGCGATGAGGAACAGATCCGCGCGCTTGGCGAGTGCGATGTGCTCGACCTCCCACGTCGCCGGGCGCTCAAACGTGTCCACGGCGACGGGATGGCCGGAGAGCGTTTCAAACGTCAGCGGCGTCACAAAGCGGCAGGCGTTCTTCGTCATGACCACGTACACATCCATGCCCTGTTTCTGCAGCAGGCGAAGAAGCTCGCACGCCTTATATGCAGCGATGCCCCCGGTCACCCCGAGGACAACGCACTTTTTCAGTTCATTCATGCCCTGGATTCGGCGTCCGCCGGGCGCTCATAGGTGATGAGGCCGCGGTTCACCTCGTCGATGGCGATGGAGACGGGCATGTTCTCCTTGTCCTTGGCGTCGATGAGCGGCGGAACGCCGTCGACGAGCTGGCGCGCGCGCTTGGACACCTCAACCACGAGGGTATAGCGGCAATCCGCCTTGTCAAGCAGCTGCAGGATGTTGGGATCGGTCATGGACATATCGTTTTCCTCCTCGTTCTTGCGGTCGGTCAGCCATTGGCCATTTCTGTTTTCTCGATGAAAATCCCGCGAAGCCTTGCGTAGGCTGCGTCGAGATCGTCGTTGACAATCTGATAATCGTAGGCGGGCGCCATGTCAATCTCGCTGCGCGCGGCGGCGAGGCGGCGCTCAATCTTCTCGGGCGTCTCGGTGCCGCGCCCGCGCAGTCTGTGCTCAAGCTCCTCAAAGCTCGGCGGCAGGATGAACACGCTGACGCTCTCGGGCATGCGCGCCTTCACCTGGAGCGCTCCCTGCACGTCGATTTCAAGGATCACGCTGATGCCCCGCTGCAGCAGGCTCAGCACATGATCGCGCGGCGTGCCGTAGCAGTTGCCCGCATACTCCGCATGCTCCAGAAATTCGTTATTCGCGACGCGTTTTTCGAATTCCTGCCTGCTGATGAAAAAGTATTCGCGGCCGTTTTCCTCGCCCTCGCGCGGCTCGCGCGTGGTGGCGGAGACGGAATAGGCGATGCGGTCGCCGAACTCCTCGAACAGTTTTTTGTTGATCGTGCCCTTGCCCACGCCGGACGGACCGGAGACGACAAAGAGCACGCCCTTCTTCTGTGCCTGCATCAGGGCTCTTCCTCCTCGACAATCGACGTGTTGTCCTTGATGTCAAATCTGTGTGCAATCGTCTCCGGCTGCACCGCCGACAGAATCACATGGTCGCTGTCGGAGATGATCACCGCGCGCGTGCGGCGGCCGTAGGTCGCGTCGATGAGGCGGCGCTCCTCCTTGGCCTCCTGAATGATGCGCTTGACCGGCGCGGAATCCGGGCCGATGATCGCGATGATGCGGCTCGATGAAATGAAGTTGCCGTAGCCGACGTTGATGAGCTTGATCTCCACGTTACCCCTCCAGAGCGCGCGTCACTCGATGTTCTGCACCTGTTCGCGCAGCTTTTCGATCTCTCCCTTGGCCTGCACCACGCATTGCGCGATCTGCGCATCCATCGCCTTGGAGCCGATGGTGTTGACCTCGCGGTTGAGCTCCTGCACCAGAAAGTCGAGCTTGCGGCCCACGGGCTCGGACAGCTCGACCGTCGCGCGGATCTGTGCGATGTGACTGAGCAGACGCACCAGCTCCTCGTCGATGGCCGCGCGGTCGGCGAAGATCGCGACCTCGGTGATCAGCCGCGCCTCGTCGATCTCCCCGTCGGTCAGCGCCGCGATGCGCTCGGCGAGCCGCGCGCGGTAGTCCTCCACGACCAGCGGCGCGCGCTGCGCGATCTCCCCGCGGATCTCCTCGATGCGCGTGAGCTTTTGCAGTATATCCTGCTTCATGCTCTCGCCCTCGCGCTCGCGCATGGCGATCAGCTCGCCCAGCGCCGCGGAGAGCGCCTCGTCAAACAGCTCGCGCACGGCCTGCTGATCCTCTTCCTTTTCCTGGATGGTCAGCACGTCGGGCATGCGCGCATATTCCTCGACGGACAGCCCGCCGCTCAGGGAGAGCGCCGCGGACAGCTCGCCGATGGCGCGCTGATACGCGCAGGCCAGCGCGGTATCCACCCGCACCTCGCGCGCGTCGTCACGGTGATTCTCGTAGTTGACAAACACATCCACATGGCCGCGGCTCAGCCTCGCGGACACGCCGCGGCGAACCGCGTCGTCAAGAAATGCGAGATGACGCGGCAGCCGGTAGGAAGTATCCAGAAAGCGATGGTTGACGCTCTTGACCTCCACGGTCATCACGCGACCGTCGCGCTCCAGCTGGCAGCGCCCGTATCCCGTCATGCTCTGCATGTCCACTCCTCCTTTGCAGGCGGTTTATCCTGTATAGTATATCACGTTGCCGGAAAAAAGGAAATATCCAATCATTCGCTGATTTTTCCTTCGTCGTTTTTGTTCACCAGCGCCATAAACTCCGCTTCGTCCATGATGCGCACGCCGAGGCTTTGCGCCTTTTCGAGCTTGCTGCCGGCGCTCTCGCCCGCCAGCACGACGCTCGTCTTTTTGGAGACGCTGCCGGCCGTCTTGCCGCCGTTCTGCCGGATGATCTCCTCGGCCTGCGCGCGCGTGAGCGTGGGCAGCGTGCCGGTGAGCACGAACGTCATGCCCGCAAAGAGCGTGCCCACGTCCTCCTGCGTCTTCGCCTGCGGGCTGACGCCTGCGGCGAGCAGCCGCTCCACGAAGTCGTAGTTCTCCTTCTGCGCGAAGAACTCGGTGATCGACGCGGCGACGATCTCGCCCACGTCGTCAAGCTGCGTGAGCTCCCCGGCGGGCGCATCCATCAGCGCCTGCAAAGAGCCGAAGTGCGCCATCAGGTCGCGCGCCGTCTTCTTGCCGATGTTCGGGATGCCGATGGCGAACAGGAACGCGTCCAGCTCGCAGTGCTTGCTCTTTTCAAGCTCCGCGAGCAGCTTGTCCGCCTTCTTTTCGCCGAAGCCGCGCAGACCGACCATCTTTTCCTTTTCAAGCGTATACAGGTCGGCGGCGGAGCGCACGCCGAGCTGATCGTAAAACAGACCGGCGGTCTTTTCGCTGAACGCCTCGATGTCCATGCCCTGCCGGGACGCGAAGTGCGCCATGCGAGCGATGGCCTGCGGGCGGCAGCTCTCCCGGTTCAGGCAGAACAGATGCGCGCCGCGCGCGGTGACCGGACCGCCGCAGGCCGGACAGACCGACGGCGGGACGATGTCGCTCTCCGGCGGCTCGCCCTCTTCCTCCCAGACGACGCCCATGATCTCCGGGATAACGTCGTTGGAGCGGCGCACCCAGACCTCACTGCCGATGCGCACGCGCTTGCGGCAGATGTCGCCGTAGTTGTTGAGCGTCGCGCGCTTCACCGTCACGCCGCAGATGTCCACCGGCTCGAGGTGCGCCAGCGGCGTCAGCTTGCCCGTGCGTCCCAGCTCCCAGGAGACATCGAGGAGCGTCGTGACCGTCTCCTCCGCCGGGAACTTGAAGGCGACCGACCAGCGCGGGAACTTGTCCGTCGTGCCCAGCACCTCGCGGGTGCGCATGTCGGTGAGCTTGATCGTTGCGCCGTCGATGAGAAAGTCGAGCGTGTCGCGGTCCCGCTCGATCTCATGGACGATCTTCATGGCCTCTTCGATCGTGGCGGCCTCCCTGCACAGCGGGCTGACGCTCAGGCCGTTTTCCCGCAGGAAGGCGAGCATCTCCTGCTGTGTGGCGAAGCTCCTGCCCTCGATGTAGCCCACCTGATAGAAGAACGCGTCGAGATGGCGGCTGGCCGTCACCTTCGGATCGAGGTTGCGCAGCGCGCCGGCCGCGGCGTTGCGGGCGTTTTTGAGCGGCTCATCCGCCGTCTCGTTGTACTTTTTGAGCTGGGACAGGCGCATGATGCACTCGCCCTGCACCTCCATGCGGCCCGTGAACGGGATCGTCAGCGGGATCGTGCGGATGGTCATCGCCTGCGGCAGGATGGCCTCGCCAACCTCGCCGTTGCCGCGCGTCGCCGCCTGCACGAGCTGCCCGCCGTCATACGTCAGGTTGATCGTCAGGCCGTCGAGCTTGTACTCCACACAATAGGTGTTCTCCGGCAGGCCGCCGGCCTCCTGCGTGAGCTTCTGCGCGCGCTGCGCCCAGGCGAGGATTTCCTCCTCGCTCTGCGCCTTGTCCATGCTCCACAGGCGCGCGATGTGCCGGTGTTCCGAGAAGCCCTCCATCACCTGGCCGCCGACGCGCCGTGTGGGCGAATCCGGCAGGCGCACGCCCGTCTTCTCCTCGAGCGCGCGCAGCTCGGCGTACATCGCGTCCCACGCATCGTCGGACATCGCCGGCTCGTTCAGATCGTAATACCGGTGCGAGGCCTCGTTGAGCGCGCTTACCAGCTCGCGCATGCGCTGCTCGTCCTGCATAGCTTATCCCTCCGTCTTGATGATCGGCGCGATGGACAGGGCAAACTCCTTCACACCCACGCGCGTGTCGTCAAATCTGATCATGATGCGCGCATCGGCGCCGCTGCCGCTCACGCGCACGACCGCGCCGCGTCCGAACTTTCGGTGCATGACGTGGTCGCCCGCCGCAAAGAGCGATGGCTTTTCTGCCTCGCGTGCTGCGGACGGCACCACCTGCGCCGTCGGATTCATGCCGCGCTGCACACCCGCAACCGTCGTGCCGCCGACGCGCTCCGCATTGTTCATGCCCATGCCGCTGCCGCGGCTCCACGCGGCAAAGCTCTGGCGCTGGCCCTGCGGCTGCGCGACACCGGACTGAGCACGCGGCTTCCATGCTGATGCTGTCTCGGGCTTCTGGGCAAAGCTGCTGCCCTTGCTCCAGGCGGGCTGGCGCCACTGCCCGCTCTGCCAGCCGTCCTGCCGGGACGTGGCAAACCCGCCGCGCCGCTCGGAGACATCCTCGATCAGCCGCGCCGGGATGTCGTCGATGAAGCGGGAGCGGTCGTTGAACTGCATCTGGTTGTAGAGCATGCGGCGCGAGGCATGCGACAGGTACAGCCGCTCCCGCGCGCGCGTGATGCCCACATAACACAGCCGCCGCTCCTCCTCCATGCGCGCGGGATCGTCCCGGCTGCGCATGGATGGGAAGAGGTTTTCCTCCATGCCGATCATGAACACATTCGGGAACTCGAGGCCCTTGGCGCTGTGCAGCGTCATCATCGTCACCGCACCGCCGTCCTCGGTCATCGCGTCCAGGTCGGAGACGAGCGCGACGTTTTCGAGGTAATCCGTGAGCGTCGGGTTGTCCGCCTTGTCCTCAAATTCCTGCACCGCGCCGACAAACTCGCGGATGTTCTCCACGCGCGAGCGCGCCTCGTCGCTGTCCTCCTTGGCGTACTGGCTCTCCAGCCCCGTGGCGTCGATGACGTACTGCACCAGCTCGGTCAGCTTCATCGACTCGGCCATCATTGTGAGGCTCATCATCAGCTCGCCGAACTTTTCGACGCTCTTCTTCGCACGGTTCCCCAGCGTGTCCGGCACGTCCATGCAGGCCGTGAGCAGCGGCATCTCCTGTTCGGCGGCGTAGCGCGCCAACTCCGTGACCGTCGTATCGCCGATGGCGCGCTTTGGCACGTTGATGATGCGCCGCACGGAGATGTCGTCCGCCGGGTTGATCATCACGCGCAGGTAGGCCAGGATGTCCTTGACCTCCTTGCGGTCATAGAACCGCAGGCCGCCGTAGATCCTGTATTTGACGCCTGTTTTGACGAACGCTTCTTCCATCACGCGGGATTGGGCGTTCGTTCGATAGAGCACGGCACAGCGCGATGCATCCTCGCCCTGCGCTTCCAGCGCGCGAATCTGCTCGCAGACCCATGCGGCCTCCTCACGCTCGTCGTCCGCGCGGTAGAGCCGGATCATCTCGCCCGGGCCCTGCTGCGTCCAGAGTGCCTTGTCCTTGCGGTTCTCGTTGCGTGCGATCACCTGATTGGCGGCGTCGAGGATGTTCGCCGAGGAGCGGTAGTTCTGCTCCAGCTTGATGACCGTCGCGTCCGGGAAGTCCTTTTCGAAGTCGAGGATGTTGCGGATGTCCGCGCCGCGCCAGCCGTAGATGGACTGGTCGTCATCGCCCACGACGCAGAGGTTGCGGCTCTGCTGCGCCAGCAGGCGCACAAGCATATACTGCGCATAGTTCGTGTCCTGATACTCATCGACGTGGATGTAGCGCAGCTTGCGCTGATATGCCTCGAGTACCGGCGGATGCAGCGTGAACAGGTCGAGCGTCCTGACGATCAGGTCGTCGAAGTCGAGCGCGTTGGAGCTCTTGAGCTTCTCCTCATAGGCACTAAACACGTCGTGGATCATCTGACAGCGGTAGTCCCGGTCGCTCGAGGAAAACCACTCCTGCGGGCCGAGCAGCCTGTTCTTCGCGTCGGAGATCTTCGCCTTGATCTCGCGCGGCGGCAGAAACTTCTCGTCAATGTTGAGCTTTTTGAGGATCTCCTTGAGCGCGCTCATCTGGTCGTCGTCGTCGTAGATGGTGAACGAGCGCGTATAGCCCAGCTTCTCGATGTCCCTGCGCAGGATCTTCGCGCAGCCCGCGTGGAACGTGGAGACCCACACCTCCTGCGCGCCTGGCCCGGCAAGCTTCTCGATGCGCTCACGCATCTCCGCGGCGGCCTTGTTCGTGAACGTGATGGCCATGATGGCCCACGGGGGCACGCCGTGCTCGAGCAGGTTGGCCACCCGGTAGGTCAGCGCGCGCGTCTTGCCGGAGCCCGCACCGGCAAGCACCAAAAGCGGCCCCTCAAGCGTTTCCGCTGCGAGCCGCTGTTCTCTGTTCAGGTCGTCAAGATTCATCGTTTGTTCCCATTGCCCTTTCCGGCCGCTTCATCCCGTTCGTCCAGCCTGCTGAGGATCTGCTGATAGCCGCCCGCTCCATAGGTCAGGCAGCGGTTGACGCGGCTGATGGTCGCCGTGCTCGCGCCCGTCTGCTCGGCGATCTCCTGATAGGTCACCTTCCGGCGGAGCAGGCGCGCAACGGCCAGGCGCTGCGCCACGGCCTGCAGCTCGTGAATGGTGAAGATGTCCTCAAAGAAGCGGTACGCCTCGTCCGTATTCCGCAGCTCAACCATCGCCATGGCCAGATCATCGACCTGCCCGTTTCTCACTCGCTCGTCCAGCATACGCACCTCCGGGGAAAGATTGGATCATCCCATTATACCACAAAGGCCGGGCAAAAAAAAGACGGCGTTTTTCCGCCGCCGTCTTTTTTTTGTTGAAGTGTCAAACATAGGTTACACTTAGGGATCTGGAGAACAGTCAAGGGA
>CAMENN010000026.1 GCA_945928315.1 uncultured Clostridia bacterium
GAAATTCTACGACAGCCCCTTATTTTCGTGTCTGCTGCTCGGGGAACAGTCCAGTTTTGCCTTGCAGTCCTTTTTTGCGCTTATGCGAGTGCGCGGGCCATGGCGACGATGTCGCCGACGCCGTCGAGCACGATGGACGGCCGGTAGGCGTAGGTCTTGAGCGTGTCGCGTGTGGAGACGCCCGAGAGAACGAGTACCGTGGACATGCCGCTCTCCATGCCGGAGATGACGTCCGTGTCCATCCGGTTGCCGACCATCACGGCCTCGGCGGAGTGGCAGTTCAGCAGGCGCAGGCCCGTGCGCATCATCAGCGGATTGGGCTTGCCGCAGAAGTACGCCGTGGTGCCGGTCGCCATCTCGATCGGCGCGATCAGCGCGCGGCAGGCGGGCGCGATGCCGTTTTCGATCGGGCCGGAGACGTCCGAGTTCGCGCCGATGAGCCGCGCGCCGCGCATGACGAGGTTCGTCGCCTGGGTCAGCGTGTCGAGCGAATAGGAGCGCCCCTCGCCGACGACCACATAGTCCGGATTCACGTCGTTCATGGTGATGCCTGCGTCATAGAGCGCGTTGAGCAGGCCGGCCTCGCCGATGGCGAACACCGAGCAGCCCGGAGACTGCTCCTTGAGGAACGCCGCTGTGGCCAGCGCGCTGGTGTAAAAGTGCTCCTCCGGCACGTCAAGCCCCATGCGCGCGAGCTTCTGGTTCAGCTCGCGGGGCGTATAGCCGCTGTTGTTGGTCAGAAAGAGGTATTCCTTCTTTTCCTCGTGCAGCCACTGGATGAACTCCGCGACGCCCGGCAGAATCTGATTGCCATGGTAGATCACGCCGTCCATATCGCAGATGAAGCCCTTCTTTTCGTTAAAATTGATGCTGTCCATGCGCACCCTCCTGATCCTGTCTTTGTCATTGTCCATCCACAAGTATACCAGAACTGCCCGCAGAATTCTATCATTCCCGCGTAAATTCTGCGTAAATGGGAGAAAAGGGCTTGACACGCTCCGTCTTCTCCTGTATAATTCGGCTCAATCAATTTAGCTAAAATGATTTAGATAAATTGATGGAGACAATTTGTGAAGGAGAGTTCATCATGATCGAGTTTGAAACGGTGAAAAACGTCATTGTCGATACGCTGGGCTGCGAAGCGAAGGCTGTGAAGCCGGAGGCGACGCTCAAGGATCTGGGCGCGGATTCCCTGGCGGCGGTCGAGCTGATGATGGCCATGGAGGAAGCCACGGGCGTGACCATCAGCGACGAGGACATGGCTTCCCTGCAGACGGTCGGCAGCATCATGGACTATGTGGCCGCACATCAGGGCTGAAAAGACGGAAAGGCCTGCCGCCCGATGCGACGGCGGGCCTGTTTTGAGGGGACAGCATGACAAATCAGGAGATTCTCGAGCTGATGGATCGCTTTGAGCGCAGCTCGCTGTATACGATGAAGCTCTCGACGGGCGTGTTTTCTCTGGAGCTGAGCCGCGGCGCGGGGACGTCAACCGCAGCGGCCGCACCTGCCGCGCCCGTACAGACCGCCACGCAGCCTGCCGCAGAGACGGACGAGGTGATTGCCTCTCCGCTGGCCGGCGTGTTCTATGCTGCGCCGGAGCCGGGCGCAGAGCCGTATGTGCGCGCGGGACAGACGGTCAGCAAGGGGCAGACGCTCTGCCTGATTGAGGCGATGAAGATGATGAGCGAGGTCAGCGCGCCATGCGACTGCGTGATCACGCAGGTTCTCGGGGAGAACGGAGCGCTGGCGCCCTACGGCGAGCCCATCTTCCGGTACAGGCCATGCTGAGGCGCGTGCTGATCGCCAACCGCGGCGAAATCGCGCTGCGCATCCTGCGCGCGTGCCGGGAACTGGGCATCGAGACGGTGGCGGTGTACTCCGAGGCAGACGCCGAGGCCCTGCATGTGCAGCTGGCGACGCAGGCCGTGTGCATCGGTCCGGCGCCTGCAGCCAGGAGCTATCTCAATCAGGATGCGCAGCTGGCCGTGGCGCTGGCAACCCACTGCGACGGCATCCACCCGGGCTACGGCTTTCTTTCGGAGAACGCGGCGTTCGCCGATGCCTGCGCGCGGGCCGGGCTCACGTTGATCGGACCGTCGGGCGACGTCATCCGCCGCGCCGGGGACAAGGCGGCCGCCCGTGCGCTGATGCGCAAAGCGGGTGTGCCCGTCACGCCCGGATCGCAGGGATCGCTCTCCTCGCTTGAACAGGCGATGGAGGACGCGCGGCGCGTGGGGTATCCCGTGCTGCTCAAGGCCTGTGCGGGCGGCGGAGGAAGGGGCATCCGGCGTTGCGACAGCGAGGCGCAGATCGCGGACGCCTACGCACAGGCGAAGGCCGAGGCACGGGCATGCTTCGGCAATGACGAGCTGTATCTGGAGAAGCTGGTGCTGCGCCCGCGTCATGTCGAGGTGCAGGTGCTCGCCGACCGGCATGGACATGTGGTGTCTCTGGGTGATCGGGACTGCTCCGTGCAGCGGCGCAACCAGAAGCTCATCGAGGAAGCGCCCGCCTGGGGGCTCTCTCCCGCATTGAGAAAGCGCATGGGTGAGGCGGCCGTTGCGGCGGCGCGGGCCGTGGGCTATGAGAGCGCGGGCACGGTGGAGTTTTTGCTGGAGGAAGACCGGTTCTATTTCATGGAGATCAACACGCGGATTCAGGTGGAGCACGGCATCACCGAGCTGGTCACCGGCATCGATCTGGTACAGGAGCAGCTTCGCGTGGCCTCCGGGCTGTCGCTGTCCGTCGCGCAGGAGGACGTCGTCGTGCGCGGGCACGCCATCGAGTGCCGCGTCAACGCGGAGGACCCGCAGCGGGACTTTGCACCCGCGCCCGGTCAGGTGGAGTTCATCCACTTCCCGGGCGGCAACGGTGTGCGCGTGGATTCCTGCCTGTACAGCGGCTGCTCACTGCCGCCGTATTACGATTCGCTGGCGGCGAAGGTGATGGTCTGCGCGCCGACGCGGCTCGGGGCCATCCGCAGGATGCGCCGCTGTCTGGAGGAGTTCACGCTCGAGGGATTTCCTACGAACGCGGAGCTGTCCTACCAGATCCTGTACCATCCGACGTTCATCCGCGGCGCCTGTACGACGGTGTTTCTGACGGAGAACCTGCCGCAGCTGCTGGACTTCGGCCGCAGGCTTGACCGGGAGGAGAAGAATTCGTGACCCATGTGTTTGAAAAGCGCCGCAACCGCCTGCGCGCGATGAAGGAGCTGAGCGAGAGCTATCTGCCGCCGGAGCAGGTGATCACCTGCCCGAGCTGCGGCCAGGAGGTTGCGCGCGAGGAGGTGGAGCGGGCGCTGTCCGTCTGCCCGGCCTGCGGGCATCACTTTCCCATCAGCGGGCCTGCGCGGCTGCGCCTGGTGATGGACGGGGCGAAATACCGCGAGCTGTATCGCCACGTGCAGGCGGGCAACCCGCTGGATTTCCCAGGCTACGACGACAAGCTGCGCGCTGCGCAGGAGAAGACCGGCCTTGACGAGGCGGTCATCGTCGCCACGGGCGAGATCGGCGGACGCAGGTGCGTCGCCTGCGTGCTGGACAGCCGGTTCATGATGGGGAGCATGAGCGCTGCGGTGGGCGAAAAGCTCACGCTGGGCATCGAGTACACGGTTCGGCGCGCCCTGCCGCTGATCATCTTTTCCGCCAGCGGCGGCGCGCGCATGCAGGAGGGCATCCTCTCGCTCATGCAGATGGCCAAGACGAGCGCGGCGCTGGCAAAGCTGTCGCAGAAGGGGCTGCTCTACATCAGCGTGCTGACCGATCCGACCATGGGCGGCGTGACGGCGAGCTTTGCGTCGCTGGGCGACGTCATTCTGGCGGAGCCTGGCGCGCTGATCGGCTTTGCCGGGCCGCGCGTGATCGAGCAGACGATCGGGCAGTCCCTGCCGGAGGGGTTTCAGCGCGCGGAATTCCTGATGGAGCACGGCTTCATCGACGCGATTGTGCCGCGCAGCGGCCTGCGGGATGCGCTGGCAAAGCTGCTGATGCTGCACGAAGGAGGAACGGCATGGAGGAAACACTGACCGCCGCGCAGCGCGTGGCGCTGGCCCGGCAGGCGCAGCGTCCGGGCATCTGCGCCTTCATCGACGGGCTGTTCACGGGCTTTTTTGAGATGAAGGGCGACCGGCTCGCCGGAGAGGACGGCGCGATCCTCGGCGGCGTGGCGCTCTATCACGGGCAGCCGGTGACCGTCATCGGCACGCGGAAGGGACGCACGGTGGAGGAAAACCTGCACTGCCGCTTCGGCATGCCCGGCCCGGAGGGCTACCGGAAGGCGCTCCGGCTGATGAAGCAGGCGGAGAAATTCGGCCGGCCGGTGATCACGTTCATCGACACGCCGGGCGCGTATCCCGGCATCGCTGCGGAGGAGCGCGGACAGGGCGAGGCGATTGCCTGCTGTCTGATGGAGATGAGCACGCTGACGGTTCCCGTCGTATCCGTCGTGACGGGCGAGGGCAACAGCGGCGGCGCGCTGGCACTCGGCGTGGCCAACCGCGTGCTGATGCTGGAAAATGCGGTGTATGCCATTCTCTCTCCTGAGGGCTTCGCCAGCATCCTGTGGAAGGATGCAAGCCGCCATGAAGAGGCCTGCGAGCTGATGAAGCTGACCGCGCCCGATCTGATGCAGCTGGGCGTGATCGACGCGATCATCCAGGAACCGGAGGGCGGCGCGCAGCGGGATGCCGCGGCGCAGATCGCGATGATCGACCGCGCACTCTCGGCGGAGCTTCACGCGCTCCGGGGCATGAGCGGACGGGAGCTGGCGGCGCAGCGGATGGAGAAATTCCGCAGGATGGGCGCGCCGCGCCCGGAGGCAGACGCATGAGCGGCGTGAAGCTGCGCGGCTGCGGGCACTGCGTCCCCGCGCGCGTGGTGACCAACGACGACCTTGCAAGGCGCATGGACACGTCGGATGCGTGGATTTCGTCGCGGACCGGCATCCGCAGCCGGCACATCTGTGGGGAGGAGACGCAGGCGCAGCTTTGCACGGAGGCAGCGCGCATGGCGCTCGAACGCGCCGGTGTGCGGCCGGAGGAGATCGGCGTCTGCCTGGTGGCGACGATGACCCCGGAGAGCCTCATGCCCAGCACGGCGTGCGCGCTGCAAAAGGCGTTGGGGCTTGCGCAGGATACGGTCTGCTTTGACATGAACGCCGCCTGCACGGGCTTTGTCTATGCGCTGCACACGGCCGAGTGCCTGCTGGCCGCATCGCCGCGCCGGTTTGCGCTGGTCGTCGGCGGCGACGCGATGAGCCGGATCGTCGACTGGTCGGACAGGAGCACCTGCATCCTCTTTGGTGACGGGGCGGGCGCGGCGGTCGTCGAATACCGCCCGGAGTGGCCGTCCGTCGGCGCGGTGCTCGGCTGCGACGGGGACAGCGAGCTACTGTATGCGGCCGGTCCCGGCTCCGGAAAGACGCCGCGCATCGCCATGGAGGGCACGCGTGTGTTCAAATTCGCCGTGGAGACCGTCTCCCGATGCATCGCGCAGGTGCTCGCGCGCACGGGCACGGCGCAGGAGGACGTGCGATGGTTCGTGCTGCATCAGGCGAACGCGCGCATCATCGACCTGGCGGCGCGGCGCTGCGGGATCGGAGCGGACCGGCTGTACGTCAATCTCTCGCAATACGGCAATACCTCGGCGGCGAGCATCCCCCTGGCGCTGAGCGAGATGCAGGAAAAGGGCCTGCTGCACAGCGGCGATCGCATGGTGCTCGTGGGCTTTGGCGGCGGACTGACCTGGGGCGGCGCGCTGCTTGACATGGCATAGGAGGAGCACATGAACAGGCTCAATGACATTCTTGGGACGCGGCTCCCTATCATCCAGGGCGGCATGGCGAACATCGCCACGGGCGAATTTGCAGCCGCCTGTTCAAATGCTGGCGCGCTGGGCATCATCGCGGCGGGCGGCGTGAGCACCGCTCAGGAATTGCGCGAGCAGATTGCCCGCTGCCGCGCTCTGACGGACAAGCCCTTTGGCGTGAACATCATGCTGATGCACCCGTGCGTGGACGCGTTCGCGCAGGTGGTGATCGAGGAGCGCGTGCCGGTCGTCACGACGGGTGCGGGCAACCCCGGCAAGTATGTCCCCTGCTGGAAGAACGCGGGCATCCGGGTGATCCCGGTCGTCGCGGCCTCGGTGCTCGCGCAGCGCCTCGTCCGCTATGGCGTGGACGCGGTCATCGCCGAGGGCACGGAGTCGGGCGGACATGTCGGCGAGATGACGACGATGGCGCTCGTGCCGCAGGTGATCGACGCGGTGGACGTGCCGGTCATCGCGGCGGGCGGCGTCGCCGATGGACGGCAGATGGCGGCGGCGCTCGCGCTGGGCGCATGCGGCGTGCAGGTGGGCACCTGCCTGCTGGCAAGCGCCGAGTGCCCGATTCACGAGCGCTACAAGCAGGCGCTGCTGCGCGCGAAGGACAGCGATACGATCGTCACCGGGCGCAGCGTGGGCGGACCCGTCCGCGTGCTGAAGAACCGGATGTCACGCGAGTATGTGCGTCTGGAGCAGCAGGGCGCGACGCTCGAGGAACTCGAGAAGCTGACGCTGGGTGGCCTGCGCCGCGCGGTGTTCGAGGGTGACGTGGAGACCGGAAGCGTGATGGCCGGACAGGTAGCGGGCATGCTCCGCGAGATCCGCCCGGTGCGCGAGATCCTGGAAACACTGTACAGCGACGGCCTCGCCGTGCTGGAGCAGACGCGGCGCAGCTGGCGCGCGTGAGGAGGAGCTATGAAACTGGGCTTTTTGTTCGCCGGGCAGGGCAGTCAGCATCCGGGCATGGGCAAGGACCTGTATGCGGCATATCCGGCCTTTCGCGGGGCGTTTGACAGCGCGTCGCTCGCCTTTGACCTGCACAGCGTGTGCTTTGACGATCCTGACGGCATGCTGGGACAGACGCGCTGCACGCAGCCGTGCATGGTGGCGTTTGCCGCGGGACTGACGGCGGTGCTGCGCGAGCGCGGCATCGTGCCGGATGTGGCGGCGGGGCTTTCGCTGGGCGAATACGCCGCGCTGCACGCGGCGGGCGTGTTTGATGCGAAGACGGCCATCGAACTGGCGGCCTTCCGCGGCGAGGCGATGGAGCGCGCGGCGCAGGGGATCGAAAGCGCGATGATCGCCGTGCTGGGGCTGGATCGTGATGCGCTCTCCCGCGCCTGCGAGGCGGCCTCGGGCGAGGGCGTGGCGGTCATCGCCAACTACAACTGCCCCGGCCAGCTGGTCATCGGAGGCGAAAAGGCCGCGGTCGAGGCGGCTGCGCGGCTGGCGAAGGAGGCGGGTGCGCGGCGCTGTCTGCCGCTGCGCGTCAGCGGGCCGTTCCACACGCCGCTGATGGCGCCGGCGGGCGAGGCGCTTGCCGGCCGGTTTGAGGCCATGACGTTTGGAGAAATGCGCATTCCCGTGATCTTCAACTGCCTGGGCGATGTGAAGCCGCAGGGGGTGAGCGTGCAGGAGCTGCTGGTGCGCCAGGTACAGAGCAGCGTCTATATGGAGGATTCGATCCGCAGGATGGCGCAGATGGGCGTCGATGCGATCGTGGAGATCGGGCCGGGTCAGGTGCTCAGCGGCTTTGTCCGGAAGACCGTGCCGCAGGTGCCCGCCTTTGCCGTGGAGACGGTCGAGGATGTGGAATCGCTCGCGCAGAAGCTGAGCGATGTGCAGAGGGGAGGCTGCTGATGGGCGTTTCGGGAAGGTGCGCCGTGGTGACCGGCGGAAGCCGTGGCATCGGCCGGGCGATCTGCCTGGAGCTGGCGGCGCAGGGCGCGAACATTGTGTTCTGCTACGCGGGCAGCGAGGAGAAGGCGCGCGAGACCGCGCTCGCCTGCGAGCAGCTGGGCGTGCGCGCGCTGGCCGTGCGCTGCGACGTCAGGGACGCGCAGGATGTGCAGGCGATGATCGGCGCGGCACAGGAAGCGCTGGGGCGCATTGACATCCTGGTCAACAACGCCGGCGTGACACGGGATGCGCTCCTGCTTACGATGAAGGAGGAGGACTTCGACGCCGTGCTGGATACGAACCTCAAGGGGACGTATCTGTGCATTCGCGCTGTCGTGCGCGCGATGATGAAGCAGCGCTATGGCCGGATTGTGAATCTCAGCTCCGTGGTCGGCCTACGCGGCAATGCCGGTCAGGTCAACTATGCCGCGAGCAAGGCGGGCGTGATCGGCCTGACGAAGTCCGCCGCACGGGAGCTGGCTGCGCGCGGCATCACGGTGAACGCCGTCGCGCCGGGCTTTATCGACACGGACATGACGGCGGCCATGCCGGAGGCTGCGCGCACGGCGGCAGTCGCCTCGATTCCGGCGGGACGAATGGGCGATGCACGCGACGTGGCCCGTGCTGTGGCGTTTCTGGCGTCCGACGAGGCGGGCTACATCACCGGACAGGTGCTGGCCGTGGACGGCGGCATGTCGATGTGAGGAGGATGAGGATGAACGGACGACGGGTGGTCATCACGGGTCTGGGGGCGGTGACGCCGCTGGGGCTGACCATGGAGGAGAGCTGGCAGGCCGTGCGCCGGGGCGAATGCGGCATCGGTCCGATCACGCAGTACGATGCGGCCGGGCAGAAGGTGAAGCTGGCTGCCGAGGTCAGGGGGTTTGATCCGGAGCGGTACATGAGCCGCATGGACGCCCGGCACATGGGACGGTTCACGCAGTTCGCGCTGGCGGCTGCCAGGCAGGCACTTGACGATGCGCAGATGACGGCGTTTGACCCCGACCGCTGCGGCGTGACCGTGTCCAGCGGCATCGGCGGTCAGATCATCACGGAGAGTGAGCATCAGCGCGGCATGGAGCGCGGCTTTGACAGGGTTTCTCCGTTCTATATTCCCACGGCGATCAGCAACATGGCCGCGGGCCAGGTGGCGATTGCTGCGGGCTTCCGCGGGATGTGTACCTGCCCGGTGACGGCCTGTGCGGGCGGCAGCAACGCCGTGGGCGACGCCTTCCACTCCATCCGGGACGGCTATGCCGACGCGATGCTCTGCGGCGGCACGGAGGCGAGCATCACGCCGCTGGCCATCGGCGGCTTCACCTCGATGAAGGCGCTGACGCAGGCGACCGATCCGCAGCGCGCCAGCATTCCGTTTGATGCGGATCGCAGCGGCTTCGTGATGGGCGAGGGCGCGTGCGTGCTGCTGCTGGAGGAGCTGGAGCACGCGCAGGCGCGCGGTGCGCGCATCGTCGCGGAGATCGTTGGCTATGGCGCGACCTGCGACGCCTATCACATGACGGCGCCCGCGCCGGACGGTGCGGGTGCGGCGCGCGCGATGGCGATGGCGCTCGCGGACGGCGGCGTGCGCGCAGAGGAGATCGGATACGTCAATGCGCACGGCACGTCGACACAGCTTAACGACGCCTGCGAGACGGCGGCGGTGAAAAAGGCATTCGGCGCGCATGCAGGCAGGCTGATGGTCAGCTCCACCAAGTCGATGACCGGCCATATGCTGGGCGCGGCGGGCGCAGTGGAAGCGGCGTATACCGCGCTGGCACTCCGGGACGGGTTCATCCCAGCGACGATCAACTACAGGACGCCCGATCCGGCCTGCGATCTTGACGTGGTGGCGAACACGGGCCGGAGGGTGCAAATCGGGGCGGCGATGAGCAATTCGCTCGGCTTCGGCGGGCACAACGTGAGCCTCGTCCTGAAAAGATGGGAGGATGCATGATGGAGCTCAGTTCCAATCAGATCGCGGAGATTCTCCCGCACCGCTATCCCTTTGCGCTGGTGGACAGGATCACCGACTTTGAGAGCGGCAAGTGGGCGCGGGGCATCAAGTGCGTGAGCGTGAATGAGCCGTTCTTCTGCGGGCACTTTCCGCAGGAGCATGTGATGCCGGGCGTGCTGATACTGGAAGCGCTGGCCCAGGTGGGCGCGGTCACGCTGCTCTCCGAGCCGGAAAACCGGGGGAAGATCGTGCTCTTCGGCGGCGTCAGGAACGCACGCTTCAGGCGAAAGGTGACGCCCGGCGACGTGCTGAGCCTGGAATGCACGCTGACGCAGCGCCGCGGTCCTGTGGGCATCGGCACCTGCATCGCGAATGTGGGCGAGGAGACAGCCTGCACGGCGGAGCTTGTTTTCGCCATCGAGCAGGAAGAGCATTGATTGTTGCCTGCAAAGCTGGTATACTGGAGGAAAATCTTGAACAAAGCGGGCGACGAGCATGCTTAAAGACGCGTTTTTCACGGTGTATACGAAATTCAAGCTCCACTTCTATAAAGAAATCTTTCAGCGCTTCCAGAGCCGCGAGGCGAGCCTGACGACGGTGGAAACCTTCTGCATGGAGACGATCATGGCGCTGGGGCATCCGACGGTCAACGAGTTTGCCAGCTTCATGTGCATCTCCTCGCCGAATGCCGCCTACAAGGTGGGCAGTCTCATCAAGAAGGGCTATGTGCGCAAGGTGCAGTCCGAAACGGACAGGCGCGAATACCACCTCGAGGTGACGCAGAAGTACATCGACTACTACAACATCAGTGCGTCGTACATGGTCGAGGTGATGGACCGCATTTCCCGGCGCTTCAGCCGGGAGGACTGCCAGAAGCTCGAGGAGATGCTGCGCATCATCAGCCGCGAGCTGATGCCTGAAATCGACATCCCGGATGTAGAGGGGGCGTAAGCGTCCCGCACGGTCTGCCCTGCAGGCCGTTTTTCTTTTTGTGAAGCGGAGGAAAGCCTGTCCGCCCGTGCAAAATCCGCGCGGGGGAAAACCTGTCTCTATGCAATCCGCGCCGAGTATGGTATAATGTCCGTAAACGAAGGACCATGCCCCAATACGGTACAGGAGCGAAAGCGTTATGAAGGATAAAATCGCCGTTTTGATTCCCTGCTACAACGAAGGCAAGACCATAGAGAAGGTCGTGCGCGATTTCAAACGCGCGCTGCCGGAGGCGACGATCTACGTCTATGACAACAACTCCACGGACGACACCGCGGAGCTTGCGCGGCGGGCCGGCGCCGTCGTGCGGCAGGAGCGGATGCAGGGCAAGGGCAGCGTCATCCGGCGCATGTTCCGGGAGATCGACGCGGACTGCTATGTGATGACCGACGGCGACGACACCTATCCCGCCGAGTGCGCGCCGGAGATGGTGCGCCTGGTGCTCACGGAGCAGGCTGACATGGTCGTCGGCGACCGCCTGTCGAGCACCTATTTCACCGAGAACAAGCGGCCCTTCCACAACTTCGGCAACGAGCTGGTGCGCAGAAGCATCAACCGGCTCTTCGGCAGCGACATCAAGGACATCATGACCGGCTACCGCGCGTTCAGCTACGCCTTCGTCAAGACGTATCCGGTGCTCGCCAAGGGCTTTGAGATCGAGACGGACATGACCATCCACGCCATCACGCGCAACATGCTCGTGCGCAACGTGGTCGTTGATTACCGCGACCGGCCCTCCGGCAGCGTCTCCAAGCTCAACACCTACAAGGACGGCGCCAAGGTGCTCCTGACCATCGCCCGGATGTACCGCAACTACAAGCCGTTTGCGTTCTTCGGGCTGCTGTCGCTGCTGCTGCTGATCGTCTCGCTGCTGTTCTTCATCCCGGTGCTCATGGAGTACTTCGCCACGGGCCTGGTGCCGCGCTTCCCGACGCTCATCGTCTGCATGTTCGGCCTGATGGCCTCGCTGCAGCTGTTCGTGGCGGGACTCATCCTCTCCACGCTTCAGGAGCGCGACAAGCGGCGCTTTGAATTCCAGCTTCAGCAGGTCAGCGATCAGTACAGGCATCTGTGCGCGCAGGATGGTGAGAACAAGGACGGGAGGCTCTCGTCCGCATCGTAACAGCATACAGGGCGGGGGCAGATGCTGGGCGTCTGCCCTCTGCCTGACGGAGGACGAATGGACAAGGAGACCATCGCGCACATGGCGCGCAGCTGCGGCTTTGCGAAGCTGGGCGTCTGCGGCGTCGGCGAGTTTTCGGACGCGCGCGCCCGCGTCGGTGCACAGCCGCCGCTTTCCGAGCGACGGCAGCTCCGGTTTGATCCCGGACAGGAGTGCCCCTGGGCGACGGCGCTGCTCGTGCTGCTCTGGCCCTACGCGCCTGCGCCGCTGCCGCAGGGGAACGGCGTGTTCATCGACAGCTACTATGCAGCCTCCAATGCCGCGTACCACGCGGCGCGCAGGCTGGAGGACATGCTGCGCGATACGGGCTGCCGCGCGCAGGCGAACGTCGCCTTCCCGGCGAAGGAGGCGGCTGTGCGCGCAGGACTGGGCGCCATCGGGCGCAGCAGTCTGCTTATCACGCCGGAGTACGGCACGCGCGTGGTCATCATCCTGGTGGCGACGGACGCGCTTGACGGCGGGCAAACCCAGCCGGTTCGGGCGACGGGATGCCTGAACTGCGGGCGCTGCGCAAAGGCCTGTCCGACGGGCGCGATCGGCGCGGACGGAATGACCCATCCGGAAAGGTGCCTGCGCAACTTCATGATGGAGGGCATCGTCGTGCCGGAGGAGACGCGGCCGCTGATGGGCATGAAGCTGCTCGGCTGCGACAATTGCCAGCGCGCCTGTCCGATGCAGACGCTGCCGGAGGCGGCGCAGCCTGTGCCGCTCGCGCTCGACGAGCTGGTGACGGCGGACAATGCGGCGTTTTCCGGCGTCGTCGGCCGACTGTCTTCGCAGATCGGCAAAAACGTGGCGCGGCCACAGCGCGTTCGGGCGCAGGCTGCGCTTTTGTGCGGCAACCGGGGCCGGGCGGAGGATCTGCCGGTGCTCATGCGCTGGGCGCAGTCGGATGCGTCGGCAGTGCGCGAGCACGCGCGCTGGGCCATGGCGCGGATTCGGGCGCGGTCGGGGCTTGACCCGGACGGCGAAAAGCGATAAAATGAACAGGATTGTATCATAGGGAGGAAAGGCTTTGCTGAAGGAAAAGATCGACGGCCTGCTCGACCGCGTGCAAAAGCCCGCGCGCTACATGGGCGGCGAAATGAACTGTGTGCTCAAGGACCCGGACAGCGTGGCGATCCGCTATGTGTTCGCGTTCCCGGATGTGTACGAGGTGGGCATGTCGCACCTGGGCTCCCGCATCTTGTACGACATCATCAACAAACGGGAGGACGCGCTGTGCGAGCGCGTCTTCATGCCGTGGGTGGACATGGCCGATCTGATGCGCTCGGAGGATGTGCCGCTGTTCTCGCTGGAGACGCGCACGCCGGTGGGCGACTTTGACATGCTGGGCATCACGCTTCAGTATGAGATGAGCTATACGAACATTCTGGAAATCCTCAACCTGGCCCGCATCCCGATGCACAGCGAGGACAGGACGTGGGATCACCCGATCGTCATTGCGGGCGGCCCCTGCGCGTTCAACCCGGAGCCGCTGCACCACTTCATCGACGCGTTCTCCATCGGCGACGGCGAGATCAGCACGCTGGAGACGATCGATGTCGTCAAGGCCTGCAAGGCGGAGGGCGTCTCCCGTCAGGAATGCTTGCGCAGGCTCTCCAAGCTGCGCGGCGTCTATGTGCCCAGCCTATACGAGGCAACGTATCATGAGGACGGTACGCTGGCCTCTTTCGAGCCGACGGAGGAGGGCGTGCCGCGCACCGTCGTCAAGAACATGGTCGCCGATCTTGACAAGGCCGAGTATCCGGAAAGCATCATCGTGCCGTTCATGGAAATCGTGCACGACCGCATCAACATCGAGGTGCTGCGCGGCTGCACGCGCGGCTGCCGCTTCTGCCAGGCGGGCATGATCTACCGGCCCGTGCGCGAGCGCAGCGTCGAGCACCTGCTCGATCTGGCGCAGAAGCTCGTCGATGAGACGGGCTACGAGGAGATTACGCTGTCCTCGCTCTCCACGGGCGATTACACCTGCCTGCCGCAGCTGGCGCATGAGCTGATGGAAAAGTTCGCGGAAAAGCGCATCGCGCTCTCGCTGCCGAGCCTTCGTCTGGACAGCCAGCTCAAGGAGACGCTCGAGGAGACGCAGAAGGTGCGCAAGACCAGCCTCACCTACGCAATGGAGGCGGGCACGCAGCGCCTGCGCGACGTCATCAACAAGGGCATCACCGAGGAGGACCTCATCAGCTCGGTCACCGACGCGTTCGCGGGCGGCTGGAGCAGCGTGAAGCTCTACTTCATGTTCGGCCTGCCGACGGAGACGACGGAGGACCTCGACGGCATCGCCGATCTGGCCGGCAAGGTCGTGCGCCAGTACTTCGCTACGCCGAAGAACCTGCGCGCGAAGGGGCTGCGCGTCAATTGCAGCGCGTCCTGCTTCGTGCCCAAGCCGTTCACGCCGTTCCAGTGGGAGCCGCAGGACACCATCGAGCAGTTCACCGAGAAGCAGAAGCACCTGTGCCAGATCATGCGCATCAAGGGCGTCGAGTTCAACTGGCACGAGCCGCACGTCTCGTTCCTGGAGGCGTGCTTTGCCCGCGGAGACCGCAAGATGGCCGATGTGCTGGAGGCCGCCTGGCGGCTTGGCTGCCGGTTTGACGGCTGGTCCGACCAGTTCAGCTTTGAAAAATGGATGCAGGCGTTTGAGCAGTGCGGTGTCGATCCGGCATTCTACGCGAACCGCCGCCGCGAAAAGGACGAACTGCTGCCCTGGGCGTTCATCGACGCGGGCGTGACGCAGGCGTACCTCTGGCGCGAGCGCGAGCGGGCGATGCAGGCGCAGGTCACGCCGGACTGCCGCAAGGGCTGTCAGGGCTGCGGCCTCAAGCGATTTGAAGGAGCGTGCGAAGGACGATGAGGATGATTCTGCAGTTTCAAAAGGGCGACATCGTCCGCCATCTGGGCCTGCTCGATTTGCAGCGCACCATGCAGCGCGCACTGCGGCGCAGCGGTCTGCCCATTGCTTATTCAAAGGGCTTCAGCCCGCACATCGTGATGTCGTTCGCCTCTGCGCTGTCCTCGGGCATCCCGGGCGACGCAGAGCTGCTGGATGTGGGCCTCACGGACGAGACGACCGAGGAGGCGTGCCTGACGGCGATGAACCGCGTGCTGCCGCCGTCGCTCGCCGTCTCGCGCGTGCGGCTCGTCGATGACCGCTATCCCAAGCTCGGCGCGGCCCTCCAGCAGGCGCAGTACCGCATCACGCTGCGCGGCGGCGGCACGAAAGCGGTCGCCGGCGCGATCGACGGCTTCCTCGCGCAGCAGGAGATCATGGCACTGCGCAAGACGAAGAAGTCGGAGACGATGGTCAACATCCGCCTGATGATCCATGAGCTGACCGCAGCATACGACGAGACGCAGGACTGTGCTGTCCTGACCGCTCGCGTCTCCTTTGTGGAGGCGGCGACGCTCAAGCCGGAGCTTTTGATGGAGTCGCTCTGCGCGTTTGCAGGCGCGCAGCCGGAGCGCTGTGAGATCCGGCGGACGGCGCTTCTTGGCCTGGTGGACGGAAAGCCCGTACCGCTGATTGACCTGTAATGAGGCGGGAATTGCTATTTGACTGCGCGCCGGACTGGATTCGCGCAGCGGTCGTGGAGGACGGCGTGCTCTGTGAGCTTCACAGTGAGCAGGTCGGTTCCACGAAAGCGACCGAAAGTCTGTTTTATGGAAGGATCGAGCAGATCCGACCGTCGGTCGGCGCGGCGTTTGTGAACATCGGTCTGGACCGAAACGGCTTTCTTCCTCTGGACGAGCTGGGCGACACGCCGCCCAAATGCGGCGACATGCTCATCGTTCAGGGGGCGGCCAGGCAGGAGACCGAGGGCAAGGGGCTGCGGCTGACCGCGCGCATCAACCTCGCCGGGAAGGGACTGGTGCTCGTTCCCGGAAGCTCGGGCGCGCACGTTTCCAAAAAGGTGAAGGACCCGCAGGCGCGCGCACAGCTGCTCGAGGCCGCGCAGGCGCTTTGCCCCGAGGGCTTCGGGCTCATCGTGCGCACGGCCTCTCAGGACGTGACGATGGCGCTGCTTGAGGAAGAGGCGCAGGCGCTGCTGCGGCAGTGGAAAGAGGCGCAAAGGCACGCGGCGGGCATGACCCGGCCCGGCGTGCTGATGGAGCGGCTGCCGCTTGACCGGCGGCTGGTGCGCGACATGGCCGGGCGCGAGCTTGACCGCATCGTGACCAACAGCGTGGAGAGCGCCGGAGCCTTTGCGCAGATGCAGCGGCAGGGGCTCATCCCCGAAACGGCGCGCATCGAGCATTTTGCGGAGACGGAGCAGCTGCTCTTTGATGCGATGTGCATCGAGACGCAGATCGAGCGCGCGCTGAAAAAGCGCGTGTGGCTGCCCTGCGGCGGCTACCTGATCATCGACCGGTGCGAGGCGATGACCGTCATCGACGTCAACTCGGGCAAGATGATCCTCGGCCGGAGCACGGAGGACACCGCACTGCGCGTGAATCTTGAGGCAGCGCGCGAGGTTGCCCGGCTGCTTCGCCTTCGGGACGTGGGCGGTATGGTCGTCGTCGATTTCATCGACATGGCGCTTCCGGAGCACCGTGAGGCGCTCGTGCGTGCGCTCAGGGACGCGGCGAAGGCCGACCGCGCGCAGGTGAAGGTGTACGGTCTGACGCAGCTCGGCCTGATGGAGCTGACGCGAAAGCGCGTGCACGCGGAGCTGCACAGGCAGCTATGCGCACCCTGCACCTACTGCTCCGGCACGGGAGAGGTGCTCTCGCCCGACGAGGTCGCTCGGCGCGCGCTGTATGCCGTGCGCAGAAAGGCGATTTCCGGTCAGCGGGGGCCGTATCTGGTGCGGCTGTCGCCTGCCGCGGCGCAGGCGCTTTCAAAGCGGGTCTGCCCGCCGGAATGCGCTGTCTACGCGCTGGCCGTGCCCGGACGGCACGCCGAGACATTTGACATTGAACCTGTCGATCCCGCCGCGGGAATACCGAAGGGCGCGGTGCGGCTCGTCGAAAGGATGGAAGCATGAAAAGAACGCAAGCGATTGAACTGCCCGCCGAGGAGATCGAGCGCCAGCGGGGATGGATGCGCGAGTTCGCCGCGCTTGAGGATCGTCCACAGACCTACTGCGTGGTGACCTACGGCTGCCAGATGAACGCGCACGACAGCGAAACGCTCGAGGGCATGCTCAGCGAAATGGGCATGACGAAGGCGGAGAGCCGCGAGGCCGCGGATTTCGTCATCTTCAACACCTGCTGCGTGCGCGACAACGCGCAGCGGCGCGCGCTGGGCAACGTTGTCTGGCTCAAGGAGCTCAAAAAGCAGCGCCCGGAGCTGATGGTTGCGGTCTGCGGCTGCATGATGCAGCAGCCCGGCATGGGCGAGCAGATCCTGCGCCAGTATCCGTTTGTGGATCTGGCGTTCGGCACGCACAACCTCTACCGCTTCGCGCAGCTGATGCTGCAGGCGGTGAAGAGCCGCCGCCGCGTCGTGGAGGTCATCGCGGACGACGAGGGCAGCATCCCGGAGGAGCTGCCCGTGCGCCGCAGCAGCCCGTACCACGCGTACATCACGATCATGTACGGCTGCAACAACTTCTGCTCCTACTGCATCGTGCCGTATGTGCGCGGCCGTGAGCGCTCCCGCGCCTCCGCGCGCATCATCGAGGAGGCCCGGCAGCTCAAGGCGGAAGGTGTGCGCGAAATCATGCTCCTCGGGCAGAACGTCAATTCCTACGGACTGGACGTGGAGGGCGAATTGAGCTTTGCGCAGCTGCTTTCCGCGCTGGACGAGGTCGGCATCGAGCGCATCCGCTTCATGACGTCCCATCCCAAGGACATCTCCGACGAGCTCATTGACGTCATGGCGGCTTCAAAGCACATCTGCCACGCGCTGCACCTGCCCGTGCAGCACGGCAACAACCGCGTGCTCCGGTCGATGAACCGGCGCTACACGCGCGAAAAGTATCTGGAGCGCGTCGCGGCCATCCGCGCGAAGGTGCCGGATATCAGCCTGACGACCGACCTGATCGTCGGCTATCCGGGCGAGACGGAGGAGGAGTTTGAGGACACCTGCTCGCTCGTGCGCGAGGTCGGCTATGACAGCGCATTCACGTTCATCTACTCGCCGCGCGTGGGTACGCGGGCGGCGGACATGCCGGACCAGATTCCGGAGGACGTGTCCTCCCGGCGCATCCAGCAGCTCATCGCCATCCAGAAGGAAATCACGCACGCGCGCTACGCGGCCTACGTCGGCCAGGTGCACAGCGTGCTGGTGGATGAGGCGTCCAAGCGCGATGAGCATCAGATGGCCGGCAAGAACGAATACAACATCACGGTGAACTTCCCGGGCACGCCTGAGCTGATCGGGCAAATCGTGCGCGTGAAGATCACCTCCGCGGGCGAGAGCACGCTCCGCGGCGAAACGATCGACTGATCAAGGAGGAAAGAAGCTATGAGCAAGGTGCAGGACTGCGCCAGGGCGCTGGGCGAGGCCATCGTGGCCTCCGAGGAATATCAGAACATGCAGCTGTGCGAGAAGGCGGCCGAGAGCGATCCCGCCGCCGCGGAGGCCATGGGCCGCTATATGGAGCTGCACGCAGCCGTCAATCAGGAGATGGGCAACGAGGAGCCGGACGCGGAGCTGATTGCGCGCTATGGCCGCGAGATGGACGAGATCCAGCAGTCGCTCAATCAGATGCCCTCTGTGGAGGCGATGACGCAGGCGCGCCAGCGCTTTTCCGAGCTGATGAACCAGGTCAACCAGATCCTCGAGTTCATCATCACCGGCGACGTGCAGGAGAGCGGCGGCTGCTCCGGCAACTGCAGCGCCTGCGGCGGCTGCCACTGAGTGCGAAAGATTCCAGAACCACGGAGGCTGAGCCATGGCGAGTATGACCCCGATGATGCGTCAGTACATGGAGATGAAGGAGAAGTACCCCGGTATGATCCTCTTCTTCCGTCTGGGCGACTTCTATGAGATGTTTTTCGACGACGCGGAGCTCGTCTCCCGCGAGCTGGAGCTGACGCTGACGGGGAAAAGCTGCGGCCTGGAGGAGCGCGCGCCGATGTGCGGCGTGCCCTTCCACAGCGCCGAAACCTACATCAACCGGCTGATCGAGAAGGGCTACAAGGTCGCCATCTGCGAGCAGATGGAGGACCCGGCGACGGCCAAGGGGCTGGTGAAGCGCGACGTCATCCGTGTGGTGACGCCGGGCACGGTCATCGAGCAGTCCATGCTCGACGAGCGCAAGAACAGCTATCTGCTCAGCGTGTGTCTCGACGGCAACCGCGCGGGCATCGCGTTCGCGGACGTATCGACGGGCGAGTTTTTCGTCTATGAGATCGCGCATGCGGACAAGCGCCTGCAGGACGAGCTGGCGCGCATCGCTCCGAAGGAGATCATCGCCAACGCGCAGCTGCCCGAAGGCGCAAGCGACCTGCCGGTCACGCTGCGCGAGGCGGTTTCCTATCAGTACGCGCGGGCGAAGGCGGCGCTGCTTGCGCACTTCAAGGTGCAGTCGCTGGATACCTACGGCATCGGCACCATGAAGCTGGGCATCCGCGCGGCCGGCGCGCTGATGGGCTATCTGGAGGAGACGCAGAAGAACGCGCTCGAGCACATGAACGCCATCAGCGAATACCACGACAGCCGCTACATGATGCTCGACCACACGGCCCGGCGCAACCTGGAGCTGACCGAGGGCATGCGCTCGCGCAGCCGTCAGGGCACGCTGCTGGGCATTCTCGATTACACGTCCACGGCGATGGGCGCGCGCATGCTGCGCAGCTTCATCGAGCAGCCGCTGGCCGTGCGCGAGGAGATCGACGCGCGTCTGGACGCCGTGCAGGCACTTGCGGGCGCGGTGATGACCGTCGATGTGCTGCGCGAGGCGCTCGTGCACGTTTACGACATTGAGCGGCTGCTCAGCCGCATTTCCTACCGCTCCATCAATGCAAAGGACTGCCTGGCGCTGTGCGAATCGCTCTCCAACGTGCCGGCAATCCACGACGCACTGGCGCAGATGCATCCCTCGGGGATGCTCGGCGGGCTGCTGGACGAGCTGACGCCGCTTGACGACGTCGTGGACCTGCTCTCCCGCGCCATCGATCCGGACGCGCCGATGATCATGAGCGACGGCGCGTACATCCGGGAGGGATACAGCCCGGAGCTTGACAAGCTGCGCAGCGCCTCCAGGGACGGCAAGCAGTGGATCGCCGATCTGGAGGCGAAGGAGCGCGAGCTGACCAAGATCAAGAACCTCAAAATCCAGTACAACAAGGTCTTCGGCTACTATATCGAGGTCACCAAGTCGAACTACGATCAGGTGCCCTACCGCTACACGCGCAAGCAGACGCTCGCCAACTGCGAGCGCTACACCACGCCGGAGCTGCATGAGATCGAGGAAACGGTGCTCGGTGCGCACGAAAAGGCGGTGCGCCTGGAGCAGGGGCTCTTCTCCGAGGTGCGCGACTATCTCTCGCGGCAGATTCCGCGGATTCAGCGCACGGCCCTCGCGCTCAAGACGCTCGACGCGCTGATCTCGCTGGCGGTGGCAGCGGTGCGCAACCGCTATGTCCGCCCGCAGATGACGGACGACGGCGTCATCGACATCGTGAACGGCCGCCATCCGGTCGTCGAAGCGGGCCTGCGCGGGGACGAGCAGTTCGTGCCCAACAGCACGCTGATGGACGACGACGAGAACCGCATGCTGATCATCACTGGCCCGAACATGGCCGGCAAGAGCACCTACATGCGGCAGGTCGCACTCATCACGCTGATGGCGCACATGGGCAGCTTTGTTCCGGCGGACAGCGCGCGTATCGGCGTGGTGGACCGCATCTTCACGCGCGTTGGCGCGTCGGATGATCTGGCCAGCGGTCAATCGACGTTCATGGTCGAGATGAACGAAATGGCGCACATCCTGCTGAACGCGACGCCGAGGTCGCTGATTGTGCTCGACGAGATCGGGCGCGGCACCAGCACGTTCGACGGTCTGAGCATCGCCTGGGCGGTCGTCGAGTACCTGGTGGACAAAAAGAAAATCGGCGCCAAGACGCTCTTCGCCACGCACTATCACGAGCTGAGCGAGCTGGAGGGGCGTCTTCCGGGCGTCGTCAACTACCGCATCAGCGTGAAGGAGCACGGCGAGGACGTCATCTTCCTGCGCAAGATCGAGCGCGGCGGCGCGGACAAGAGCTTCGGCATCCACGTCGCGCACCTGGCGGGGCTTCCGAGGCCCGTCATCATGCGCGCGAACCAGATTCTGGCGCGGCTGGAAACCAACGACGTCAATCAGAGCAGCATCGGCTCGAGCATCCTGGGCGACGAGAGCGATCGCGCGCCGCAGCAGGTCAATCTCTTTGAATCGCCTGCGATGGACCTGGTGGAGGAGCTGCGCGACCTCGATGTGATGGCGATGACGCCGATCGACGCGCTCAACACGCTCTTCAGGCTTCAGGAAAAGGCGCGCCGCGCATAAACGGGGAGGAGTATCATGGAGGACAGGCCGATTCAGCGGCTCAGCGACGAGATCATCGGCAAGATTGCCGCGGGCGAGGTGGTGGAAAGCCCCGCCTCCGCGATCAAGGAGCTGGTGGAAAACAGCCTCGATGCGGGCGCAACCTGCGTGACGGTCGAAATCCGCGACGGCGGCATTTCCTATCTGCGCGTGACGGACAATGGGCGCGGTATCCCCAGCCGGGACGTGCGGCTCGCGTTTGAGCGCCACGCGACGAGCAAGATCCGCAAATCCGACGATCTGTTCGACCTGCACACGTTGGGCTTTCGCGGCGAGGCGCTGGCCTCGATCGCGGCGGTCTCGCGGCTGACGTTGACCACACGCAGCGTCCATGAGGACGCAGGCACGCGCGCGGTCAACGAGGGCGGCGTCATCCGCAGCATCACGGAGGCCGCCAGCCCGCAGGGTACGACGATCGTCGCGCGGGATCTGTTCTACAACACGCCCGTGCGCCTCAAGTTCCTCAAAAAGCCGGTGACGGAGGCAGCCAAGGTCGCCGAAATGATGGCGCGCATGATTCTGGCGCACCCGGGGATCGCCTTCCGGCTGGTGCACAACGACAAGCAGATCTACGCCAGCTCCGGCAACGGCGATCTGCGCAGCGCGGTCTTCTGCCTGTATGGGCGCGAGATCGCCGCTGCGATGACGCCGGTACGGTCCGAGGGCTCGGTGTCCGTCAGCGGGCTGGTCGGTGTGGGCCTTCAGGCGCGCTCCAACCGCTCGCGTCAGACGTTCATCGTCAATGGGCGGACCATTCGCAGTCCGCTGCTTACGCAGGCACTCGAGGACGGCTGCCGCGAGCGCGTGACGATCGGGCACTACCCGATCTGCGTGCTGAACATCGCCATGCCCAATGCGCTGGTCGATGTGAACGTGCACCCGAACAAGCTCGAGGTGCGCTTCAGCAATGAAAACCTGATCTATCAGAGCGTGAAGGGCGCGGTGCAGGACAGCTTTGCCGTCTCGCCGCTGGCCAGCGCGCCGAGCGTGTTTGCCGACAGCGGCGATACCCGGCAGCCCGCCCCGGCTGTGCGCGTGATCGACACCGACACGCCGGAGGGCGTCGCGCAGGCGCGACGGGAGAACGCGGAGCCCGTGGAAGCAAAAGCGCCGGACAAGCCGCCCGTGCAGGCGCACATCATTCCGGTCCGGATGACGAAGCCGGAGGAGCCGGAGCAGCCGGCTTCCCGCCCAACGCCCGTGCAGCAGGCGGATTTCTCGTCGTTCGTCACGACATATTTCGGCGGGGCTGCGCTCCGCGAATCCGTGATTCCCGCACGGACTGTCGATCACGGGACGGAGCCCGGGCCGATCGCAGAGCCCGCATCCGGGCCGCGGGAGGAAGCGCAGGTCAGGCCTGAACCGGACACGCACGCTCCGGAGAAGGACCCGAAGCCGGAGGTGAAGGCGGAGCAGCAGGCGCTGCCCGTTGAGGCACAGGCGGAAGCGGGGGCACCCAATCCGCTGCAGGGCTACAGGATGATCGGCGTGGCGTTTGACACCTACATCATTCTGCAGAATGACAGGCAGATGATCTTCATCGACCAGCACGCGGCGCACGAGCGCATCCTCTATGAAAAGCTCATGCGCGAGATCGACAGCGGCGCAGGCTCGCAGGTGCTGATGGTCGCGCAGGTTGTGCATGTTACGCCGCAGGACCGTGCCAAGATCGAGCAGTACGCGCAGGAGATTGCCGCCGCAGGGTTTGACATCGAGCCGTTCGGCGACGATGCCTATCAGATCCGGGCGGTGCCCAACGTGCTGGGCGTGCCGCAGAGCCGCGAGGCGTTTATCGACATGGTGGACCATCTGGGCGAGCTGCGCGTGCTGACCACGCAGCAAAAGCGCCGGGACGCGATCCTGCAGATGGCCTGCAAGAAGGCGGTCAAGGGCGGCGACAGGCTGACCATGGAGGAGATTGAGCCGCTGCTTGCCGATATGCTGGCGACCGGCGCGCCGCCGACCTGTCCGCACGGACGGCCGCTCGTCGTGACGCTGACGCGCAGCGAGCTGGAAAAGCGGTTCAGGCGGATCAACAACTGAGGACGGGAGGCGTCATGCGATGAAACCCACGGTGCTTGCGCTGGTCGGCCCCACGGGCGCGGGCAAGACGCGCACGGCCATCGCGCTGTGCGATGCGCTCGGTGCGGAAATCGTCTCCATGGACTCCATGCAGATCTACCGCGGCATGGACATCGGCACAGCCAAGCCCACACCGCAGGAGCGCGCGCAAGCGGTGCATCACATGATCGACGTGGCCGACCCAAGGGAGATCTTCACCGTTTCCATGTACCGCGACATGGCGGCGGGCGTCATCGACGGCATTCTTACCCGCGGCAGGCTGCCGATACTCGTCGGCGGCACGGGCCTGTACCTGAACGCGCTGAGCTATGAGATGAATCTGGGCGAGGACGGCGCCAATCGCGCGCTGCGCGAGGAGCTGAATGCCATCGCCAAAGAGCCGGGCGGGCCGCAGCGCCTGCACGAGCGCCTGCAGAGCGTCGATCCGGAGAGCGCAGCGCGGCTGCATCCCAACGATGTGCGCCGCGTCGTGCGCGCCATCGAGGTGTACGAGACGACGGGCAGACCGATGAGCAGCATGGACGGCGACATGCGGCGGGAGGGGCCGTACCGCATGCTGGTCTACGGGCTGTCCCTGCCGAGGGAGCAGATGTATGCACGCATCAACGCGCGCGTGGACCGGATGATGGCCGACGGGCTGGTCGATGAGGTGAAGGCGCTGCTCGCCCAAGGCGTGGAGCCCCGCCGGGAGGGCGGAGCGATGCAGGCGATCGGCTACAAGGAGATCGTCGCCGCGCTGCGCGGGGAGACGGATATGGACACGGCGGTGTCGCTCATCAAGCAGAGCTCCCGCCGCTACGCCAAGCGCCAGTGGACATGGTTCCGCCACGATCCCCGCGTGCAGTGGTTCGACTTTACGCAGTTTGCGGACGAGCAGGCGTTGCAAGCGGCGCTTCTTGCCCGAATCCGCACAGAGATGGCGCAGCATGCCACGGACCCGGCCGGGTGAAGGGCCGGGTTTTCTGCGGCCATGAGGGTGAAGGGCGCCAAAGCGAAACGCGCGCCCGATCGACGATTTGGAGATGAACAGCGTGAAAACCTATCGCATCTTTGTCATCAATCCCGGGTCGACCTCGACCAAGCTTTCCATGTTTGAAAACGACGTCTGCCTGTTCACGGAGGATACCTTCCACGATTCCTCCGTGCTGCTGACCTTTCCGACGATCAACGATCAGCTCGGCTACCGGATGGAGGTTATGCACCGGTTCATCGCGGAGCACGGCATCGACCTTCACGGCGTCGATGCGATCGTCGGACGCGGCGGCGGATGCTGCGCGATTCCGGGCGGCGTATATGCGATTGACGATGCGCTCATCCGCGACACGCGCGAAGCCCGGGGCGGGCTGTATCACGCGTCGATGCTCGGCGTGCAGATGGCCAGGGCGCTGCACGATGAGTACGGCGGACTGATGCTGATGATGGACCCGCCGGTTGTGGACGAGCTGTGCGATCTGGCGCGGATGACCGGCGTGCGCGGCGTCTACCGCACGGCGATCTCCCACGCGCTCAACCTGAAGGAGACGGCGCGGCGGCACGCTCGCAGCATCGGCAAGCGCTACGAAGACTGCAATTTCATCGTCAGCCACATCGACGGGGGCATCTCGGTGACGGCCCATGCGCACGGCCGCATGATCGACGGCAACAATGCGGGCGGCGGAGAGGGACCGTTCACGCCCACACGGATGGGCTCCATGGCGGTGACGGATGTGATCGGCGCGCTGGGCGGGTACCCGCATGCGCAGCTCAAGGCGCTGTGCAGCCAGGCGGGCGGACTGACGAGCCACTTCGGCACGTCCAATTCCGACGTGATCCATGCCATGGTGGAGCGCGGGGAGCCGCGTGCCGTGCGCGTCTGGCAGGCGATGATCTACCAGATCTGCAAGGAGATCGGCAGTATGGCCGCCGTGCTGGAGGGAAACGTGGACGGCATTTTGCTCACGGGCGGCCTGCTCCGCTTTGATGATGTGCTGGAGGGGATTCGCCGCCGCTGCGGCTTCATCGCGCCCGTGACGGCGTATCCCGGCGAGTTCGAGCAGGAGGCAATGGCCGCGGGCGCCATGCGCGTGCTCACCGGCGAGGAGGAGGCGCTCGTTTATCCGGGCAGGCCTGTATGGAGCGGCTTTGCGGACGACAATCAGTAAACGAAAACAGTCTCAACGGGTCCGGTGCTGTGCCGGGCCCGTTTTGTCTCTTTCCGGCGTTTTTGAAAGTGGCAGAGACGCCTGCGCCCGGCCAGGCATAGGATGAACCGGCCCCGGTTTCCGGGGGAGGAGGGAAGGTATGGAAAGACGAAGAAAGCCCCCGCACGGCGCCTGCTGCGGATGTGTGCAGACGGAGGAATGTGCCTGCGAACAGGGTTACATCGTGGAAAAGATCGTGACCAGCAGGCGCTGCAGCACCTGCTTTGAGGGAATGATCACGGTGCAGGGCATACCGCAGGGCCTGAGAGCGCCGCTTCGGCTCTGCAGTGCCGAGGTGATCCGCGTGAATGCCATGCAGAGCTGCGATGCGCCAGCATGCATGCCGCCGTGCAGCGGATGCCAGACGGTCCATCGCCCGGGGCGGGTCATGCTCATGCTGCTGTGCTGCGTGGAGGACGACTGCGGCTGCCGCGCAGAGGGCACCGCCTGCATCGAGGTCGAGGATTGCTGTCTGCCGCCGCGCCCCTGCCCGATGGACGCCAATCTGCGCCGCGGGGCAAGGGTCCAGGTGACGCGCGCATGCTTCTGTTCGCCATGCGGCTTCCACGTCTGCGCGGATGTCTGCCTGTACGCGATTGTCAGCCGCTGCGAGATGGTCAGAGGCTGCCCGAAGCCCTGTCCAAGCTGCCCGCAGCTGCCGTTCTATCCGCAGCCCCACCATGGCTGCTGCTGAAAACCGGACGATTTTCAGGCGAATCCGCTGAAAATTCGAAAACGGGCTTGATACCGGCTGAAAAATGGGGTACAATGATGCACATATTCGATCAGCATGGGAGCGGATACATATGCAAATGTTGAAGGACGCAATCCTTGAAAAGGGCCGGGCCATCAATCAGGATGTGCTGCTGGTGGATTCCTTCCTGAATCATCAGGTGGACGTCGGACTGATGAAGGCCGTTGGAGAGGCGTTTGCCGAGCACTTTTCCGGAAAGCGCTTTACGCGCGTGGTCACCATCGAAAGCTCCGGCATCGCGCCTGCCGCGTTCACGGCGCTCAGCCTGAATCTGCCGCTGGTGATCATGAAAAAGCAGACCTCGCGCATTCTGACGGGCGACATCCTGCAGACGACGGTGCGCTCGTTCACCAAGGGCACCAGCTATGAGCTGACCGTCAAGCGCGACTTCCTCGAGCCGGGCGACAGGGTCCTGCTCATCGATGATTTTCTGGCCAGCGGCGAGGCCGCCTTTGGCGTTCTCCACCTGGCGCAGCAGGCCGGCGCGACGGTCGATGGCATCGGCATCGTCATCGAAAAGGCGTTCCAGTCCGGCCATGACCGCCTGACCGCCGAGGGGCTGGACGTTTATTCGCTCGCCCGCATCAAGTCCATGTCCGAGCGGCATATCGAGTTCCTGGATTGACGAAACGAGCGCCGGAATTGCTTCCGGCGCTTTTTCAGCGCCCGGGGATGATCGTGCGCGGCAATTTCGTCGGTTTCGCCAAATCTCAGATTATGGGGTGCAAACCGGGGAAGAGTATGTTATAATGATATGACATGATGATTGGCTGGAGGCAGGATATGGCTGAGCTGTCGCGTCCTCTGATTCTGGCGTCCGGTTCGCCGCGGCGCAGGGAAATCCTCGAAACGATGGGATTGACCTTTGAAATCGACGTCTCCGAGGCGGACGAGCACTTTTCCGGTGCGCCGCAGGACATGGTGGCGGAGCTCTCGCGCCGCAAGGCGGAGGCGGTGGCCGCGCGCCATGCGGACAGCCTCGTGCTCGCTGCCGATACGATCGTCTGTGACGGCGGTGTGCTGGGCAAGCCGGCCACGCCGGAGCGCGCGGAGCAGATGCTCAGCGAGCTTTCCGGCAGATGGCACAGCGTGTTCACCGGGCTGACGCTCATCGACACGGCGGCTGGCCGCACGCTCACCCGCGTCTGCGAGACGCGCGTGCATTTCGTACAGATGACGCCGCAGGAAATCCGGGACTATGTGGCCACGGGCGAGCCCCTTGACAAGGCTGGTGCGTACGGCATTCAGGGCCGCGGTGGCATGTTTGTGGACCGCATCGAGGGCTCGTATTCCAACGTGGTCGGCCTGCCCATGGCGCAGCTGCGCGAAATGCTTTCGGAAATCAAGTGATTCAGGAGTGTCAGCATGGCATTATTTCAGCTCGTTTCCCCCGACATTGCGGTGGATATCGGAACGAACAACACCCGCGTCTATGTGAAGGACAAGGGCATCGTCGTCAATGAGCCGTCCGTGGTCATCATGCGCGGTGAGTCGAAGGAGATCATCGCCATCGGCGACAGCGCGGAGGAGCTGATCGGACGCTCGCCGGGGAACATCCGCATCGTGCATCCGCTGCGCGACGGCGTCATCGTCGATTACGAGATGGCGCAGATCATGATCCACTACTTTGTCAGTAAGGCCATCGGCACGCGCTATTTCATGCGCCCGCGCGTCGTGGTGACCATGCCCAGCAAGGTCAGCAAGGTGGAGCACAGTGCCGTCATCAACGCGATGGAGAAGATCGGTGCGCGGCAGATCTTCGTGGTGGAGCAGGCATTTGCCGCGGCGCTGGGCACGGGTTTGCCCGTCTATGAGCCGCAGGGCAGCTTCATCGTGGACATCGGCGGCGGCACAACGGAGGTTGCGCTCGTCTCCATGGGCGGCATCGTGCTTTCCCACTCCATCCGCGTGGCGGGAAACAAGATCGACGAGGCGATTTCCGGATTTCTCAAAAAGCAGCACGGCATCCTCGTCACGGAGCGCGTCGCCGAGCAGCTCAAACTCGATCTGGCCGACGTGTTCCGCACGGAGGGCATGGAGCACGTCGCCGTCGTGCGCGGACGCGACATCGCCACCGGTATGCCGCTGACCGTGGATGTGGACATGGTGAAGGTTTCCGAGGCCATCAGCGACACGCTCAGGGAGATTCTGGGCGCGATCAAGTGGGTCCTCGGGCGCATCCCGCCGGAGCTGGCGGCGGATATTCTGCAAAACGGCATCTTCCTGACCGGCGGCTCCGCAGCGCTGCCGAATCTGGATTCCATGATCGCCGCAGAGTTTGGCGTGCCGGTTTCCGTCGCGCGTGATGCCGGCGAGTGCACCACGCTCGGCGCGGGCTATATGGCCGATCATTTCGACATGCTGGGCAACATGAACCGCAGCGATTCCTGAGATTCCCTGAAAGGCTGGCCAATGGATGAAGAAGAACAAGCATCCTTTTCTATATGCGCTCATCCGCAGGGGCATCGTGCTCCTGCTGCTGGTGATGATGATCCTCACGATCTACGAGCAGTCCTCGGGCACGCTGTTTTCGCCCGAGAGCTCGCTCTCCAGGCTGATCACGCCGGTGCAGAGCCTCGTTTCCCGCGTGACGCAGAGTGTCTCAGGCTATCTGTACCGCGTGAAGCTCCGCAGCAACATCGAATACGAATACAACCAGCTCAAGGCGCAGAATGACGAGCTGGTCCTGCGCAGCCTCCTGTACGAGGAGCTCGAGGAGGAAAACACGCAGCTGCGCGCGCTGCTCGGCGAATACGATGCCCGCGCGGAGATGAATCCCGTGCTCGCACGGGTCATCGCCAGCGAATCGGGCAACTACTTCTCCACGTTTACCATCAACAAGGGTAAAAACGACGGCGTCGATACCCAGATGGCGGTCATCACCTCGGAGGGACTGATCGGCTACACCTACGAGGTGTTCGACACGACCGCCAAGGTCATCACCGTCATCGACGATCAGGCGAGCCTGGCTGCACTCATCGAGAGCAGCCGCGATCAGGGCGCCGTCAAGGGCACGCTGGGCAGCACGGGCGAGCCGCTCTGCCGCATGTACTACCTCTCGGCCGACAGTGTGCCTCGCCCGGGCGACCGCGTGATCACCTCCGGCGTGGGCGTGTCCTTCCCGAAGGGACTGCTCATCGGCTATGTGCGCGAGAGCACGCGCGCCATCGAGGACAACAAGCACTACATCGTCGTGGAGCCGGCGGCCGACTTTGAGCACATCGAGAACGTGCTCGTCCTGCGCTATTACGCGGAGGTCGAGGAGATGCCGGACAACTACGACAATACCGAGATCATCATCGCACCGGTTGCCACGGCGAGGCCGCAGGCTGTCATCGAGGAGGAGCGTCTCAACGCCTCCACGCCTGTGCCGCTGCCGGATGCTCCGGGCCGCGCGACGCCGACCCCGGCGCCCGAGGAGGTCGACTTCATCATCGATGAGGAGGCGATGGGCGATCTGGCGGACCGCTATGTGCATGTGACGCCGACGCCTGAACCCGAAGTGACCCCCGAGCCCATCGACGACGAATGGGCGGATGACGAGGGCTTCCCGGAGGACTTCTGATGCTGCGCGAGGTGAATGAAGGTGTCTAAAGCCCTGAGACTGACCCTGGTGGCGATTCTGGCCTGCGTCGCGCAGACCAATCTGGCCGGCTATATCCGCATCGCGGGCGTCGCGCCGGACCTGATGATCATCGCGCTGGTGCTGCTTACCTCGTATACGGGCAGCTATGGCGGCTTCTGCACAGGCTCCCTGATGGCGCTGCTGTATGACGCGAGCGTGGGCTATGTGCTGGCCATCAACCTCGTCGGGTACACGTTTATCGGCTACATCGCATCCAAATTGCGTGTGGCCTTCGATCAAAAGCTCCGCAAGCTGAAACACAAAAGCGATCTGGTCATGACCCTCATCTGCTTCCTTCTGGTGCTTGTGAGGGAGGTGCTGGACGTCGGGTATCTGTTTCTGATCGGCTCGGAGCAGAGCATGGTGACGCTGCTGCGCGCGCTGTTTTGTGCGCTGTACAGCGCGGTGCTCATCACGCCCTGTTCCTTCCTGCTCAGGCCGGTCATGACGGGCCATCTGCATGTACGCAAGAAAAAGAGCGACCTCATCGAGGATTCCGACGAAGCAGGCAGACAACCGTGATCGATTTTGGAGGAATCAGATTCTGTGAAGAAGAAATTCATTGGGCGGTACCGCTTTCTTGCGGTGTTCATCGCGGTGCTCTTTGCGGTGCTGATCGTGCAGCTGTACAATCTGCAGATCCGCGATTATGAGGAGAATGCGGCTTCCGCGGAGAGCAAGAAGACCAAGACGATCACCAGCCAGGGACAGCGCGGCACCATCATGGACGTCAATTCCCTGACGCTGGCGTACGACAAGCAGATTTACAACATCCAGTTTTACCGCGATCCCAACGAGGGAAAGAGCGCCATTGCCGGGTATACCCAGGCGATCGTCGACGTGATCGACATCGTTGAAAAGAACGGCGGCACGCTGGATACCTCGTTCTCCCTCAAGCAGGACGAGATGACGGGCCTTTGGGTCTTCGTCTGGAACAACAGCCGCTACACGCAGGCCCAGCAGGATGCGCGCGAGAAGATGTGGCGCAGCAACTTCTACGTATCGAGCGTCGATCAGCAGGAGCTGTTTTCGAGGCTCTGCTCGTCGTACCAGATTCCGGAAGAGCTGAGCACGGAGAAAAAGATCCAGGTGCTCGGCGTCTGGGAGACGATGCAGAACAACGCGTTCCTGTCCCAGCCGGTGACGATCGCCTCCAATGTCAGCTGGGAGACGGTCATCGAGGTCGAGGCCAAGGCGCTGACGCTTGACGGCATCAGCGTTTCCGTGAGCAGCACGCGCGTGTATCCCAACAACACGCTGGCCTGCCACGTCATCGGCTATATCGGCAGGATTCAGAACTACGATACCTACTACGAATCCTACCAGCCCAAGGGCTACTCCATGTCCGACCTGATCGGCCTTGACGGCGTGGAGAAGACCATGGAGGACTGGCTGACCCCCAACACCACGCAGCGCAAGGGCAAGCGCATCGTGGAGATCGACCGGTACGGCGCGATCAGCCGGACGCTTTCCACGACGGAGGCGACGGACGGCAACAACATCAAGCTGACCATCGACTCGAACCTCCAGCGCGTCGCGGAGCAGGCTCTGGCCGAGAACATCGAGGAAATCCGCAACACGCAGGAGGACCTGCTGAACAGCGATTCCTGGCTGGACACCAACAAGGAGGTCCTCCAGGGCACGACGCGCGATTTTGAATCGAACCCCATCAAGCTCGCCGAAAAGGGCGCCGTGGTCGTCGTGGACATGAAGGGCCGCGTGCTCGCGCTGGCCAGCTATCCGCCGTATGATCCCAACGCGTTCATCGTCGGCGGAGATGCCGCGGCGGACATCCTGCTCGATTCCCGGAACCCGCTGGTCAACTACGCCATCGGCTCCCGCGATACGCCGGGCTCCATTTTCAAGATGGTCACGGCCACGGCGGGCCTGATGAACGGCCAGCTCTCGCTGACGGAGACGATCAGCGACGAGGGCCGGTTTACCAAATACGATTCGACGAACCCGCCGCGCTGCTGGGTCAACCAGAAGCGCCTCGATCTGCACAAGGATCAGACGGTTCAGCTCGGTCTTTCGCATTCGTGCAACTACTTCTTCTATACGGTCGGCTCCCGGCTGTATGAGAACACGGACAATCAGCTCTACAAGACGGCGGCGCTCTACGGCCTGACGACCAAGACGG
>CAMENN010000027.1 GCA_945928315.1 uncultured Clostridia bacterium
TCAGCGCCAAGACCACCGACGACCAGGAGGCCGTCGCCGACGATTTCCGCCGCTATGACCTGACCTCCATCGCCGTGTGCGACAAGGAGGAGCGCCTGGTCGGCATCATCACCATCGACGACATCGTCGACGTCATTCAGGATGAGAACACCGAGGACATCAAGAAGATGGCCGCCATCATCCCGAGCGACGAGGCCTACCTCAAGACCAGCGTGTGGAACCTCGTCACGCACCGCCTGCCCTGGCTGCTGCTGCTCATGATCTCCGCGACGTTCACCTCGACGATCATCACGCACTTTGAGACGCTGCTCTCCGGCGCGGTCGTGCTCACCGCGTTCATCCCGATGCTCATGGACAGCGCCGGCAACTCCGGCAGTCAGACCTCCGTCACCGTCATCCGCAACATGGCGCTGGGCGAGGTCGAGCTCTCCGACTGGCTGCGCGTGCTCTTCAAGGAGCTGCGCGTGGCGGTGCTTTCCGGTCTGGCGCTGGCCGCGGTCAACTTCCTGCGGATGATGATCTTCACCAGCGCGGGCACGATGGTCTCGCTGACCGTCTCCGTGACGCTGCTGTGCACGGTGGTCATCGCGATGGCCGTGGGCTGCCTGCTGCCGATGGGCGCCAAGCGGCTGGGGCTGGACCCGGCGGTCATGGCCAGCCCGATGATCACGACGATTGTCGACGCCTGCTCGCTGCTCATCTACTTCATGATCGCCTCGGCGATGCTGGGACTGTGAGGAAGCGAAACGCGTCCTTCCGGGAAAACCGCATAAGCTTTGTCAAGAAATATTCGAAAATACGCTGAAGATACACGACAACACCCATCCGGGGCTTGCAATGACAAGCCTGATCCCCGGATGGGTGTTGTTTGGTATGAACAGGGGGTCCTGTTCCGGCATCCGGCCGGGCGACATTCAGACCTGCTCCGCCCGGGAAGCGCTCAGGATGAAGCGCTTCGTCCGCGAGCTTGCCCTCGGCAGAGGGCTGCTGACGGCGCAGAAGCCAAGCGCCCTGCCTGACCCGGCGGCCATGACCTGCATCCGGGCATAGCGCGCCGAAGGGGAGAAGGACAGCCGCCAACAACACAGAGTGACCGTCCGGCGCGAGGACATCCGCCCCTGTCCGTCACCGCACATCAAACGCGAACAGCCCGGCGCGCGGCGCGCCCCATGTGCTCTCCGGAATGAACCGCACCGCCGTGAGCCGCTGACCGACGGGCAGCCTCCGCAGCCGCTGATAGTTGTTCGCCTCATGCGCGAGCGTCACCGTCTTCCCCTCCGGCGTCACGCCCTCCAGGCGGAAGGCGCGCACCAGCGTGCGCGGCACGCAGGAGGGCTCCCAGGCCGCCGAGCGGCATGCCGCCATGTTCAGATGGCGCTCCCCCTCGCTGGCGGGCAGCGTCTCGCGGTTCAGGTCGCTGTCAAAGATCAGCCGCACGCTCTCCACCTGCCGCGGCGCGTCGAACAGATAGCTCACCGCGTCGCCGCAGTCCATATCGTAACGGTTTTCCACGTCGCCCACAGGGCGCTCCACGCCGCTGCGCAGCGGCTCCGCCTCCGGCGGCTGCAGCGTGGCTTCCCGCGTCAGCGCGGGCAGCGCGCGCACAAGCCCCGGCAGCCAGCAGTCGTCCTCCATCAGCAGCTGCTGAAGCTCGCCGATCGCCTCCCGCCCCACGCCGCGCGGGGACAGGCCCTTGCGCACCGCCAGCGCGGCCGCCGCGCCGACAGCCTGCCCCAGCAGCGCGCAGGTGCCCATCACGCGCGTGCTGCTGAGCGCCGCGTGCGTCACGGAGATGTTGCGCCCGGCGAAGAACAGGTTGTCGACATTGCGGGAATACAGGCAGCGGTACGGAATGCCGTACGGCGACGGCGCAGGATGATGGATGTTCGGCGCGCCCGTTCCGTAAAAGCCCGCCGGATCGTGGTCATCGAGCGTCCAGCCGCCATAGGCGACGATGTCGGGAAAGGCGCCGCCGCTGCGCACGTCGCCCTGCGTCAGGATGAGGTCGCCCAGGCAGCGCCGGCTTTCCCGCTTGCCCGGGAGCATGCCCACCCAGTCGAGCTGCCAGTTCGCGTACTTCTCGCGGTTCTCCGGCGCGTTCTTCACATAGTCCCAAAGCCCGTAGGCCAGGCTGACCAGCTCGTCCCGCACGCGCTCCGTGTCGCGGATGGCATCGCCGTCCCCGCCCAGCTCCAGATACCAGAAGTTCTCCGTGCTGCGCTCCGGATGGGGCATGCGGTGCGGCAGATCCGCCGCGGTGATCGTCTTCGCCCACGCGGGCGGAATGAACGCGCAGGGCGCGCTCTCCTCATGCGCGGTCAGCAGGCAGCTCATGCCCATCGTCTTGTGATCCGCCGCCTCCGGCTCGATGTCCTCGCCGAATTCCGCACGCGCCTCGCGCCCCATGCGCCAGTCCGCGCCCGCGAGCACCGCCAGCGCGCTGTCCCCGGAGCAGTCCGCGAACAGGCGCGCCGTCACGCGGTGGACCTGCTGGGTGGTCAGCTGCCAGCCCGTCGCGCTGACGATGCGGCTGCCGTCCATCCCGCAGTGCAGGCAGGAGCAGTTGAGCAGCAGCTCGATGTTCGATTCCCCGCGCACCAGCCCGTAGATGACGCTGTCCCAGACGGCGTAGTTCTTCTCCCGGTTGCGGTACTGGTTTTCCAGCATCAGCTCCTCGAGCAGGCCGGTTTCCCGGTTGTTCTTGCCGTGCGCGCCGCAGACCCACATGCGGATTTCGCTCGACGCGTTGCCGCCCAGCACGGGTCTGTCCTGCATGAGCGTCACGTGCAGGCCGCTGCGTGCGGCCTCCACCGCCGCCGCGACGCCCGCTAGACCGCCGCCCACCACGCACAGGTCGGCGCTGTGCTCCACCGTTTCAAACATCTGCGTCTCCTCCAATCCGCTGCGCCAGCGCCGTGCCGGCCTCATGCAGCCTGTTCAGGTATGCGGAAAAGTCCATGCGCTCGTAGGCGAGCACCCGGTCTCCCTGCGTGCGCAGCAGCCCGGCTTTCGCGCCCGGCAACCCCGCAAGGCGCCGGGAAAGCTCCGCCCCGTCCTCGCCGGGAAGCGGTTTGTCCACCCGTCCCGCCGCCTCCATCGTCAGCACAGGCACGCCGCGCAGTGCAGCGGCCAGAGCGTCAAACGGCACGCAGCCGTCCAGCGGGATCAGATGCAGGTCGTGCGCGCCGTCGTTGTCCTGCAGATGCACCGCGCGGATTCGCGGGGCATACCGCAGGGCGATGTCCGAGCCGGGCGCGAAGGCGTGCCAGTGACCGGTATCCAGGCAGAAGCACGCCGCGTCATCGCTGTCCAGCACGGCGCGCAGGTGGGGGACGCTGACCGAGTTTTCGAAGCAGAGCGTCAGGCCCAGCTGCTCCGCCCGGCGCACGAGCGTGCCGAAGCGCTCGACGCCCAGCGCCGTGAGCGGCGGCGCGGACAGCCCCCACGTCACATGTGCGACGGCGCGCGTCACGCCTGCGCGGACGGCCTGCTCCATCTCGGCGAGGTAGCGCGCGATCACCGCCGCACCCTGCGGCCCCTCCAGCCAGACGGCGTTCGTCTCCCTGCCCGTCAGATGCACGTTGTCGATATGAAGCCCGTACGCCGCCGCCAGCCGGGGCAGATTCTCCTGCGGCTGCGCCGCCGTCAGCTGCGCGATGCCGGACGCGCTGACGGAATCAAACCCCGCCCGGGCGATCGCCTCCACGCGCTGCGCCAGCGTCAGCCCCGCCCAGCGCACCGGATAGGTTCCCAGTTTTCGCATGACAGCCTCCTGCACACAGGAAAACCCCTCCCCGCCTTCGCAGGGAGGGGATCGTGGTCAAGCCGTCACTTGCCGGACAGCTCGTGATAGTACCCGTTCGCGTAGTCGATAAACTCGCCGTATTGGTAGGTTGTGTCGAGCTTTTCGAGGAACGCCGCCCAGCTCTCCGGGGTCAGCTCCGCGTCGCCGGAGATGAACGCCATCACGGACTCCGAGATGAACGTCTCCGCGTCGGTCGCGTTGTACCAGGACGGCTTGTCGATGATCTTCGTCACGTCGTCGAGCCACGCCTGCTCGCTCGTCGCCAGGATGTAGGGCCAGGCCGCCTCGCCGAACTTCATGCGGCAGTAGCTCAGGTCCTCACGTCCGCAGAGCTGATAGACCCAGCTGAAGTTGATCTCCTGCACCTTCTCCGGGAACACGTTCACCGCGCCGTTCTCGCCGCGGCTCCAGTGCTCGCCCTCCACGCCGTAGGAGGTCAGCTCGAGGCCCTCCTCCGTGGCCACGTAGTTGATGACGGAGAGCACCTTCGAGAGCTTCTCCGGCTCATCCGCCAGATCCGCGTTCACCGCGTAGAGACGTTGATAGGACTGCGCGTTGTAGTCGCCGACATAGCGATCGCCCGTCGGGCCGGTCAATTCGCCCACGATCTCCCAGCGGGCATCCGGGTCGAGCGCGAGGAAGCTTTCCACGACGCCCGCCTTCTTGATGGACGGCCAGTCGCAGGAGACGAGCAGCGCGGTGCCGGTCATCGCCTTCTCCACGGCCTGCGTATCGCTCAGGCTGAAGATCTCGTGGTCGATGAAGCCCTCTGCCCACAGCTCGCGGATGCAGCAGAGCGCGTCGTAATACGCCGGGGAGAGCATGGTGTCCGTGATCGTGCCGTCCGCGGTGCAGACGAGCTTGTTCGGGATGGTGCAGCCGTACGCGCCGAAGAGCTGGCGCAGCGTCTTCCGCTTGGTGCCGGTCAGGCCGATGGTGTCATTCTGCCCGTTGCCGTCGAGGTCGCGCGCGACCAGATCGCGGCACAGCGCGAGGAAGCCCTCGAGCGTATCGGGCATGTTCTCCGCGGTGACGCCGCACTGCTCAAACCACTTGGCGTTGTACCACGTCGCCGCGCGGAAGGCATACGGCCGCGTCGCGATGGCGTACACGTCGCCGCCGACCTTGCCCGCGGCGATGTTCTCCTCGATGAAGGCAAAGGCGTCCGGCAGCTGATCGGCGTAGTCGCTCAGGTTGAGCACATAGCCGTCCTCCGCCAGCTCGGTGAGCATCGCGCGGCTGGGCACGGCGAAGATCTCCGGCAGATCGTCGGACATGGAGCGCATGTTGAGCGTCGTCTGCAGCTCCGGGTTGTAGTTCCAGGCCACGTCCACGCCGAGCTTCTCCTTGAAGCGGTCGCGCACGAAGTTGCTCTCCAGCGCGGAGTCATCCGAGGCGTTCGCGTCCGAGAGCACCTCGATGGTGATCACGTCGTCCGCCAGAGCGGGCGCGCCCAGCGCGCAAAGCAGCAGCGCAAGCGCGCAGACCAGTGCCAGAATACGGGTTTTCATGTTCGTTTCCTCCTCCATATCATGTCATCCGGACAGCCTCGCCGGATGCAGAGAGCGATTACCCCTTCACCGCGCCGAGCATGATGCCCGTGGTGAAGTACTTCTGGATGAACGGATAGACGCACACGATCGGCACGCAGGAGAAGACGACCGCCGCCATCTGCACGGTGATGGTCGGCACAAATTCGTCCGCCTCCGCCTCGCCCGTCGCGGAGCGGATGAGGTCCATCAGCACCACCTGCAGCGGGCGCAGCGACTTGTCGTAGCAGTAGTAGTAATAGGCGTAGTACGTGTTCCAGTAGGTCACCATGTAAAACAGCATGACCGACATGGTCACCGGCAGGGAGAGCGGCAGCGCGATCTGCACGAGCGTGCGCAGCGGCCCGGAGCCGTCCACCTCGGCGGCCTCCAGCAGCTCATCCGGCATGCTTACGAAGTAGCTGCGCAGCAGCAGCATGTTGTAGGTGCTCACGCAGCCGGGGATGATCAGCGCCCAGATCGTATTGAGCAGGTGCAGCCTGCGCACCATCATGTAGGTGGGAATCAGGCCGCCGGAGAAATACATGGTGAACACCAGCAGCTTGGTGATCAGCGCCCGGCCCGGCAGGCCCTTTTTGCTCAGCGGGAACGCCAGCAGGATGGACAGCGCCATGGACAGCAGCGTGCCCACGATGGTCACCGTCAGCGTGACGAGAAAGCTGCCGACGATGCCCGTCGAGGAAAACAGGAAGCTGTACGCCGTAAACGTCGGCCGGCTGGGGAGAATGAGCAGCCCGGCGCGCACCACGTCCTCATAGGGCGTGACCGAGGCCAGCACAACGTAGAGCATCGGGAAGAACCAGATGACGAAGAGTACGGCCAGCAGCACGAGCACCGCCGCATTGATCACGCGGTCGGAGCCGGTCTCCCGGATGCGGTTTCCGGTCTTTGCCCTTACCACAGCCCCTCACCCCATTTCTGCGCGATCCTGTTGGTGGTGAACACGAGCGTGAAGCCGATGACGTTCTTGAACAGGCCCACGGCCGTGGACAGGCCGTAGCGCATCTCCTCCAGGCCCGCGCGGTAGACGTAGGTGTCGATGATGTCGCCGGTCTGGTAGACCTGCGGCGAATAGAAGACGTAGATCTGGTCAAAGCCCGCGTTCATGATCTTGCTGATGTTCATGATCGTCAGCATGATGAACGTGCTGCGGATGGCGGGCAGGGTGATGTGCACGATCCGTTGCCAGCGGCTGGCACCGTCGATGGTCGCTGCCTCGTAGAGCCCCGGGTCGATGCCCACGATCACCGACATGTAGATGATGGAGGCGTAGCCGGTGTTCTTCCACAGCTCCGTGAAGTAGAGCAGCCCGCGGAAATACGTATTGGAGGTCATGATCGGGATCGCGCTGCCGGTGAGCATGCGCACGATGCGGTTGATGTAGCCCGCGCTCTCCGAGCAGAACAGGTAGACGATGCCGTAGATGATGACCCAGGAGAGGAAGTGCGGCATGTAGGAGACGGTCTGCACCAGGCGCTTGAAGCGGCGTTTGGTGCACTCGTTGAGCAGCAGCGCGAAGAACACGGACATGAACGAGGAGAGGACCAGCTTGGTGAAGCTGATGATCAGCGTGTTCCCGATCAGCCGCGAGCAGTAGGTGGAGGTGAAGAACGTGCGGAAGTTTTGCAGCCCCACCCACGGGCTGCCCCAGATGCCCTTCTTGATCTTGAAATCCTTGAAAGCGATCAGCACGCCGTACATCGGCGCGTACTTGAGCAGCGCGAAATAGACGAGCCCAGAAAGCATCATCAGATAATAGGGCCAGTACTTGCCCAGCAGCCTCAGGGCGCGCTGTCGCTTTTGCCCATTTTTGCGTTCGAGCTTGTGCATTCCGTCACGCCTCCCATGGATTTATGCCCGATACTGTGCATTCGGTACAGACTTCATGCCCTGAGTGTATCATGTTCCGCCGCCGTAATGAATTCAGATTGATGCACAGTTCTGTGAAAATTCTGCACATCGCTTGATTTCTGTACAAATTATGTTACCATTTGCATGAGAATCCTATTTTTCGGGAAGCGAGGGAGGGCAGCCATGGAAAACCGCTACGCGCCGCTGGTTCAGTTCCTCGATCAGCTCACGGGACGCTGCGGCCTCAAGCTCTGCATCAAGGACTACACGGGCTTCATCCGCATGGACAGCGAGCTGTTTCAGGCGCTGCTCCCGTACCTGACGCACAGCAACCCCTACTGCCTGCACATCAAGCACGACAAGCAGCGCTTTGCCCACTGCGTGAACATGATGAAGCGCATGGCCGGCGTGTGCATGGAGCGCGAATGCAGCTTCTGCGGCACCTGCTACGCGGGCGTGCGCGAGTGGATCGTGCCCATCTTCGAGGACAGCCTGCTGCTGGGCGCCATCTGCGCGGGCTATCTGCCGGTGGAGCTGGAGGAGGCGCATTCGCGCATCGACCGCGCCATGGGCGACGCCTCCGTTGCGGAGCGCGAGCGCGCCCTGGAGCTGTACCACGACTACATCGTGCCCAACGAGGCGGACGTGGAGGCGCAGCTGCCCGCGCTGCAGTTTGTGGCCTCGTACCTCTCCAGCACCTACCGCTTCTCCCGGTTCACGCTCGACAGCAAGGAGCTTGTGCCCCGGCGCAGCGCCGTGCAGACGCGCATGCTCTGCCAGCACGTCGTCGATTACATCACGCTGCACGCTTCGGAGGAGATCAGCGTGCAGGAGATTGCGGACTACTGCTTGTCTCCGTGAGCACGATCAGCCACATCTTCAAGAAGAATCTCGGCTGCAGCATCAACACGTTCATCAACAAGATCCGCATCGAGCGCGCCAAGGAGCTGCTGCTCAACACCAACGATCCCATCGAGCAGATCGGCGCGGCGGTGGGCATTCCGGATGCCAGCTACTTCTCCCGCGTGTTCAAGCAGCTCATCGGCTTTTCGCCCTCCAAATTCCGTCAGCGGTTCCGGTAGCCTTCTGTCAGCCGGAACGGAAAAGGACCAGCCCGGGAATGGACTGGTCCTTTGCTATGCGGTTCGAGTGTCATCTCAGCTCCCTTTGATACCTCTCCGCGGCGCTGCGCATCGCCTCCGCGGGCGTCAGCGCGCCGTTGAGCACCTTCAGCACGGCGAGGCCGAGGATGTTCAAAAAGCGCCGCTCGTCAAACCCGCCGTGCGCATTGGCGGGCACGCGCTCCACGTGGGAGGCCGCAAAGCACGTCTGCGTGAGCGAGAGCCAGGGGTAGGTATCCAGCAGCTGGTAATTCTTGTAGGTCTTTTGGCACGGGGAGACGCTGCCCAGCAGCGTCGCGGCGGAGGACACCTCCTCCGAGCAGTACCAGCGGATGAAATCGACCGCCTCCTGCTTGTGGCGCGAGGTCCGGCAGCAGCCCATCACGCCGCCGCCCAGCAGCGGATTGCCGCCGGGCAGCATTGCGTAGCCGATCCGGGTGTGGATGTGCGAGGCCGGGCCGATCATCTCCGAGGCGTAGTTGCTGAACAGGACCGTCATCGCGATGTCGCCCTGTGCGAAGCGGCGCGCCGTCTCACGCCACCAGGCGCAGGGGGAGGGCGGCGCAAGGCGCTGCGTCATGGCCAGCAGCTCCATGGCCCGCACGCCCTCCGGCGTATCGAGCAGGATGTTGCCCTCGTCGTCAAACAGCCGCGTGGTCAGGCTGAAATAGCGCATCAGGTACTCCGTCGCCGCCACGCCCGTGTTGCCAAGCGTCAGCGTGGAGCCGTACGGCACCGGCGAATCCGGATTCAATTCGCGCGTGAAGTACGCGGCAATGCGGTTGTATTCCTCAAAGCTCTGCGGCGGCCGCAGCTCCTCGCGGCAGCGCTCCTTGTACTGCCGCTGGATCATCGTGTTTTCGAACAGGTCGCGCCGGTAGAAGAGAAGCTGCGGGCTGGGCGTCTCCGGATAGGCGTACAGCGTCCCGTCGATCTCCCCGTACTGCCCCGCGATGCCGGGAATGAGGTGTTCCATGTCGCTGCGGATGTCGGGGCGGATGGCCTCCAGCGGCTCGAACACCCTCGGCCCGAACCAGCTCAGCCACGTCGCGTCCATGCGGATGATGTCGAGATCGCTCGTCCCGTCCAGGTTGCACAGCAGCTCATGAATGACGTCGTAGGGATAGACCTGCACGGAGATGTCCGTCCCCGTCGCCCGGGTATAGTAGCGGGCCATGTCCACCAGAATCTGCGCGGCGGGGCTGTCCAGCGTCGCGATGCTCAGCTTTGCGGGCGTGGATACGGCGGGCGGATTCCAGCTTCTGAAGCCCTCGCACGGGAGCGTTTTGCCCTGCGGCGCGGCCTCCCGCCCCTCCTCGATCAGCCGCCGGACGGCCTCGCAACCCAGCAGCCTGTAGTCGAGCTCCAGCTTGATGAAGTCATCCTCCGGCAGCGTGAACACTGGGGAGGCCGTATAGATGGGCAGATCATCCATGGAAAAGAACGTGCGGGCGACGCTGCGGATCACCTGCGCCAGCTCGAAGCTGGTGACGAACACGGCCTCCGGCGCGGCGCCCGCGGAGAGCACGGACATCGCCAGCGCGGCATCCTGCGTGAAGCTGGTCCGCTGGTAGCAGCGCACGTGGCATCCGGGAACCGCCGCCGTCCTTTCGGCAAACGCCCGGGTGACGCCGCGCTGGAAGGAATACATGCAGCAGTCCGCGATGAACGCCACGCGGCTGTAGCGCACGGCGCGCTCCCCCATGAGCCGCCCGCAGGCCTCCGCGTCGAAGCCGAGGAAGTCGCAGCGCTCTGCCGGGCGGTGCCCGACGTAGAGCGCGTGATCCTCCGCGTAGATGTCCTGCTCCCCGTCGTAGCAGGTGATGACGGCGACGCCGTGCGGCGCGGAGGAATGCACCTGCCGCATCAGCTCCCTTTCCCGCTCCAGATTGCCGCTCGAGACGTACAGCGTGGACTTGTAGCCCGCCTTCTCCGCATGGTACTGGAAGCTGGTGACAAAATCGGCATAGGCGCGGTCCTGCAGATTGGGCACGACGGCGGCGAGCGTGTGGCTGCGGCCCTCCCGCAGGCCCCTGGCGCGGAGGTTGACCGTATAGCCGAGCTTCTCCGCCGCGTCCATGACGGCGCGGATCTTCTCGGCGCGCACGTTGCCGTTGCCGTTGAGCACGTTGGTGACCGTTCCGTGCGATACGCCGGCCATCCGCGCGATGTCCCTGATTGTCGCCACCGCTTTTCGCCCCTTTCCGTTTTTTCCATTATAGAGGCTTGTCCAATCCCTTGTCAATGAAAATCGTTTCCGGCCCTTTCCGGATCAATTTCAGATCGTTTCAATTTTCATGACCGGGGCGATTCTTTCACTATTCTGCAGCATCATGGGCATTTCTTCATAAAATATCCGCGCAAAACTGGTTGACACGCCCCTTCTTACGTGTTACAATGGCACCATAGAAATTGGATGCATCCAAATCCTGAGCCGGGATCACAGGATGCAGAAGGAGTGATGCACATGGCCTGTGCACAGAAGAACATCGGCACGAAATTCAACGCGGACGGCACGGTGCGCCGCTTCCCGGGCAACACCATCATCAGCATGGTCAACCACGGGAAGGACATCTTTGCGCATTTCCTGCACATCCGCGCTCTGCTTGAGGCGAGTCGCGCCGCCGCGTGCGTGACGCTGCTGCCGCTTGACAGCATCCACATGACCGTCATCGAGGGCGTGTGCGACCAGGTGCGCCGGGAGGGCTACTGGACGAGCCTTCTGCCGCTCGACTGCCCGCTCTCCGCGACGGACGCGCTGTTTGAGGCGCGCTTTGCGGAGCTTGCGCCGCTCGGCCCGGTCACGCTGCGCATGTCGCACGTCGTGTGCACGGGCGCGATCCTGCTGCGGATGGAGCCGGTCACCCCGGAGGACGCGGCGCGCCTTTCGGCGTACCGCGATGCCGCCTCCGCCGCGCTGGGGCTGCGCTTCCCCAATCACGACAGCTACCGCTTCCACATCACGCTCGGCTACTTCACCCGGGAGCCGTCGCCGGAGCAGGAGCAGGCGCTCGGCGAATTCTGCGCGCAGGCCGACCGCTATATCGCGCAGCACGACATCCTCATGCAGGCGGAGGAGCCGAAGCTCACGTTCTTTGACAGCATGTTCCGCTTCGAGCCGCACAGGATTCCCCGGGACGGGGAGTGAGGGGGACGCCATGGCAAGAAAGCGCATCCCCGCCTATAAAAAGCGGGAATACCTCGCCGCGTATGTGATGAGCGCGCCGGTCGTGCTGGGCACGGTGGTCTTCTTCCTGATTCCGGCGCTCTGGTCGTTCTGGCTGTCCTTCACCAGCGGTCCGGACTACTTCAACAACACGTTCGTGGGCCTTGAAAACTACCGGCAGCTCTTCACCGCGGATGAAAACCTCCGCTACGAGCTCTTCAACACCTTCTATTACGCGATCGTCGTGGTCGTCCTTGCCGTGGTGCTCGGCGTGCTGCTGGCCAACGCGCTCAACCGGGAGATCCGCGGCAAGGGGCTCTTCCGCGTCATCTACTTCCTGCCGTCGGTCACGATGGCGGCGGCGGCGGGCGTCGTCTGGCGCACGATGTTCAACAGCCAGTTCGGCGTCATCAACCAGCTGCTCGGCGCGGTCGGCATCCCCGGCCCCAAGTGGCTGACCGACCCGCGCTTCATGATGCTGGCGGTCATCATCGTGGGCATCTGGAAGCAGACCGGCCACAACATGATCATCCTGCTCGCAGGCCTGACGAACATTGACGCCTCCTATTACGAGGCGGCGGACATCGACGGTGCGTCCCGCTGGCAGAAGCTGCGCTACGTCACCGTGCCGCTGCTCTCCCCGGTCATCTTCTTCGTAACCATCACCTCCACGCTCAACGCGCTCAAGGTGTTTGACGTCATCTACACGCTCTCCGGCTCCGGCGGCACGGACGAGCGCTTCATGCGCTACTACCGCACGATGGTCTACGGCATCTACGAAAAGGGCTTCCAGTTCTCGCGCATCGGCGCGGCGAGCGCGGAGGCGGTCGTGCTGCTGGCCATCATCCTGGTCATTACGCTGATTCAATTCAAGGGCGAGAAAAAGTGGGTGCATTACTGATGAAAAACAAGACGGAACGCTTCTCGCCGCGGCTGCTGCTCAGCTACGCCGTGCTCATTCTCGGCGCGGTCTTCATGCTGCTGCCGTTCTTCTGGATGGTGCTCACCAGCCTCAAGACGCGCCCGGAGGCTGTAAAGGTGCCGATTCAGTGGCTGCCGGCCTCGCCCCAGTGGGAGAACTACAAGCTGATCTTCACGCGCTACAAGTTCTCGCGCTACTATCTCAACACCGCGATCGTCACGGTCTGCGAGGTATCCTTCCAGCTCCTCACCTGCGCGATGGCGGCGTATGTCTTCGCGCGGCTCGATTTCCCGGGCAAGAGCTTCCTGTTCTTCCTGTGCATGACGGTGCTGATGGTGCCCGCACAGATGCTGCTCATCCCGCGCTTCATCATCACCATGAAGATGAACCTGCTCGACTCGCTGGCGGGCATCATCATCCCGAACCTGCCCAGCATCTATGGCTGCTTCTTCCTGCGGCAGCACTTCGCCTCGCTCCCGCGGGAGCTGGACGAATCCGCCCGGCTGGACGGCTGTGGCTACTTCCGCACGTTCTTCAGCATCCTGCTGCCGCTGGTGCGCAACGGCATGGTGGCCTTCGGCGTGCTGACAACGCTGTGGGCCTGGAACGACATGCTCTGGCCGATGGTCGTCGTGCAGCGCCAGCGCAACTACGTGCTCTCCATCGCCATCTCCGCGCTGCAGGGCCAGTATTCGAGCAACACGCCGCTGCTGATGACGGCGGGCACGCTCTCCATGCTGCCCATGCTCGTGGTCTTCATCATCGGGCAGCGCAGCCTGCTTTCGGGCATCGCGCTCTCCGGCATCAAGGGCTGAGGCTTTATCCGGCGGCATGCCGGGTAACATATTGAAAGGGAGGTTTTTCCATGAAAAAGGTACTCTGTCTGGTTCTGACCGCGATGCTGCTGCTTGCCGCCTCTGCGGCGAGCGCTGCCACGCAGCTGGAGATGCTCTGCTGGATGAGCGAGCAGCAGGAGGGCATCGATGCGATGGTTGATGCGTTCAACGCCTCGCAGAAGGACATCGAGGTCACGGTGTCCTACATGTCCAAGTCGGCCTACTTTGAGAAGCTGAACATCGGCCTGCCGGCCGGCTCCGCGCCGGACATCATCGCGCTGAACGTGCCCAGCGACATCGACTATTCGAAGCGCGGCTTCCTGCTGGACATCAGCGATCTGTTCGAGAGCGGCGCGATCGACCTTTCCCGCTATCCGGAGCACACCATCGCCGCGCACACCATCGACGGCGTGCTGCACGGCGTGCCGCGCGATTATGACTCCATCGCCGTGTACTACAACAAGGCGATCTTTGACGCGGCGGGCGAGCCGTACCCCACCGGCGACTGGACGTGGGATGAGTTCGTGGAGGTGGCCAAGCGCATCACCCGCGCGGACGAGGGCATCTACGGCACCTGCATCGCCTCCTATCCCAACTCCGTCGTGTACGACATGGTCTACTCCAACGGCGGCATGGCGTTTGACGAGAACGGCCAGTGCGTGCTGAACAGCGACGAGGCCAAGGACGCGCTCAAGAAGCTCTCCGATGTCATCCTCGTCGAGCACGCCTCCCCGACCATCGAGGAGCAGGCGGAAATGAGCTCCGGCAACCGCTTCCTGAACGGCATGGCCGGCATGCTCTTCAACGGCAGCTGGTCGATGGCCTCCTACGCGGAGGCGCTGGGCGACGATCTCGGCGTCTGCGCGCTCCCGGCGATGGGCGAGAAGCCCGCGTCCATCTCCCACTCTCTGATCTGGGCGATCCCGGCGTGCTCCCAGAACATCGACGCGGCCAAGACGTTCCTGACGTACCTCGCCTCCTACGAGTCCCAGGCGATGACGGCGGCGACGGTCATTCCGGCCTACGAGGGCACGGATGCGCTCTGGGTGGAGAACTACGCGCAGTACGGCGCGAAGGTGTTCACGGACATGGTCAGCGAGGGCTATGCGGTGTCGCTGCCGTACTCCATGAAGGCCTCCGAGGAGACGTACAGCATGATCAAGAGCGGCTTTGCGGACGTGCTGGCGACCGGCGACGTCAGTCTGCTGGATGCCCTGACCGAAGCGGTCAACGCGAAGATTGCGGAGTAATTCCATGAAACAAACCGGCCCGCTCTCCTGCCTGGGAGAACGGGCCGGCTTGTTGTGGTATAGAAATTTTATCAAAGCATCGTGCGGCGGGCTCCGGAAGACAACGACTGATCAAGCCGTTCGAGGTGGGGCGGGCACTGCCCGCTTTTGACACGCCAAGTCGGTCATCGGAGTCTGGCGGCGCAGACGACCTGAAAGAATTGAATACATGTGAAGGATTCAAACTACGCCCCTCTCGGCGGATTGTGTTAAACTATTTACAAACAATCCATTCTATTTACGGGAGGAAAAAACCATGAGGAAGATGCTCTTTGCGGGGATGCTTTCGCTGCTCGTGCTGCTGATGGCGATGCCCTTCGCCGCGGCCGAGACGCAGAAGGCGACCGGCACGGCCAACGGCTTTGGCGGCGAGCTGACCGTGGAGGTGACGGTGGACGGCAAGCAGATCGTCTCCGTCGAGGTGCTCGAAAACAAGGAGACGCCCGGCGTTGCCGATCCGGCGATCAGCAATCTGCCCGGCGAGATCATCGCGGCGCAGTCCGTGGCGGTGGATGTCAAGTCCGGCTGCACGCTGGCCAGCAACGCCGTGCTGGAGGCGACCAAGGCCGCGCTGCTGAGCCTCGGCTTCACCGAGGAGGAGATCACCTCAAGGTGGAGGCCCAGGCCCCCGCTGCGGAGGAGATCATGAGGACCGCGGACGTCATCGTCATCGGCACCGGCGGCGCGGGCATGACCGCGGCGTATGTGGCGGCGAAGAACGGCGCGTCCGTCATCGCCATCGACAAGATGAGCTACACCGGCGGCAACACGCTGGCGGCGGGCAGCTCCATGAACGCTTCCGATCCTGCGCGTCAGGGTCAGCTGACGATGGAAGCCTCTGAAATGTCCGTCATCAAAAACATGCTGGCGCTGGAGCCACGCTGCGAGCTGATGGCGCAGTGGCAGGCCGATGTGCGCAAGGACATCGAGGCCTATGAGGCCAACGGTGACCACTACCTGTACGATTCCCCGGCTCTGCACGCGCTGCAGACCTACGTCGAGGGCGACTATGTGGGCAACCCGGAGCTGATTGACCTGTATGCCAAGAGTGCGCCGGATGCGGTGACGTTCCTGGAGAATCTGGGGACGATCTGGAACCACGTCTACGCGGGCATGGGCGCGACCTGGCGCCGCACGCACGACGTGGAGCAGAACTTGGGGCCCGCAGGGCGCTGCGTTCGTCTATCCGCAGCAGAAGGCGTTTGAAGAGCTGGGCGGCGAAATCTGCCTGAACTTCAAGGCGGACAAGCTGCTCGTGGAGGATGGCCGCGTGGTCGGCGTCTCCGGCGTGACGGCGGACGGCGCGCCCTTCACGCTGAAGGCGAACAAGGGTGTCGTGCTGGCGACGGGCGGCTTTGCCTCCAACGTCGAAATGGGTCAGGCGTACAACAAGCACTGGCTGCCGCTGGGCGAGAACATCCGCAGCACCAACGTGTCCTCCTCCACCGGCGACGGCATCGCCATGGCGACGGAGATCGGCGCGAACGTGATTGACATGGAGTGGATTCAGCTGGTGCCCGCTGCGACGAAGATGACCGTGGGCCTCTCCGCCTCCATCAACAACACCATCTATGTCAACCATGAGGGCAAGCGCTTTGTCCGCGAGGACGGCCGCCGCGACGACATGGCGGGTGCGGCGCTTGCGCAGCCCGGGCAGGAGTACTATCGCTTCTCCGACATGCACCTGTACGAGGAAATCGGCGGCTTGACCACCTACGGCAAGCAGGTGGACGAGGTCGTGGACGGCGTCAACCTCATCAAGGCGGAGACGCTTGAGGAGATGGCGGCGGCGATCGGTTGCGACGCGCAGAACCTGATTGACACCATCAATGCCTACAACAGCTACGTCGAGAACGGCGAGGACCCGGAGTTCGGCCGCAAGGTGTTCGGCGAAAAGCTGGACAAGGGCCCGTATTACGCGGTCAAGGGCGAGGTGCGCGTCCATCACACGATGGGCGGCGTGGAGATCAACGAGCAGGCGCAGGTGCTCGATACGCAGGGCAACGTCATCCCCGGCCTCTACGCGGCGGGCGAGGTGACGGGCGGCATCCACGGCGCGAACCGTCTGGGCGGCAACGCCATCGCGGACATCATCGTGTTCGGCCGGATCGCGGGCGAGAACGTCTCCAAGTGATCGCATGACCAAAAGGGTTGCTCCCGTGCGGAGCGGCCCTTTTCGGCGTATTGCGGCGTCTTGATAGCGAGCGGATACTGCGGTACAATCAGGGAAGAAAGGGGTGAGCCGGATGAAAGGCTTTTCCAATCCGCTGGTTTTTGATGAAAAGGAGATGCGCCGTTCCAACATTCTCAAGAAGGAATTGGAAGATGCGTATGGCGTGCGCGTGCAGACGATGCTTCAGCGAGTACATGACCAGGGCCTTCCATACCGATGTGAAGATGTCCTTTGGCAGCCGGCTGGCTGACCGGGACTGATCCGGCTCTTTCGCAACTTCTCCTTATTCAAAGGCGCTGTCTCTCATGGCTTGCTTTCGCCATTTTGAGACAGCGCCCTTGTCGTCTGCGCATCCCATGGCGCAGCGCTGGTTTCCTTCTTCCGTCGAGGGTCATCACCCGGCCTGCGCGGTCATTCGGCGCCGCTCGGCTCCATCTCGCGGTGAATCTCCCGGTACTTGCCCGGGGAGACGCCGGTCTCTGAGCGGAACAGGCGGATGAAGGAGCTCAGATCCACATAGCCGCACTGCGCGCAGATCTCGCTCACGTCCAGCTGTGTCTGCACCAGCAGGGTTTTGGCCCGGTCGATGCGCAGCGAGGTCAGGTAAGCGCTCAGCGTATGGCCGGTGGCCTCCTTGAATTTGCGGCGCAGCGTCTGCGGGGCGACGTCAAAGCGCTCTGCGCAGGAGGTCAGCGAGAACTGGGCGTTGGAGACGTTTTCCAGCAGATAGTGCTGGCATTCAGCGATCAGATCGTCCGTGCGGCGCTCGTCACAGCGCTCGATGTATTGCTGAATGTTCTCGGAAAAGCCGGCAATCTTCTGCACCAGATCGGACACCGAATCGTATTCGGCGATGCTGAACACGTCGTAGGACGCGCTGGGACGGTAGCTCACGCGGTGATCCAGGCTGCTGACACGGTGCAGGAATGCCGAGGTCAGGTCGTAGCAGATGCACTTGACCTGCTGGAGCGACAGCGTGCTGCTGCTGATGTAGTCGGCAATCTGCTGCAGCTGCGCACGGATGCCCTGCACGTCCCAGGCGCTGAGCGTATTGATGTAGCTCTCGATGAGCTGATGCGGATAGGCTGTGGCGGTCTCCGGGAGGCGGATCTCGTCGTAGGCAATCCAGGTGTTCTTGCCCTTGATGAGCCGGTAGTCCAGCGCTGCGTGCGCCTCCAGATAGCTTTTGCCCAGGCTTGAAAAGTCGCCCGCGATCTGCCCAAGGCCGACGGTGGCGGGCATGGACGCGGGCAGGCTCGTGCACAGCGCTTCGCCGAAGCTGCGCAGCCTGGCGGGGTCATTCGCGTCGATATTGACGACGCCCACGGCGGTGTGCCCGTCCGGCAGAAGGTTGAACAGGCCGACCGTGCCGGGAAGCGACAGCGTGTTGAGCGCCTCCTCCACGGCGCGGCGCTCCTGCTCGTCGGGCACGCGCTCAAAGAGCAGCATGCAGGCGAAGAAGTACGGGTACGGCAGCTCGATGTCCAGCCAGCGGCAGAGGTTGTGCAGCTCCTGCTCGTCGGTGTAGCGCCCGCTGATGGCGCGCAGCACGAACATGGCGCGCAGCTGATCGCCGGAGAAGAGCAGGGCGTTCTTCTGGCTCTCCTGCAGCAGCGCGCTGTAATGGGTATAGACCTGCTTGAGCGTCGCGATGTCCGACGGCTGGTCCTCCTGCTGCTGGGGGAGCATGCTGCGGATGTCCCGCACCAGATGCGCGATGGGCATGTAGCCCCGACGGATACTGAACAGCAGGAGCAGCACGCCCAGCAGCAGAATCACCGCGCAGACGGCGCCCATCATGCCGATGAGGCCGTTGAGCCGGTCGAACTGGGTGGTGATCGGGTCGAGCACGACCAGCGTCGCCCCGCCGTAGGGAATCAGACCGCAGGAGAAGATGAAGTCCGTCCCGGAGAGGGAGACGCGCTGGCGGGCGGCGCTCTCCTGCGCGGTCATGGCAAAGAGCCGGGCGGCGGTCTGCCCGTCCAGCTCCCCGCTGGCCCAGAGCAGACGCCCCTGCGGGTCGAACATCGCCTTGATGCCGCTGCTGGCGCCGGACAGGGAGGACAGCAGCGGCTGGTCGAAGAAGAAGATGGCGCTGTGGCGCGAGGAGAGCGGGTAGAGCAGCATGAGCCGGTTCTGCGCTGCCGGCGCGCCGTAAAGCGAGGTGGACAGCAGCGTCACCCGCGTGGTGTGCTCCAGGGTTTCGAGCAGCGCGTCGAGCTGCGTCACCTCCGAGAAGAGCACGGGCGCGTAGCTCGTGCCCTTTGTGCTCAGGGTGAGCGGGTTGTCAAAGTAATAGACCGCCAGCTGCGTGAAATTGAACGGCGTATCGTATTCCTTGATGGCCTGATACGCGTCGTAGGAACTGACGGAGAAGGCGCGGGGGGAGAGCTCGTTGGCATAGGAGAGGTGTGCCGCGATGTTGGTGACGCTGCGGAAGGCGTCCGTCATCTGGCTGACCGTCTGCCCGGCGGACTGACCGGCGTTCTCGTAGAGCACGTCCTCCAGCGTCGCGGCGACATCCCGTGTGAACCAGATGGAGAGAATGAGCAGCACACAGCCGATGAAGCAGACGAAGGAGACCATCATGGGCAGCAGCAGCGAATGGCGGAACAGCCGCTCCGCTGCCGTGCGAACGCGCCGGACAGCCCGCCTTAGCAGGGTTTGCATGGGCATGCGCCCTCCTTTCTCTCTTGTTGCATGGCACCATTATACCATATCTGTGCGTGTGCTGTCCCGAAAAAATGCTTGGCAAAAACGCGCCGGGTGTGCGTAAGCGCGCATCAGGAGCGCAAGTGCCTTTTGACATGTTGAGTTCGCCCGCAGCCGGGCGGTATAATGCCGATGTCGGAGGGAAAACCCGCCGAAAAGCGCTGACAAGGAGGAATGAACCCGCATGCAGCCATCCGTCAAGAGAAAGCACCGGCAGCAGACCATCCGCCGGATGATCGATAACCGCGCGCTCTACCTGATGATTCTCCCCGCCTTCCTGTATATCCTCATCTTTCATTACTGGCCGATGTACGGCGTGCAGATCGCCTTCCGCAATTTCAACTTTGCCGACGGCATCACGGGCAGCAAGTGGGTGGGCATGAAGTGGTTCAACTACTTCTTCCACAGCAACAACTTTTCCACGCTCGTGCGCAACACGCTGATCCTGAGCTTCTATGACCTGCTGGCCGGCTTCCCGGTGCCGATTCTGCTGGCGCTGATCATGAACGCCGTGCCCAGCCGCCGCTTTCGCAAGGTCTCCCAGACGATCACCTACCTGCCGCACTTCATCTCCGTCATCGTGCTTGTGGGCATGATGAACAGCATGTTCTCCGTCAACAGCGGCTGGGTGAGCACCATCGTGCGCGCGCTGGGCGGCACGCCGACCTACATCATGGGCGAGGCCAAATACTTCAGGCATGTGTACGTCTGGTCCGGCGTTTGGCAGCAGATGGGCTGGAATTCCATCATCTATCTGGCTGCGCTCACCAGCATCGATCCCGGGCTGCATGAGGCTGCGATGATCGACGGTGCGGGCAAGCTGCGGCGCATCATCTCCATCGATCTGCCGGGCATCCTGCCCACCATGTCCATCATGCTCATCCTGCGCTTCGGCAGCATCATGTCCCTGGGCTTTGACAAGGTCTACAGCATGCAGAACGCGCTCAACTACTCCGTCTCCGAGGTGCTTTCCACCCACATTTACAAGATGGGCATCCAGAGCACGAAGTACAGCTACTCCGCCGCGGTCAGCCTGTTCAACAACGTCATCAACTTTATCATGCTGGTCACCGTCAACCGGATCTCCGGCAAGCTGTCCGGCAACAGTCTGTGGTGAGGAGGTCGCACATGAAGAGAATGAATATGAAGCGCGTCAGCGCGGGCGACCACCTGACCAACCTGCTGTTCTACGTGCTGCTCGGCGTGTTCGTGGTCCTGTGCTTCTATCCCATCTGGTATGTGCTGGTGGCCTCGATTTCCGATCCCACCTACGTCAACTCCGGCGCGCTCATCACGCTGCCCCGGGGCGTGCACTTCACCGCGTACAAGTATGCCTTTGACCAGCCCCAGCTGTGGATCGGCTACGGCAACACGCTCTGCTACACATTCTTTGGCACGCTGTTCGGCCTGTGCGTGTGCATCCCCTGCGGCTACGCGCTCTCGCGGCAGGATCTGCCCTTCCGGGGGATCATCATGGGCATTCTGGTCTTTACCATGTACTTCAGCGGCGGCCTCATCCCGACGTACGTCGTCATCAACACGCTCAATCTGGTCAACACGCGCATCCTGCTGATCATTCTGGGCAGCGTCTCGGTCTACAACATCGTGCTCATCCGCACGTTCTGCCAATCCTCCATCCCGGAGGAGCTGAGAGAGGCGGCCAGCATCGATGGCTGCTCCAACACGCGCTTCTTTTTCTCCATCGTGCTGCCGCTGTCCAAGGCGATTCTCGCGGTCATCGCGCTCTACATCGCCGTGCACCACTGGAACAGCTACTACAACGCCCTGGTCTATACCACGGACACGCGGCTCCAGCCGCTGCAGCTCTACCTGCGCCAGCTGCTGCTCATCAACACCGGCGCGGAGGACCTGGGCGACCCGGATGCGCTCAAGGAGATGCAGCAGATGATTGCCAGCATCCGCTACGCGGTCATCGTGCTGTCCTCGCTGCCGATCATGTGCCTGTATCCCTTCCTGCAGAAGTACTTCGTGCAGGGCGTGATGATCGGCTCCATCAAGAGCTGAGGCTTCGCGGCGCAAAGCACTTGTCAAAAACAGGCGAGTCCTGTTAAAATGAGAAACGGAGGGAACACCATGACAAAACGCATCCTGACACTGGCCCTGTGCCTCATCCTGGCGCTGTGCGCGCTGACCGCCGCGGCGCTGGCGGACGAGGAGCCCGTCGAGCTGACGATCTGCACCGTGCGCCGCACGACGGACATCACCTCCTCCTACAGCGAAAAGCACTGGGTGCAGGCGCTCGAAAAGGCCTGCAACGTGAAGATCAAGTGGATCGAGCTGCTGGAGGGCCAGACCGATGAGCAGCTGACCGCCCTGCTGGCCGGCGACCTGCCGGACATCTTCTGGGCGGGCAAGATCATGAAGGACTCCATCATCAGCCAGAACACCAGCCTCTGGCGTCCGCTGACGGAGGAGGAGATCCGCACCTATGTGCCGAATCTGGCCAACTTCCTCGATGAAAACGTGGACGACTGGCTGAACTTCATCACCTATCCGGACGGCAACATCTACGGCCTGGCGGGCGGCAAGATGCACTCCACCATGCACACCACGCAGGGCATCCCCTACATCAACACGCAGTGGCTCGAGCGCCTCGGCCTGGAAAAGCCCACCACCATGGAGGAGCTGAAGCAGGTGCTCATCGCCTTCCGCGATCAGGACGCCAACGGCAACGGCGACCCGAACGACGAGATCCCGTTCGACTTCTGCGACAGCTTCAACAAGACGCAGCTGATCAACTGCGCGGCCTCCTGGGGCCTGCCGATGTACAACGGCGGCAACGTCTTCTATGACTTCGATGACGCCGGCAACGTCGTGGGCGCGGTCAACACGGACGCCTACCGCAGCTTCCTCGAGTTCTTCTACGAGCTGGGGCAGGAGAAGCTGATCAACCTCGAGGGCTTCTCCCAGAGCTACGATCAGTTCACCGCCAACTGCAATGCGGACCGTGTCGGCTTCTTCTGGGGCTGGGGACCGTGCAACTACATCACCGATTCCGACCTCTTCCTGCAGTTTGAGGCGATGGTGCCGCCCACGGTCGAGGGCTATCCGGTCAAGATGTACACCGCGAACCTCGACTTCGCCAACGCCTTCCGCAACGACTTCGTGATCACCCGCGCCTGCAAGAACTGGGAAAAGGCGCTGGAGGTCTGGAACTACGCCTCCGAGCCGACGACCGCACTGGAAATCTGCAACGGCGAGCGCTTCCTCTTCTGGGACTATGTGGACGCCGACGGCAACTTCCTGGGTGAGGACGCCACCGAGGAGGACATCAAGGCCTGCGGCTACCACTATCTGGTCAAGAGCTATGACACCAGCACGCCGGAGGCGCTGGCCGCCTACAACCAGCTGCTGACCGACTGGAACTATGACTGGCTTGTCGGCAAGACGTTCACCGGCTCCAACACGACAGGCCTGGTGGACGGTGCGCCGCTGATGCTTGAGGCGGAGAATTACGAGACGGACGATCTGACCGTCTGGGGCGTGCAGCGCTATGTGGGCATCACCGATGTGCTCGAGCCCGCAAACGTCTTCTGCCCGTACTACATGAACAAGAACATCGTCCCGGCCGAGGCGCAGGAGGAGTTCGACTTCATGACCGACGGCCTGTACGAGGTCATCCGCGGCTTCTGCGCTACGAGCGTCATGAACGGCGTGACCGACGAGAGCTGGAGCAGCTACCTGAACGATCTGAACACCTACAACTACGACTTCTACGTGGACTTCTACAACAGGCTCTTCCACAACGAGCTGTAATCATACTCAACGCGGGGGCACGGTTTTCCGTGCCCCTTTTACAAGGAGGATTGGCATGAACGAACCCTTTGTCCGCGTGCTCGGCTCCGCCGACTGGCATCAGACTGCCCACAACGACCATTCCTGCTACACGGTCAGCGACCGCATCCTCATCGACGCCTGTCCGAGCGTCGTGACGCAGCTGCAGGAGGCGGGCGTCGACCCGCTTGACGTGCATCTCGTGCTCGTGACGCACATGCACTGCGATCACTACATGGGCCTCGCGCCGCTGATGCACTACTGGCGGGTCTGCCGTCAGACCGACCTGAGCGGTCTGACCATCGCAGGGCCGCGGGAGACCGTGCAGGACTATGTGGACTTCACGCTGCGCTTCGTCTTCCGCGACAAGCTCGATGCCTGCGTGACGCGGATGCCCCGCATCCTGCCGCTGGGCGAGGGGGATACGCTGCACCATGCGGGCTATGCGGTCCATGTGCACGAGGCCGATCATGCCGTGCCCGCGCGCAGCTACCGCCTCGTGCATGAGGAAAGCGGGCGCAGCGTGGGCTTCACGGGGGACACGCGGTATCAGCAGAGCCTGCCGGGCTTTTTCCGGGATGTCGATCTGCTGCTGCACGAGGTCTCCCTCGGAGCAGGACCGGTCGATCCGGTGCACAACGCGGGCTGCCGCCATTCCAGCGCGCAGGAGGCCGTGCGCGTCTGCCGGGAGAGTGGTGCCCGCCGCCTGCTGCTCACGCACTGCTACGAGGGAAAGCGGCAGACCGCGCTTGACGAGGCCCGCCGCCTGCTGGACAGGTCCGTGGACTGGGCAATGCCCGGCAGCGTCTTCCCCTTCTGACAGGACAAGGAGGTATGCATCATGTGGAATGGCAAGATGAAGGCCGTCACCCTCAGCTATGACGACGGCGTGACGCAGGACATCCGGCTGATCGAGCTGCTCGACCGCTACGGTCTGCGTGCCACCTTCAACCTGAATCCGGACCGCCAGCGCGCGCAGGACATCTTTTCCAAGCCGCCCATCACCGTGCGCCATCTGACGATGGAGGAGCTGCCCGGCGTGTATGCGCAGCATGAGGTGGCCGGGCACACCTGCTCCCATCTGCATCTGGAGCAGGCGGACGAGGCGACTGTCCGCGAGGAGATCGCGCGCTGCCGGGATACGCTTGCGCAGCGCTTTGGCCGGGAGATCACCGGCATGGCCTATCCCTACGGCACCTATACCGACCGCGTCGTGGAGATTGCCCGGGAGGAGGGCATGCGCTATGCGCGCACCTGCATCCAGACGGAGACCTTTGCTGTCCCCACCGACCTGATGCGCCTGCCCACGACCTGCCGTCACGCCAATCCCCGCCTGCTGGAGCTGGCGCGCGCGTTTGTGGACAGCGAACCGGAAACGCCTCAGCTGTTTTTCCTCTGGGGACACAGCTATGAATTCGATCAGTTTGAAACCTGGCCGCTGATCGAGGAATTCTGCCGGATCGTCTCCGGGCGGGAGGACATCTTCTATGGCACCAACAGCGAGGTGCTGCTGGATCGCCCCTGACGGCGCTTCGCTTTCTTCCGCGGGCATTTTTGGAAGAGAAGCAGCAGAACGGCCAGGCATCCCTGGGGCTTATTCCTCCCCGGAGCGGCTGATCCGTCATGACAGCAATACAATGGCGGCCTCACGTCTGCAATCGACAGGCGTGAGGCCGCGTTTATGCTGCTTTCAGATTTCGCTCAGGCTCCGGGAAAATTCCCGTCAGGGCCCGCTTCGCTCCCTGACTGCTTTCTTTTTTGGATCGCTTCGCGATGGGGGAACGTTGGGGCTGCCGCCCCATACCCTGCTTGGGGCTTTGCACCAAACCCCACCAGGGACCAGTCCCTGGACCCTTCCTCGCTTCGCGCGGTTTGAAGCGGCCTGGCCTTATTCCGGCAGAATATCAAAGGAGAAGGCGATTTCGCCCTCGCCGCTGATGTGGTACGGCGGCTGCACGTCCGCGCCCCAGGAGTTGATGCCGCCCACGCCGCGCACCGCGCCGCAGACGCACAGCACCGTGCGCCGCTGCGGCGGCAGCTCCTCGTGGTGCGTGGCGTTTTCCAGCTCCTCGGCCGTGTAGGGCAGGCAGCTGAAGGCAAACGGCGCGTCCGCCGCGGCAAAGGTCAGGCTGCTCGCCGGGACCTCGCCGCGCACGTTGGACAGCGCGCTGTCTCGCGTCACGCGCACCCACTTCGTCTGCATGTGCATGCCGCACTCCTGCGGCACAACGTACGGCGTCACCGGCAGGCCCGTGACCTCGTAGACGCCGGGCACGCCGCCGGCCATGCGGTCGGGATATGTCTCGCCGGAGAGGCCCTCGTAGGTGTAGCCCACGGCCTTCGTCGGCATCACGATGCGCAGGCCGAACACCGGCAGCTCCGGCAGGCCCTTCGCGCCGTGATACGCGCAGGTCACGCGGATGCGCCCGTCCGCCGTCACGTCGTAGGTCACATCGACCCTCGCCGCGGGCGCGGTGATCGTCTCATAGCGGAAGGTGAGCGCCACGCGCTCCGCGGTCTCCTGCGCGGTGTAGCGGTTGTTTTCCGGCGCGTTCGGCAGCGCGATGGGCCTGCCGTCCACGGCGACCTCGACGCCCGTGACGCGGATGAACATGTCCGCCGCCAGCCAGATGCCGGAGGTCAGATGGAAGCGGCAGCCGCGGTCGTTGTCCGTCAGCGCGCGCCAGAAGGTCGGCTTCGGCGTGCGGTAGAGCCACTCGCGCCCGCCCGCCACCAGCGACTCGAGGCCGCCGGTCGCATAGGAGAAGATGTAATGGAAGCCGTCGCCGCCAAGGCCCAGCGTCACGTCGCCGTAGACCACGCGCAGCTTATTTGTCGTATCGGCCATAGTGGTACCTCACTTCCTGCATCGCGGGCTTCTCGGTGCGGTCCGCGAAGACGATGCCGTTTGCAGAGAACTCATAGTCGGAGGGGCGGTCGTCCCAGTCGCCGCCGTAGCGCAGCACCTCGCGCCCCGTCACCTCGTCGCGCACGAGGAGCGCCTGGTCGATGTAATCCCAGATGAAGCCGCCCGCATACATCTCAAACCGGTCCAGCAGCGCGACATACTCGTCAAAGCCGCCCAGCGAGTTGCCCATGTCGTGCATGTATTCGCACAGGATATAGGGCTTCTTCGGGCTGTTCGACAGGTACTGCGCGACCTCCTCGGGCGTGGCGTACATGCGGCTCTCCACCTCGGAGATCACGTCCTCATAGGAGCGGCAGTTGGCGACGCCCTCATAGTGCACGATGCGCCCCGGGTCCTTCGCCTTGAAGTAGGCCTGCATGGCCTGCAGGTTGTCGCCCGCGTAGGACTCGTTGCCCAGCGACCAGAAGAGCACCGACGTGTGGTTCTTGAACCACTCGAAGTTGCTCGCCGCGCGGTCGAGCACGACGGGCTTCCACTCCGGCAGGCTGCCCGGCACGTTCCAGGAGGGCTCGATCGGGCCCATCTTCTGCCAGGAGCCGTGGCTCTCGAGGTTCGTCTCAGACATCATGTAGATGCCGTTCTCGTCGCACAGGGCATAGAAGCTGAGCCGGTCGGGGTAATGGCAGGTGCGCACGGCGTTGATGTGGTTGCGCCTGAAGCACTCGATGTCCCAGCGCTCGTCCGCCTCGGTGATGCAGCGGCCGGTGCGCGCGTTCCACTCGTGGCGGTTGACGCCGTTGAGGATCAGCCGCTTGCCGTTCAGGCGGATGACCTTGTTTTCGTCGATCCCGATATGCCGGAAGCCGAAGCGCCACGGCACGATCTCACGCAGCGCGCCGTCCGCATCGTAGAGGCGTACCTCCAGCGTATACAGGTGCGGGTCGTGGTTGTCCCAGATATGTACCGCGCCGGGCATGGCGAGCGTCACGTCCGCGGCGCCCTCGCAGTCCTTCGTGGTCTGCGCGCAGACCGATTCGCCGTCGAGCACGCGGATGTCGGCGCGGCGCGCATCGCCGGACAGGCGCAGCGTCACGCGGACATCGCCATGGCCCGTCGCCACGTCGAGCTGCGGGCGCACCCACAGGTCCTCGACATGCGCCGCGGGGAGGCCCAGCAGGCTGACGCTGCGGAAGATGCCGAAGAAGCGGAAGAAGTCCTGATCCTCGAGGTACGCGGCGGTGCTGCGCTTGTGCACCTCGACGGCGAGCAGGTTGCCCGTCTCGCGCACGGCACCGGTCAGATCGAACTCCGAGGGGGTGAAGGTGTCCTCGGCATAGCCGATGAACTGCCCGTTGAGCCAGACATACATCGCCTGCTCCACGCCCTCAAAGCGGATGATCACGCGCTTGCCGCGCAGCGCCGGGTCGAGGTCGAACGTCTTCACATAGGAGCCGACGGGGTTGTAGTCCGCACCGGAAAACTCGCCCTCCGCCTGCACGCCGGGCAGGCCGCTGCCGGTCGGGCGGCGGAAATAGTGGCCCTCCCAGGGGTACATGGTGTTGATGTAATGGAGCCTGTCGTAGCCGGCCAGCTCGATGTGCCCCGGAACGGCGATCTCGCCGAAGGCGGAGCGGTCAAAGTCCTCCCGGTAGAACTGCGCCGGGCGCTGCGCCGCGCACTGCGCATAGGCGAACTGCCAGACGCCGTCAAGGCTCTGGCGCAGTGTATCCTCTCCGGCGGCATACTGCGCCTCGCCCTCGAAGAAGGGATGATCGCTGTGCGCGTCGAGCCGGTTCACGCGGAACACCTGCGGGTCGTCCAGCCATCTGATGTCGGGTTGCATGCGTACTCCTTTCCAGCCCGCACAGGCGGGCTGCTGTTTCCATTCTCTGGACATTATACACGATAAACCCGGCCGGTGTAAAGGCAGGTTTCACATTTCATCACCCCAAGCCCTGCAAGGATCAACCGTCAGGTAACGCTTCGCTCCCTGACTGCTTTTTTCTTTGATCGCTTCGCGATATAGGAACGTTAGGGGCCTCGCCCCTAAAACCCCGCCCGGGGACCAGTCCCCGGACCCCTTCTTCGCTTCGCGCTTATGGCTTGTTACTATCTGAGGATACCATCAGCCGTTCCCTTCCCAGAACAGCTCCCGCAGCGCGTAGCCGACCGTGCCGTCCCACGTCATGATCACCAGCCAGTCCTCCCCGGCCACGCCGACGATCTCATAGTCCTGACCCGCCGTCAGATCGCAGACGACCCGTCCGTTCCTTCTGTCCGGCGCGTCCAGCAGCGGCACGCGTTCGACCCCCTCGGCGATGAACAGCGTCTCGAACGCGCACTTCACCTGCGGGTTCTCCCCGCCCATCGCGAGGTACTTCGTCATCATGTAGCCCTCGAGGCCCCGCACCCCGCCGACATACACATGCGCCCATTCACCCTCGACGGAGAGCACCCACACCGGCGTGCGGTTGTAGAACTTGCCCAGCGACGCCGCGCCCTTCTCCGGCTTCGTGCGCAGGTGCAGCCTGTCCGCGGGGTTCGGGTTGTTGACCAGTGCGTAGCAGGACGTGTCCAGCTGGGCCATCGCCTCTGCCCAGGACGCGGGCAGCTGCATGAGGTCGAGCTGCGTGATCTCCAGCGACCACGGGTGCGTGCCGTATCGCATGGCGTCGTTGGTCATGATGGCGGCGGGCGCTTCCAGATCGCGGATGCCCAGCGGGGAGATTCTGAACGTGTCCTGCCCCTGCACGCAGGAGAGGTACCACCCCTGATCCTGCGTGCGCGCGAAGCAGAACAGGTCGCCGTCCGTCCCGAGGAAAAGCTGTCCGTCGCCCATGTGGAACGTGTCCATCGACATGTTCTGCGGCACAGGGCCGTTCCGCCGCAGCCCACCGCCCACATCAGCGATGCGCAGGCGGCGCGTGCCGTCCGCGCAGTCCACGAGCATCAGCAGGCAGTCGCTCTGCACAGCGAGCTGCACGAGCGTTTCGCCCTCCTCCAGCAGCCCGGCGCACAGCCCCGGCTCGGCGCGCACCTCGCCCGAGTACACGTTGACGCTGCGGGAATCGAACGTGGCGAGCCCGAAGCGCTCGATGTAGCTTGCATCCACCGGCACGGGCATGCGGCTCTCCGGCTCGGAAATTGCGTTTTCGTTCTTGTCCCAGCGCTGCGAGGAGAGGATCAGTGCGCCGCCCGCGATGCCCGCGTAATGCTCCACGTCGGTGTGATCGTCCCAGGCGTAGCGGTAAACGATGTTCACTGGCCCCCAGACGCCGTCCCGCTTGTCGCTGCGCCAGGTGATCTGCTCCTTCTCCCCCACAATTTGGCTGATGAACAGGCAGTTATCCGTGTCCATGGTCAGGCGCGGGGTATCGCCGCCCGGAATCGCCCGGTCGTTGTCGATGGTCAGCGCATAGGCCGCGTCGCCCTCGTCCTTCTCCGCGACGCAGAGCACATAGCCCTCATCCGTGCGCAGTGCGAGGGCGAACTGCCCGCGCGACGCGTCGCCCCAGCCGCTTTGCGATACGATTTCCCTGTCCGGATGCGCCGCTGCGCACAGTTCGATGACCGCCTGCGGCAGCGCGTCCTCGCCAAGCCCCGCCGCCGCAAACGTCAGAAGCAGAGCAAAAAGCAGTGCAAAGAGTTTCCGTTCCATGGCCATGTCCTCCCGTTTTCTTCCTTTTCTATACAGACGGATGAGGACGCCATTTTCATGCCGCTTTTTTGCCACATTTGTTCACAGGGGTCAGCCGCTTTTTCACGCGCTCTGTATTGACAGGCGTGCCGGGCAGCCGTATAATAAAAACAAATCGGGAATTTGTTTTTACGCGGCCCGATTGATTCTTTCCGAAATGTAAAAACGTTTTTCTGTTTTGTTTTCACGCAAGGAGGCTTCCCGTGGGCTATATCACTTTTGAAGACGTCTGCAAGTATTATCAGACCGGCGACAACGTCGTGAAGGCCGTGGACAACGTCAGCTTTACGATCGAGAAGGGCGAGTTCTGCGTGGTGCTCGGCCCCTCCGGCGCGGGCAAGACGACCATCCTGAACCTCTTGGGCGGCATGGACAAGGCCACCAGCGGCCGCATCACCGTCGGCGGCAAGGAGATCACGGGCCTGCGCGGCCCGCAGCTCACCGAGTACCGCCGGCACGACGTGGGCTTCGTGTTCCAGTTCTACAACCTCATGCCCAACCTGACCGCGCTGGAAAACGTCGAGCTGGCGCGCCAGGTCTGCCCGAAGGACGCGCTCGACCCGAAGACCGTCATGGAGCAGGTCGGGCTGGGCGCAAGGCTTGCCAACTTCCCGGCGCAGCTCTCCGGCGGCGAGCAGCAGCGCGTGTCCATCGCCCGCGCGCTGTGCAA
>CAMENN010000028.1 GCA_945928315.1 uncultured Clostridia bacterium
GGACCCAGCAGATGACGCTTTCGCAGCTGGTGAACGCCGCCGTGAATCAGCTGCTACAGATGAATCAAAGTCAAAAGGCTTAAAACCGCGCGAAGCGAAGAGGGGGTCTGGGGACTGGTCCCCAGGCTGGGGGTTTGGGGGATGAAATCCCCCAACGTATCCCAATCCAGGCGAAGCCAGGAACGCAGGCCGAACAGTCGCCGAAGGCGACGCTTTCGGCCGTGCCAACGCCGCTTGAAGCCGCTTCCGTCCCCGTTCGCCCAACAAAACGATTGCCAACCCCTCGCCGCATATGCTATACTGAACTTCGGCCGCCCTCCGTGCGGCCCGCCCCGGCCCAGCCGGAGCGAAAAAACAAATGCCTTTTCTCTCAATCGCGCCACGCAGGCGCTGCGCCCGGCCCAGCCGGGAAGAAGCGATAAAGGAGAGAAAACCATGTCCAAAGGAAAACTTGATGTCCGGATGCTCGTGACCAGCGCGATCTGCCTTGCGCTGTGCATGGTGCTGCCCTTCCTCACCGGCCAGATCCCGCAGATCGGCAGCGCGCTCAGCCCGATGCACATCCCCGTGCTGCTGTGCGGCTTCCTCTGCGGCCCGGCCTATGCCGCTGTGGTCGGCCTGATTGCGCCGCTGCTGCGCTTCGCGCTCTTCGGCATGCCGCCGATCTTCCCGACCGGCGTGGCGATGTGCTTTGAGCTGGCTGCCTACGGCCTGATCTCCAGCGTGCTCTACCGCCGTCTGCCCCGCAGGCGCTCGTCCATCTACATCGCGCTCATCGCCGCGATGCTCGGCGGCCGCGTGGTCTGGGGCGTCGTACGCGTGATCCTCTCCGGCGTGAGCGGCTCCGCGTTCACCTGGGCGGCGTTCATGTCCGGCGCGTTCATCAACGCGGTGCCGGGCATCATCGTGCACATCGTGCTCATCCCGGTCATCGTGATGGCGCTCGAGCGCGCGCTGCCGTGGCTCAAACAGGCGTAAAAGGGAAAACGAAGCGCCGCATGCCCCCAGGGCGTGCGGTTTTTTCGTATTCGGGAATTGCGCCAAAGGATCGTACAGCGGGCACCGGGAGACATCGCCTGACGAAGTTGTTCGGAGGTGGGAGCGGGTACAGCCCGCTTTGGGGGCCGACGGTTGACAAGCGCGGTCAAGCGCGTATAATGAAAAAAAGAAGCGGACGGAGGTGATCGCATGCGGGAGGAGGAGGCCATGGCCGTGCTCTGCGCGGCGCCCGGCGTGAGCTATGGGCGGCGGGAGATGGCCCTGCGCGCGGCGGAGAGCGCGCTCGAGGTGCTCGCCGATCCGATGGCGTTTGCGCTGCAGCTCGGCGAAAACGGCGTGGTGTCCCTGCGGCGGATGATGCGCTCCGGTGCGGCGGACCGCCTGCTCGATACGATCGCGGCGGAGCGGCTGCAGCTTCTCCTGCGCGATTCGCCCGGCTATCCGCCGCTGCTGCGCCACATCGCGCACCCGCCGCATCTGCTCTTTGTCTGCGGCCGCGCAGCGCTCGACGATCCGTTCCCTTTCGCCGTCGTGGGCACGCGCGGCGCGAGCGACTACGGCCGCACGCAGACGCGCAGGCTCGCGGGCGAGCTGGCCGGGGCGGGCATGTGCATCGTCTCCGGCATGGCGCTGGGCATCGACGCCTGTGCACACCGCGGCGCGCTTGACGCGGGCGGGCGCACCGTCGCCGTGCTGGGCGGCGCGCTGGACAAGCCGTATCCCGCCGAAAACGTGCCGCTGATGCGCGAGATCATCGAGAGCGGCGGCAGCGTGGCCAGCGAGTATCCGCCGGGCGTCGCGCCGACGAAGTACAGCTTCCTGCACCGAAACCGGATCATCGCGGGCATGTCGCTGGGCGTGCTGGTCACGGAGGGACCGCGCCGCTCCGGGGCGCTGCGCACGGCGCAGGACGCGCTGGAATGCGGGCGGGAGGTCTTCGCGCTGCCGGGCCGGGTGGACAGCCCCGGCTCCCAGCTGCCGCACCTGCTGCTCTCCGAGGGCGCGCGCCTGGCGACCTGCGCGCAGGACATCCTCGGCGCGCTGTCCATCGAGCCGTCGGGCGCCCTGCCGCGTGACCTGCCCCGGGAGCTGCCGAAGGAGGCGCCGCGGCAGGAGAAATCCCGCGCGATGCCCCGCGGCCTCGGGGAGACGGAGGCGGCCGTCTGGCGGCTGCTTGAGCAGGGCGAGCGCGACTTCGACGAGCTGTGCGAGGCCGTCGGCCTGCCGAGCGACGAGCTGGGCGCCATCCTCATGATGATGGACATGGACGGCGTCATCCGCGCGCTGCCGGGCCTGCGCTACGCGCTCCCGTGAGGCGCGGCAGAAAAATTGAAAGACACGAGCTATAAGCGCGAAGCGAAGAAGGGGTCCGGGGACTGGTCCCCGGGCTAGGGGTTTGGGGGATGAAATCCCCCAACGTATCCATATCGCGAAGCGATCAAAGAAGAAGCAGTCAGGGAGCGAAGCGATACCTGACGGCCGCTCACTGCACGGGCCGGTTCTGCGGATAGCAGTATAAAAACCGACTCTAATGAAGAAACTTCCCGATAAAATCCACAATTTCTCCTTGACAGAATCAAAAAGGGCTGGTATCCTTTCAAGCTGTCGGCAGTCATTCCCCCGGGCATGGCGCCGGCTGCTTTTGCAAGTACCGCGGCGAGCGCCGCGCTTTGGAGGAATCGTTTTGAACAATCGCAAGCCGGCATACAAGCTGGTGATCGTGGAGTCGCCTGCCAAGGCGCGCACCATCTCAAAATTCCTGGGCCGCACCTACAAGGTGGAGGCCTCCAACGGCCACGTCCGCGATCTGCCCAAGTCCCAGCTGGGCGTGGACGTCGAGCACGGCTTCGAGCCGAAATACATCACGATCCGGGGCCGCGGCGACGTCCTCGAGCGCATCCGCAAGGAGGCCAGGGGCGCCAAGTCCATCATCCTCGCCACCGACCCGGACCGCGAGGGCGAGGCCATCTCCTGGCACCTGGCCACCATCCTGGGCATCGACCCGCAGAGTGCCTGCCGCGTCGAGTTCAACGAGATCACCGAAAAGACCGTCAAGAGCTCCATCAAGACCCCGCGGCAGATCAACATGCAGCTGGTGGATGCCCAGCAAGCCCGCCGCGTGCTCGACCGCCTGGTCGGCTACAAGATCAGCCCGCTGCTCTGGGCGAAGATCAAGAAGGGCCTGTCCGCGGGCCGCGTGCAGTCCGTCGCCACGCGCATGGTCGTCGACCGCGAGCACGAGATCGAGACGTTCGAGCCGGAGGAGTACTGGCATGTCAGCGCGACGCTGCGCTCCGGCGCCCAGCGCATGGAGGCGCGGCTCTACGCGCTCGACGGCAAGCGCGTCCAGATCGACAATGCGCAGCAGGCGGAAGCGGCCCGCGCGCGCATTGAGCAGGGCAGCTTCACCATCAAATCCGTGAAGCGCAGCGAGCGCCGCAAGCATCCGGCGCCGCCGTTCACCACGTCGAACCTGCAGCAGGAGGCCAGCCGCAAGCTCGGCTTCACCACCGCCAAGACGATGCAGATCGCCCAGCAGCTCTATGAGGGCGTTGACATCGAGGGCCGCGGCACGCTGGGCCTGATCTCCTACATCCGCACCGACAGCGTGCGCCTGTCCGAGGAGGCCGTCGCCGGGGCACGGGAGATGATCGCCGAGCGCTACGGCGCGGAGTTCGTCCCCGAAAAGCCGAACGTCTACAAGGGCCGCAAGAGCGCGCAGGACGCGCACGAGGCCATCCGCCCCGCGAACCTCGACCTGCGCCCGGAGGACATCAAGGCGTCGCTTACGCGCGACCAGTTCAACCTGTACAGGCTCGTGTATCTGCGCTTCGTCGCCTGCCAGATGGCCGACGCCGTCTACGAGACGCAGCAGATCGAGGTCGCGTCCGCAAGCGGCGTGACGCTGCGCTGCACCGGCGAGCGCATGAAGTTTGCCGGCTTCACGGCCGTCTATGAGGAGGGCCGCGACGAGCCGGAGGAGGAGACCGCCGGCGGCATGATGGACGTGCAGGAGGGCAGCGAGGCGAAGGTCGAGGCGACCGACGCCACGCAGCACTTCACGCAGGCCCCGCCGCGCTACACCGAGGCGTCGCTGGTGCGTGCGCTGGAGGAAAAGGGCATCGGCCGCCCGTCCACCTACGCGCCGACCATCTCGACCATCCTCGCGCGCGGCTACGTCATGCGCGAGAAGAAGCAGCTCTTCCCGACCGAGCTGGGCGTGATGATCACCGATATGATGAAGGAGTACTTCTCTGACATTGTGGACATCGCGTTCACCGCGGGCATGGAGGAGCAGCTCGACGACGTGGAGGCCGGCAAGCGCCAGTGGCGCGAGGTCATCAGCGAGTTCTACGGCCCGTTTGAGAAGACGCTCGAGCACGCGGAGCAGAGCATCGAGAAGGTCGAGATCAAGGACGAGGTTTCCGACGTCGTGTGCGACCAGTGCGGCGCGATGATGGTCTACAAGCTGGGGCGGTTCGGCCGGTTCCTGGCGTGCCCGAACTTCCCGGCCTGCCGCAATACGAAGGCGATTCAGGTCGAGATCGCGGCGCCCTGCCCCAAGTGCGGCGGGAAGCTGCTGGAGAAGACCTCGCGCAAGGGCCGCAAGTTCTACGGCTGCGAGCGGTATCCGGAGTGCGACTTCGTCTCCTGGGAGATGCCAGTCGAGCAGAAGTGCCCCAAGTGCGGCGGCTACATGGTCTTCAAGCGCGGGAAGAAGGAGAATTACTACCTCTGCGCCAACGAGGCGTGCCGCGAGAAGATTCCCGCCCCCGCCGAGGACGAGGAGAAGGAATAATGCGCGCGCCCCGTCGGAAGCTGCCGGCGGGGCGTTTGACGTGAGCGAATCCTGTGATGAGGTCTGCAAATCAATGCGAGCCTTCAGAAAATCCCCCGTCAGGGTTCGCTTCGCTCCCTGACTGCTTTTTTCTTTGATCGCTTCGCGATGGGGTTACGCTGGGCTGCCGCCCAGACCTGCCTGGGGACATTGTCCCCAGACCCCTTCCTCGCTTCGCGCTTATGGTTCGTTTTTTTGAATAAATAAAGGAGAGCCTATGGAACAAGCAACCGTCATCGGCGCGGGTCTTGCCGGGTGTGAGGCCGCGTGGCAGCTCGCCCGCCGCGGCGTGCCCACGACGCTGATCGAAATGAAGCCGGACAAATACACCCCCGCGCATCATCACGCGGGCTTCGCGGAGCTGGTCTGCTCCAACTCCCTGCGCAGCGACCAGCTCACCAACGCCGTCGGCCTGCTCAAGGAGGAGATGCGCCAGCTCGGCAGCCTCGTCATGCGCGCCGCCGACGCCACGCGCGTGCCCGCGGGCGGCGCGCTCGCCGTCGATCGCGAGGCGTTCTCGCAGTATATCACCGACGCGGTGAGCGGCCATCCGCTCATCACCGTTGAGCACGCAGAGGTCACACAGCTCCCGGCGCGCAATGCCATCATCGCCACCGGCCCGCTCACCAGCGACGCGCTCGCCGCGCAGATCGCCGCGCTGCCGGGCCTGCAAACGCTCAACTTCTTTGACGCGGCCGCGCCCATCGTCTCCGGCGAATCGCTGGATATGGACAAGGTCTTCCGCCAGAGCCGCTACGGCCGCGGCGACGACTACCTCAACTGCCCGATGAGCCGCGAGGAGTACGAGGCGTTCTATCAGGCGCTGCTCACCGCGGAGAAGGCCGACGTGCACGGCTTTGGCGGCACGCAGGTCTTCGAGGGCTGCATGCCCATCGAGGTCATGGCGGCGCGCGGGGAGATGGTCATGGCCTTCGGCCCGATGAAGCCCGTCGGCCTCACCGATCCGCGCACGGGCCGCGAGCCGTACGCTGCCGTGCAGCTGCGCGCGGAGAACGCCGCGGGCACGATGTATAACCTCGTGGGCTTCCAGACGCGGCTCAAGTGGGGCGAGCAGAAGCGCGTCTTCTCGATGATCCCGGGCCTGGAGCACGCGGAGTTTTTGCGCTACGGCGTCATGCACCGCAACACGTTCCTCCATTCGCCGGGCTTCCTCGACGCGAATTACCAGATGATCAGCCGCCCGGGCGTCTACTTCGCCGGGCAGATGACCGGCGTGGAGGGCTATGTGGAGAGCGCATCGAGCGGCATGGTCGCGGGCATCTCCCTCGCCCGGCAGCTGCTGGGGCTTGCGCCGGTCGATTTCACGCAGCTGACCGCCATCGGCGCGCTGGCGCACCACGTTGCGCATGCATCCGGCGATTTCCAGCCGATGAACGCCAACTTCGGCCTGATCGCGCCCTGTGAGCGGCGCATCCGCAACAAGCAGGAGCGCTACGGACAGATCGCCGCGCGCGCGCTCAATGTCATCGAGGCGCTGCGCTCCAACCCGCTCTGCGCCGATTTTGACTGACGGGATATTGGGCTGTGAAAACGGCGCGCGGCATGGTATAATACAGGTACATCAAATGCTTTGGAGGTAAGTATGGCACTGAAGGGCACGACCATCTGTGCTGTTTTGAAGGATGGAAAGATCGCTGTCGCCGGCGACGGCCAGGTGACGATGGGCGAAAGCACGATTTTCAAGGCGACGGCCAAAAAGGTGCGCCGCATCTATGGCGGCAAGGTCGTCACGGGCTTTGCCGGGACGGTGTCCGACGCGTTTGCGCTGTGCGACCGCTTCGAGGCGAAGCTCGAGCAGTTTTCCGGCAACATGGAGCGCGCGGCGGTGGAGCTGGCGCAGGAATGGCGCGCGGACAAGGCGATGCGCAAGCTGGAGGCGATGCTCATCGCGGCGAGCGGGGAAACGCTTATGATCATCTCCGGCACGGGCGAGGTCATCGTCCCGGACGACGGCATTGCGGCGGTCGGCTCCGGCGGCAACTATGCGATGGCCGCGGCGCGCGCGCTCAAGGAGAACACCGACCTGTCTGCGCACGAGATCGCGGAGAAGGCGCTGCACATCGCCGCCGACATCTGCGTGTTCACGAACCATAACGTGATCGTTGAGGACGCGTAAACGAAGCTGCGCAGAATAGCTTCAAACAGCGCGAAGCGAAGAAGGGGTCTGGGGACTGGTCCCCAGGCTAGGGGTTTGGGGGATGAAATCCCCCAACGTCCCCAACCTTACACACGCAAGCCGCTTTCTGCAAACGCACATTTCGCCGTTGTCGCCGAAGGCGGTCTACGGCGGCGAATGCGCAAAGCGACTTCGTGCGCCCCGAAAGCGCGGACTTCGGCAGATGTTCAACCTGCGATTTGGAATGCTTCGCGCTTATGGCTCGTTTTTTTCTGAAAATACGAATCGCCCGTCAGGCGCTCACATCAATCAAGAGGTGATTCCATGGAACTGACACCCAAGCAGATCGTGCGCGAGCTCGATCGCTATATCATCGGCCAGGACGAGGCCAAGCGCGCGGTCGCCGTTGCGCTGCGCAACCGCTACCGCCGCGGACAGCTCCCTCCGGAGATCCGCGATGAGATCGTCCCCAAGAATATCCTGATGGTCGGCCCCACCGGCGTGGGCAAGACCGAGATCGCCCGCCGGCTGGCCAAGCTCGTGGACGCGCCGTTCGTCAAGGTCGAGGCCACCAAGTTCACCGAGGTCGGCTATGTCGGCCGCGATGTCGAGAGCATCATCCGCGACCTCGTCGAGGCCAGCGTGCGCATCTGCAAGAGGAAGGCCAGCGAGTCCGTGCGCGCCCGCGCCACCGTGCTCGCCGAGGACCGCATCATCGACATCATCCTGCACCCCGACCGCAAGCCCGTCAACCCCATCGACGTGCTGCTGGGCAACAAGCCCAAGCAGCCGGAGCTGCCGGAGAGCGAGAAGGTGCGCGTCGCCCAGCGCAGCGAGGAGCTGCGCGGACAGCTCATGCGCGGCGAGCTGGAGGATCTCGAAATCGAGGTCGAGGTCGAGGATACGCCCAAGGACGTCGAGATCAACGGCGCGAGCGTCAATATCGGCTCCGTCATGGGCGACATGATCCCCAAAAAGATGAAAAAGCGCCGCATGAAGGTCGCAGATGCCCGCCGCATCCTGCTCGCCGAGGAGGAGGACAAGCTCATCGACATGGACGCCGTCACCGAGGAGGCGCTGCGCCGCGCCGAGCAGGACGGCATCGTCTTCATCGACGAGATCGACAAGGTCGCCGGGCGCGCGGCCAACGGCCCGGACGTCAGTCGCGAGGGCGTGCAGCGCGACATCCTGCCCATCGTCGAGGGCAGCACGGTCAATACGAAGTACGGCGTCGTCAAGACGGACTACATGCTCTTCATCGCCGCGGGCGCGTTCCACGTGGCGAAGGTCACCGACCTCATCCCCGAGCTGCAGGGCCGCTTCCCGGTGCGCGTGAGCCTCAAGCCGCTCACCCGCGAGGACTTCAAGGCGATCCTCTCCAAGACCGACAACGCGCTCACCCGCCAGTATGAGGCGCTGCTCGCCGTCGATCATGTGCATCTGCACTTCGAGGAGTCCGCGCTCGACGCGCTGGCCGAGGCCGCGCAGACCGAGAACGAGACGAAGGAGGACATCGGCGCGCGCAGGCTGCACACGCTGTTTGAAAAGATGCTCGAGGACATCTCCTTCAATGCGGGCGGCGACATGCCGGATGTCGATGTGGTCATCAACGGCGACTATGTGCGCGAGCACCTCTGCGCCGACGCAAAAAAGCTGGACATGAAGCAGTATATCCTGTAAAATAGGGGTGGAAACGGTTCTTTCACCTCTGAAAAGCCGCCTGCTTTCCGGGCGGCTTTTGATATGGCGGAGAAAAGGAGGACGGCGCCATGCAGGCGATGATCATCACGGCGTATCAGGACTTTGACGGCCTTTCGCGCATGCTGGCCGCGCTGGGGACGCACGCGCTGTGCTTCGTGCATGTGGACAAAAAGAGCGGCATCACCGATGCGCAGCTGGCCGCGCTGAACGCCATGGAAAACGTGCGCGCGGTTTCCCGCTACAGGGTCAACTGGGGCAGCGTGTATCACCTGCACGCGCTGATCGATCTGTGCCGCATGGCGCTCGAGGACCCGCGCGTCACGCACCTGCACCTGATCTCCGCGCAGGACTTTCCCTGCGTGAGCGCAGCGGCATTTGCGCGCTTCTTCGACGGCGACGAGCGCATCCACATGCAGTTCCTGACGACGGCGGACTACCCGGAGCTTGCCCACCGCTATGAGCACTATCACTTCATGCACCGGCTCAACTACCGGGACATGAGCGAGCACGCGCAGAACTGGGTTGGCCGCATCGACCGCTTCCAGGACATGCTGCACATCCACCGCCGCCTGAGCGTGCCGCACAAGGGGCTGGTCTGGCTGTCGATGCCGCGCGAGGCCGCGCGCCACGCGGTCGATGCGCCGCAGAACCGGCGTCTCCTGCGCAGGCTGCGCTACGCCTACATCCCGGAGGAGTTCTACTTCCAGAACGCCTTTGCGGGTACGCCGTGGGAGGGGAAGATCACCGGGGACGCGCTGCGCTTTTCCGTCTGGGATGAGCCGGAGCGCGGCACGCCCGCGCTGCTGGAGCTGCGGGATCTGCCCGCGATTGACGCGTCGGGCTGCGTGTTCTGCCGCAAGGTGAATGCGGGCACGGCGCTCTATGAGACGCTGGAGAGGCGGTGGCTGGGCGATGCGTGAGGGGCCGAGGCGCGGCGTGGTGCTGCTTTCGTTGGCGGGCATCCTGCTGCTGGCGGCGGCGGTCTGCGCGCTGCACGTCGTGAACGCGCTCACGCTGCGCGGCACGGCGCGGGTGAGCGACTATGTGCTGCTGGCGCGCGCCAAGCAGGACATGGCGGTGGAGGAAGGGCTTTTGGGCGTCGCGCAGCTCCCGGTGTACACGGACGGGGAGCGCAGCTTCGCGCTTTTCCTGCGGGAGCTGACGGAAACGGACGGCATGCTGTGCATCTCGGGCGCGCTGCTGCGCCCGGAGCAGGCTGTGGGCGAGGTGCGCGTGCGCGTCGGGCTGATTCCGGCGGAGCGGCCGGAGGAGATCGTGCTGCTCAACACGCAGATGGTTCGCTGGGCACCGGCCGGGCAGGAGCCGGGCATGGATGACCACTGCGGCTTTGCCGCGTCGGCGGCGCGGCGGCTGCTTTCGGACGGACAGTACGCCGTGGTGCTCGTCGATGAATCGGACGGCGCGCGGCGGCTGATCGACGCGGGCGTGGACATCGCGCTCTCGCAGGACGGCCTGACCGCCGTGCGCAGGAACGGAGCGGAGGAGGCGGGCAAATGAAGCGGCTCAAAGATGCGCGCGTGCGCTGCGCGCTCGTTCTGCTCGCACTGCTGCTCGTGCAGCTGGTCATGCACATGAACTGCGACAATCTGCTGCTGGACGACTGGGTGTTCGAGGACGTGCTCTCGCGCGGGGAGGGCGTCCCTGCCTTCCTCAAAACGCGGTGGGAGACGTGGTCAAGCCGCCTGCTCATCGAGGGCGCGTTGGTCTTTGTCACGCACTCGATTTGGGCGTGGCGCGTGCTGGACAGCCTCATGATGGTGCTGCTCGCCTATGCGCTGTGCCGTCTGGCGGGGTGCGCGCAGCGCCCGGGCATGCTGGCGCTCTCCACGTGCCTGGTGACGGCGATCCCGTTCGCCGTGCTGCGCAGCACCGGCTGGATGGCGACGAGCCTCAACTACTACTGGCCGCTGGCCTGCACGGCGGGCGCGCTGATTCCGCTGGCGGACGCGCTCTGGGGCAGGAAGACCAGCCGCTTCTGGCAGATCGCCGCGGTGCCGCTGGCGCTCTTCGGCGCGAACCAGGAGCAGACGGCGGCGGTGCTGGTGGGCGCGTCGCTGGTGTTCGGCATCGCGCTCCGGGTGCGGGAAAGGCGCGTGAGCGCCGCGGCGGCGGTCGTGCTGGGCGTGGCGGCGGTTGAGCTGGCGCTGCATCTTTGCTGCCCCGGCAACGCCGTGCGCGCGCAGGAGTCCATCGCGCTGGTCAACCTGCGCGACTACGGGCAATTTACCCTGATCGACAAGCTCTCCATCGGCCTGACGAGCACGACGGCGCTGCTGATCTATACGGTCAATCCCGTGCTGTTGGCGACGGGCGCGCTGGTCGTCTCGACGGTGCCCGCGCGCAGGCGGGGGCTGGCGGCGAACGCCGCGGCGGCGCTGCTGTCGCTGTTCGTCCTGCGGGCGTATGCCGCCGATCTGACGGGCGCCGTCAGCGCGCTGAGCGGGAGCAATGCGCCGTTTGCGCTCATGCAGGGCTACGCGCTGAGGCTCGGGCCGGAGGGCATTACGCGCGCCGGGGGTGTGACCCTGCTCATGATGTTCCTCACGGTGACGGCGCTGGGCCTCATGGCGCTCATGCTCTACGTCTCCCTCGGGCACAGGCCGCTGGCGGGCGCGTGCGTGCTGATCTTCGCCATCGGCTTTGCCGCACGCATGGTGCTCTCGCTGAGCCCCACGGTCGTGGAGAGCGGCGAGCGCACGATGCTCCCGCTCTACGGCGCGATGATGCTCTGCGCGCTGCTCTGCCTTCGGGATTGCGAAAAGGACGGCGCGCGGCACTGGCCCATCGGTGCGGCGGGGGCCGTCGCGGCGCTGTGCGCGATTGGCAACGTCGTGGGCAGCTTTGCGCTCGCCGCGTGATTTTTCCCATTGACAACGCACAAAAAGCGCGATATAATCACAACACATATGATCTCCCGATGAAAAAGAGGAGTACGCGGGATTCCCCATCAGAGAGGGCGGCTCATGGGCTGCAAGGCCGCCCAGGCAGGAATCGCGCGGAATGTCGCTTTGGAGGGCGCAGGTCACGGGTCTTCCCCAGCCTGCGCGGGCGCGCCCGATACAGCGCAAAGAGGCGTCCGCCGCAGTCCGGCCGGGCGTAAATGAAGGTGGTACCACGCATGCGCTCTTGCGTCCTTTGTGACGCGAGAGCGCTGTTTTGATTTTCCGAAGGAGGGATGGATCGTGAACCTCAGCGCGGACATGATCCCCGGGCTGTGCCTGCTCATCGCGGGGGCGGTCATCGGCTTCGGCGCGAAGCCCATCTGCCGCAAGGCGGAGAACGTCCCGCAGGTGAAGCTGCTGGGCGTGGGCCTTTCGGCCATCGGCGCGATACTCATCTTCCTCCCGTGAAGAAGAAAGGATGAAGGAACATGGACAAGGTGTACAACCCGCAGGCCATCGAGGGCGAGCTCTACCGCGAGTGGGAGGAGTCCGGCGCCTTCAAGGCACACCGCGTGGAGGGCAAAAAGCCATTTACCATCGTGATGCCCCCGCCCAACATCACCGGTCAGCTGCACATGGGCCACGCCATGGACGGCGTGCTGCAGGACAGCCTGACCCGCTACCACCGCATGAAGGGCGACCCGACGCTCTGGCTGCCGGGCACCGACCACGCCTCCATCGCCACCGAGGTGAAGATCGTGGAGGCGATGCGCAAGGAGGGCCTGACCAAGGAGGACGTGGGCCGCGAGGGCTTCCTCGAGCGCGCATGGGCCTGGAAGAACGAGTACGGCGGACGCATCGTGCGCCAGACCCGCCGCATGGGCAACAGCTGCGACTGGAGCCGCGAGCGCTTCACCATGGACGAGGGCTGCTCTAAGGCCGTCACCGAGGTGTTCAACCGCCTGTACGAAAAGGGCCTCATCTACCGCGGCAACCGCATGATCAACTGGTGCCCCTGCTGCCGCACCTCCATCTCCGACGCGGAGGTGGAATACGAGGAGCAGAGCGGCAGCTTCTGGCACCTGCTCTACCCGGTCAAGGAGACTGGCGAGATGCTCGAGCTGGCGACGACCCGTCCCGAGACGATGCTCGGCGATACCGCCGTGGCCATCAACGCGGAGGACCCGCGCTATGCGCATCTGCACGGCTGCCACGTGATCCTGCCGCTGGTGGGCAAGGAGATCCCGATCGTCTGCGACGAGCACGCCGACATGACCAAGGGCACCGGCGTGGTGAAGATCACCCCGGCGCACGACCCGAACGACTTCGAGGTCGGCCAGCGCCACAATCTGCCCGTGGTGCGCGTGTTCACCGACGACGGCCACATGACCGGCGCGAAGGAGAAGACGGAGAACGACGAGCTGTTCGCCTCCGGCAAGGCGACCGTGGGCGAGCCGCGCGTGCTCGACTGCGGCAAGTACGCCGGCATGACCACGAAGGAGGCCCGCAAGGCCATCGTGGAGGACCTCGAGGCGCTGGGCCTGGTGGGAAAGATCGAGCCGCTGACCCACGAGGTCGGCACCTGCTATCGCTGCCACACGACCATCGAGCCGATGGTGTCCAAGCAGTGGTTCGTGAAGATGGCGCCGCTGGCGGGCCCCGCGATCGAGTGCGTGAAGAGCGGCGAGGTCAAATTCGTGCCGGAGCGCTTCACCAAGACCTACCTCAACTGGATGGAGAACGTGCGCGATTGGTGCATCTCCCGCCAGCTCTGGTGGGGCCACCGCATCCCGGCGTGGTACTGCGCGGACTGCGGCGAGGTGATTGTCGCGCGCGAGACGCCCACCGTCTGCCCGAAGTGCGGCTGCACGCACCTTGCGCAGGATGAGGACGTGCTGGACACCTGGTTCTCCTCCGCGCTCTGGCCGTTCTCCACGCTCGGCTGGCCGGAGAAGACCGAGGACCTTGCCTACTTCTACCCGACCAGCGTGCTGGTGACGGGCTATGACATCATCTTCTTCTGGGTGGCGCGCATGATCTTCTCCGGCTGCGAGCAGATGGGCAAGCCGCCCTTCCATACCGTGCTCATTCACGGCCTGGTGCGCGACGCGCAGGGCCGCAAGATGAGCAAGTCGCTGGGCAACGGCGTCGATCCGCTGGAGATCATCGATCAGTACGGCGCGGACGCGCTGCGCTTCTCGCTGGTGATGGGCGTGTCCCCCGGAAACGACATGCGCTTCTCCACGGACAAGGTGGAGTCCGCGCGCAACTTCGCCAACAAGATCTGGAACGCGAGCCGCTTTGTGCTCATGAACCTGGGCGATACCGCCGAGCCGATGGAGGGCAAATCGTTCTCCGCGGCGGACAAGTGGATTCTCACGCGGCTTGACGAGACGATCCGCGAGGTCAGCGCACACTTTGAGGACTACGACCTCGGCCTGGCCGCGCAGAAGATCTACGACTTCGCGTGGAGCGAGTTCTGCGACTGGTACATCGAGCTGGCGAAGGTCACGCTGAACGGCGAGGACGAGGCCGCCCGCCGTGCGACCTGCGCGGTGCTGCGCCATGTGCTCATCGCGCTGCTGAGGCTCCTGCACCCGTTCATGCCGTTCATTACGGACGCGGTGTACCGCAATGTGCCGGGCACCGAGGGCACGATCATGCTCTCCGACTGGCCGCTGTGCGACGCGGCGCTCGTCTTCCCGGAGGAGGCGCGCGAGATGGAGGGCGTCATGGACGTCATCCGCGCGGTGCGCAATCTGCGCGCGGAAATGAACGTGGCCGTGGGCAAGCGCGCGCACCTGATGGTGCGTCCGAAGGCCGGCTGGGAGAAGGCCATGGCCGGCGCGGGCGAATATCTCCAGCGGCTGGCCTGGGTGAGCCAGATGCAGCTGCTCGCCGCGGGCGAGGCTGCGCAGGGCAAGACGGTGTCTGCGGTCAGCGAGGCGGCGGAGCTGTTCATCCCGCTGGGCGACCTGGTGGATGCGGACAAGGAGATCGCGCGCCTTGGCAAGGAGCGCGACAGCGTGCAGCGCGACATCGAGCGCGGCGAGGCGAAGCTGGGCAATCCGGGCTTCCTTGCGAAAGCGCCGGCGCAGCTGGTGGAGCAGGAGAAGGCGAAGCTGGGTGTCGCCCGCGACAAGCTGGCCAAGCTGAACGCGCGCATCGATGAGCTGAAGAACATGTAACCGGGATGACGTCCCGGCCGTGCGCCCTGTAAAAAGGAGCGGCGCACGCCGGGGCGAAATCCCTTTTTGCGATGAAGGGGAGGACGGCATGGAGAGGACAGGTGTGGACACGGCGGCCGGCAGAGGGCGGGCATCGGGGGAGAAAAGGCTCCTGTGGGCGGCGGTTTTCACCCTGCTGTGGGGCGCGGTCACATACCTTTATGCGTTCCTCAACTTCACGGTGTCCCACGATTCCCTGGGGGAATTCTACGGCGGCCAGCGGTTCAACGGTGACTATCTCTGGGGCGAAAGCTGGAAGATCGCGCTGGGCCGGTTCCTGGTGCCGGTCTATCAGAAGCTGCTCCGCGGCCAGCTGACCGTGCCCTGGCTGATCGGCGTGCTTTCGCTGGCGGGCCTCGTCCTGATCGTCTGCCTGCTGACGCGCGCGTTTGACCTGTCCGCGCCCGCGGAGGTGTTCCTGCTGGCCGGGTCGGTGGTGACCTGTCCGGCGGTCTTCACTGCAGCAGGCGCGTATATTCACGATATGGACAGCTTTGTGCTGGCCATCCTGATGAACGTGCTCGCGGTGGTCTGCTGGAATACGGGGAATCGGCGGATGCTGGCGCCGGGCGCCGTGTGCATCTGCGTGGGGCTGGGGCTGTACCAGAGCGACCTGAGCATCGCCGTCATGGGCGTGATGGCGCTCTCCCTGGTCCGGCTGGCCGGGGGCGAGCGGGCGGGGCGCGTGCTGGTTCGCGGGCTTGAGGCGATCGGCATGATCCTCGCCGGTCTGCTGATGTATGCCGTCGCGCTCCGGCTGGCCTGCCGGCTCGCGGGTGTGAGCCTGTATACCGGCAGCTACAACAGCATCACCAACCTCCTCTCGGAGGGGACGCGCAGCCATCTCGGGCAGAATCTGCTTTCGTGCTATCGGGATGCCTTCCGCGTGCTGCTGGTGGGGCATTTCGGCCACGGCGACACGGTCAGCCCGGTGCAGTGCGTCGTGCTGCTGGGGACGCTGGCGGCGCTCATCGGCCGCACCGCAAGGAGCAGGATTGCCTGGCCCGCAGCGCTGCTGATGGCGGCGCTGGCGGCCGCGCTTCCGCTGGGCGCCAACCTGTCCCTGGTCGCCAACGATGGCAGCGTCCATGACCTGATGAAGGCGGGCTTTGCCGGGATGTGCTGGCTGTCGCTGCTGGCGGTGTGGCCCTGGCGTCTGTCGCGCAGGCGGGCGGTCAGGTGGAGCGCCTGGCTGGTGCTGGGGTGTCTGGGCTTTACGCTGTGGCAAAGCGCCGTCGATGCGAATCACCTCTACCTGAAGAAGGATCTGGAGCGGCAGGCGACGCTGTCCCTGATGACCCGCGCCGCGGACGATCTTGAAAAGCAGGCGGGCTATGTGCCCGGGGAGACGCCCGTCGCGTTTCTCGGCACGCCGGGCGTGCGCCTCGAGCTGCCGGAGGAGCTGCGGTACCTGGAGGGGTATACGGGCGGCTGGAGCTTGAGCCAGATCACCGACAGCAAGCAGTATGGCGCGTATTTCCGCTATGTGCTGCAGCTGCGCGTGAACCTGTGCGACGACTGGACGCGGCTCGCGCTGGAGGATAACGAACAGGTCCGGCAGATGCCGGCCTATCCGCAGGAGGGGTCCGTGCGGATGGTGGACGGCGTTCTGGTTGTGAAGATGAGCGCACAGTGAAGCGGCTGTGCGCCTGTGAGGGAGGTCATTGCGATGATGACGGAGTCTGAGGCCATCTCAAAAATCCACAGCGTCTATCCGACGGGCAAAAAGAACGGCCTTGCCAACATGCGCGCGCTGATGGAGCGGCTGGGCAATGTGCAAAGCACGCTGTCCATGGTGCACGTCGCGGGCACGAACGGCAAGGGCTCCTGCTGCGCGATGATCGAGCGCATGCTGCGGGAGGCCGGGTACAAAACCGGCCTGTACACCTCGCCCTACATCGAAGTCTACAACGAGCGCATCCGCATCAATGGCGTGCCTGTCTCCGGCGCGCAGCTGGCTGCGCTGGTGGAGCGCGTCTGGCCCGCCGTGGAGGACTGCGAGCGCGCGGGCGTGCACATCACGGAGTTCGAGCTGGGCACCGCGCTGGCGTTCGTCGCCTTCGCGCAGGAGAAGGTCGATGTCGCCATCATCGAGGTCGGTCTCGGCGGGCGGCTCGATCCCACGAACATCATCACGCCGAAGGTCAGCGTCATCACCGAGGTCGGCATGGACCACATGGCGTATCTGGGCAACACGATCGAGGAGATCGCGCTCGAAAAGGCGGGCATCATGAAGCCCGGCGTGCCGGTCGCCCTCGGCCCGCAGGAGAAGGCCGCGCGCGGCGTGCTGCTGGCGGCAGCGAAGGGCATGGGGCTCACGGTCATCGACCCCGACGCGCAGAACGTGACCGAGACGGACCACAGCGTCACGTTCGACGTGCGGCTGGGCGGCAGCGTCATCCGCGGGCTGACGGTGTCGCTGTGCGGCGCGCACCAGGCGGAGAACGCCTGCGCGGCGCTGGGCGCGGTCTGGGCGCTGACCCGGCGCGGCTATGACGTGCCGCTGGCGGCGATCCGCCGGGCGATGGCGGATGTGCGCTGGCCCGGGCGGCTGGAGCGCTTCGGGCATGTGATTCTCGACGGCGCGCACAACGACCCCGGCGTGCGCGCGCTGTGCGCCTACTGCGACAAATGGCTGCCGCGGGAGAAAACCGTGCTGCTCACCGGCATGATGGCCGACAAGGAGACGCAGAAGATGGCGCAGCGGCTCGCCCCGCGCGTGCGCAGCGTGGTCTGTGCTCAGCCGAAGCTGCCCCGCGCGATGGACGCGGCGGCGCTGGCGGCGGAGTTCACCGCGCTGGGCGTGCACGCCTGCGAGCGCCCGGACGCCGCCGACGCGCTGGCCTGGGCGCGGCATCTGGCGGGGCCGGACGGCATCGTGCTGGTGGCCGGCTCGCTCTACCTCATCGGCGAGATCCGCACGCTGCTGCGGAAGGAAAAGGAGTTTGCCCATGTCATTTGAACACGTCAGCGTCATGCTCCATGAGACGGTCGATCTGCTCGGTGTCCGCGAGGGCGGCGTCTATGTGGACGGCACGCTCGGCGGCGGCGGCCACAGCGCGGAGATCCTGCGACGCCTCGGCGGCACGGGCCACCTCTACGGCATCGACCGGGACGGGGATGCGCTCGCCGCGGCGACGGCGCGCCTGTCCGGGGCGGGCAATTTCACGGCGATCCGCGGCAATTTCCACGATGTCCGCGCGCTGCTCGCGCAGCAGGGCGTGGAGCAGATCGACGGCATGATGGTCGATCTGGGCGTGAGCAGCTATCAGCTGGATACGGCGGAGCGCGGCTTCTCCTATCACGCCGATGCGCCGCTGGATATGCGCATGGACCAGCGGCAGGCGCTCACCGCCGCGACCATCGTGAACACCTGGGACAAGGCGGAGCTCACGCGCATTCTGCGCGACTATGCGGAGGAAAAGTGGGCGGCGCGCATCGCGGACATCATCATCGAGCACCGCGCGAGGAAGCCCATCGAGACGACGGGCGAGCTGGTCGCCTGCGTGGACGCGTCGATCCCCAAAAAGGTGCGCATGCAGGACAGCGGGCACAGCGCCCGGCGCACGTTCCAGGCGCTGCGCATCGCGGTGAACGACGAGCTCGACCCGCTCCGCCGCGCCCTTACGGACATGGTGGACCTGCTCGTCCCCGGCGGACATCTGGCCGTGCTGACGTTCCACTCGCTGGAGGACCGCATCGTCAAGCAGACGCTGCGCACGCTGGCGAACCCCTGCACCTGCCCGCCGAAGATTCCGGTGTGCATCTGCGGGAAGAAGCCCGTGGTGCGCGTGCTGGGCGGCGGGGGCATCAAGCCGGGTGCGGAGGAAATCGAACGCAACCCGCGCTCGCGAAGCGCCATGCTCAGGGGGTGTGAGAAGCTGTGAGACGTGCGGACAGACAGGTGACGGACGTGCGCGCGCTGCGGGAGATCATGCAGCACTGCGACGCCGTGACGCTGGCGTTTGCGGGCGATACGCCCTACGCCGTGCCGGTGAGCTTCGGCTTTGAGGAAGAGGAAGGGCGCTTTGCGCTCTACATCCACTGCGCCCCGGAGGGCGAAAAGCTGCGGCGCATGGAGGCAAACCCGCGCTGCGCGTTTTCGATGTACACGGGCACGCGGCTCATCGAGGGCGACGCGGCGTGCGCATACTCGACGACGTATGAGAGCGTGTGCGGCAACGGCGTGCTGACGCGCCTTGAGGGCGAGGACAAGCGCCGGGGCATCGCCGCGCTGATGCGCCACTATGCCCCGGGACGCACGCTGCCGGTGGATGAACAGGTGCTTGCGCGCACCTGCGTGCTGCGGCTTGACGTGGAGCAGCTCTGCGGCAAGCGGCGGATGTGAAGGAGGACGGTATGCCCAGACTGTATGTGGTCGCCACGCCGATCGGCAACCTTTCGGACATGAGCCCGCGCGCGCTGGAGGTGCTGCGCAGCGCCGATCTCATTGCAGCGGAGGACACGCGCGTCACCCGCGCGCTGCTCAACCACTTCGGGATTGATACGCCGGCCGTCTCGAACCATCAGCACAACGAGGAGCACCGTGCCTCCCCGCTCGTGGAGCGGATGCTGGCGGAGGACCTGACCGTCGCGGTCGTCACCGACGCGGGCACGCCCTGCATCAGCGACCCCGGCAGCGTGCTCGTGCGCGAGGCGGCCGCCGCGGGCATCGAGGTGCTGGCGGTGCCCGGCCCCACGGCGATGGCCAGCGCGCTCTCGGTCAGCGGGTTTGACACGCGCGAGTTCGCGTTCTACGGCTTTTTACCGCGCGGCGGCAGGGAGCTGCGCGAGAAGCTGCTGGCGATGCAGCGCAGCGGCGTGCCCGTCGCGGTGGTGCACGAGTCCCCGCACCGGGTTATCGACCTGGTGGAGGAGATCGCCCGCACGCTGCCCGGCTGCCGCGTGAGCGCCAGCTGCGACCTGACCAAGCTCTATGAAAAGACGATCCGCGGGGACGCGCAGGATGTGCTCGCCATGCTGCGCGCGAACGAGAAGGCGGAGAAGGGCGAGTATTGCCTCGTGCTCGACATGAGCGGCGTGACGATTGACGAGGAGGAGCCCCTGCCGCAGGTGAGCCTGGAGGCGCAGCTCTTTGAGGAGCTGCTCTGCGGCAGCGACCTGCGCGCGGCGGGCGAGCGGCTCATGGAGCGCGGGGCGAAGCGCAACGAGGTCTACCGCGCACGCACGAACGTGCAGCGCTTCTTTGAGGACATGATTGAGCAGGCGACAGCCGGGGAGGATGAAAGCGATGAATGAGACGATCAGACAGCTGATGGAGCGCAAGAGCGTGCGCGCCTATGAGCCCGAAGAGATGCCGGAGCAGGACGTGCAGACGATCCTCGAGGCGGCGGTGCAGGCGCCCTCGGCGGGCAACATGGCGCTGTGGACGGCGATCCGCGTGACCGACCCCGACGAGAAGCAGCGGCTGTCCGTCTCCTGCGACAACCAGCCGTTCATCGCGAAGGCGCCGCTGGTGCTGGTGTTCTGCGCGGACTACAAGCGCTGGTTTGACCTGTTTGCCACGCTCGAGCTGGACGCGCCGCTGCGCAGGCCGGGCGAGGGCGACTTCCTGCTCTCGATGCTGGACGCGACGATCGCGGCGCAGAGCAGCGTGGTCGCGGCGGACGCGCTGGGCTACGGCTCGTGCTATATCGGCGACATTCTGGAGCGCTGCGACGAGCAGCGGGACATCCTCGGCCTGCCGGCGTACGTCAAGCCGGTGTGCATGGTCGTCATCGGCGTGCCGACGCAGCAGCAGCGCGAGAGGAAGAAGCCCGCGCGCTTTGCCGTTTCCGATCTGGTGCATGAGGACGCGTATCAGGCGAAGGCGCCGGAGGAGATGGCGGCGATGCTCAAGGCCCGGCAGGGCCTTGATGGCGAGGACTTTGACCGCTGGCTGCTGGCGTTCTGCAAGCGCAAGTGGAACTGTGCCTTCAGCGAGGAGATGACCCGCTCCGCCGCGCAGATGATCGCGGAGTGGCGGGAAGGGAAATAATTTATTGCACAGTCGGGCTGAACAGCGGATCGCAATGGATCCGCTCTCCCGGCTGTGTTTTGGCGATGCGGCAAAGATACTCCATCACAAAGAAACCGATCGGGTCTGTGACCTCGGGATGGCTCGCGGCGTAAGCGTTGTACAGATCGCTTCCCTCGGGCAGAATCCATTGCACAGCCAGCGCAACAAAATGCGGATACTGCTCGAGAAACAGGGGAATGTCGTCGCGGGCAAGCAGATACCGAACGTATGCCGGGGAGACAAGGCGCTCGTAGCGTGCGAATGCCAGACGAAGCCCGGATTCCAAATCCAATTCCATAGACTCACCTCAGATATTAGATCATGCTGTATTATATTATAATATATTTTAATATGCTTGCAAGAGGGAATTTGAAGCATTTTCGATTATAATAAAACATAAATCATCATGACGCGGGGTGAGCGGATGAAGAAGAATGTCAGCCTGACGCTGGAGGTCGAGGTCATCGAGGGCATCAGGAAGCTCGCGGAGGAAAACGATCGCTCGTTTTCCCAATACGTCAACATCGTGTTGAAGCGGTACCTGAAAAGCCGTGAGGAACGCGAAGCGAAGGATGAATGACGCGGCAAGCATAAAAAAGGCCCGGAAAAGATGTAAAGGGGACTTGACATCTGCCCGGGCCTGTGCTATCCTATGCGTGTAAAGCGAGCTTTACTTTTTGAAAAGGAGCGGAGCCATGACCAACAGGATTGAGGCGCTGCGCAGGGAGCGCGGCATCCGCCAGGAGGATCTGGCGCAGGCGCTGGGCGTCTCGCGGCAGACCATCATCTCGCTGGAGAAGGGGAAGTACAACCCGTCCCTGGCGCTGGCGCTGCGGCTGGCCCGGTATTTCGCAATGCCGGTCGAGGCCATTTTCGACGATTCGGACGAACGGTAAGGGGAGAGAGAAACCATGAAATGCAAGCTGACTGAAAAGAAGAATATGACGGTGCTGCTTATCGTGGGCCTGACGATGATCGCGGTGGGCGCGCTGGGCGGCTTTCTGCTGCCGGAGGAGCGCCATCTGCTCGTGCGCCTGGCCGGCTTTGTCACGGGCGCGGGCCTCGCCTTCACGGTGATGGCCGCGGGCGTGCTCATCTGGCGCAGCCTCGTCGGCGAGACGCGCGCCAACGAGAGCGAGATGCAGATGCAGGATGAGCGCGGGCAGGCCATTGCCTATCGCGCGCAGAGTGCGCTCGCCATCGCGGCGGTGGGGGCGCTCATCGTCATTGAAGTCGCTGCGCTGGTGCGCGGGGACGAGTTCTACATGTTCCTGGGCGCGGCGCTGTGCGTGCTGTGCGCGGCGGTGAAGTTCGTCTCCATGTGGGCGCTGGGCAGGCGGATGTGAGCCATCCGCTCCGCCATACCGGCAAAGACGATCTGTTATAACGCTATCACTTCCCTCTGGGCAAAACCGCCGCCATGCTGTATAATGGAAGCATGAGGAATTGCATCGGAGGGTCCGGTATGGTGAAACTGATTCCAGAGAAACAATACGAGCAGATGATGCGCACGGTCGTGGAGCCCGGGCTTGCGGCCATGCGCGAGGAGATCGACATGCCGCTCTCCACGGGCGGCACGATGCATGCCGAGGTCTATAACCGGCTGGATGCCCGCCGCGCGGTGGTCATCCTGCACGGGTACACCGAATCGGCCGAAAAGTTCCGGGAGATGGCCTGGTATTTCGTAAGCGATGGCTACAGCGTCTTCGCGATGGATCACCGCGGGCACGGGCGCTCCGTGCGCGAGGTGGAGGACAAGTCGGTCACGCATGTGGACCGCTTTGCGGACTATGTGCGCGACCTGGGCGAGTTCATGGACGCGGTGGTCCGCCCGCACATGGGCGATGCGCCGCTCTGCCTGTACGCGCACTCGATGGGCGGGGCGATCGGCGCGCTGGCGCTGATGGAGCACCCGGACTGGTTCGAGCGCGCCGTGCTCACCGCACCGATGATCGCGCCCGTCACGAAGCCGCTGCCGCCGTTCGCCGCAAAGGCCATGGCGTCGGTCTTCTGCCGCCTGGGCAAGGGCAGGGAGCGCGCGTTTGTGGGCAAGCCGTTCGATCCCGCGTCCGAGACGTTCGAGCGCTCGCACGACACCAGCCGCGCGCGCTACGATTACTACCAGAAAAAGCGCGTGGGGTCGGACTACCTGCAGAACTGCTCGCCGACCTACAGCTGGATTCGCGAGGGCGTGGGCGTCACGAAGACGCTGCTCGACCCGAAGAACGCGCAGAAGATCAAAACGCCGCTGCTGCTGTGCCAGGCCGGGCAGGACACCATCGTGCGGCTGGGGCCGCAGGAGGAGTTCGTGAAGCTCGTGCCCGGCGCGAAGCTCATGCGCTTTGACAACGCCCGCCATGAGATCTACGCCTCGGAGGACGAAACGCTGCGCGGGTATGTCGCCGCAGTGCTGGATTTCCTCGATGGGAAGGACGAATAATATTACGCTCAGATAAAAACGAGCTATAAGCGCGAAACGTTACCTGACGGTCGGTTATCGAACAGCCCGGTTCTATTTGAGCGTAGCATAAGCACAGAGAAAGAAGCTCCCCCTGCCGCCGCCGGCAGGGGGATTCGTCTATTTCTGTTCGATTTCCTCCATCGCCTCCCGCGGCGACCGGAACCCGAAGAGCACCTCGAGCAGGCCATCGCCGTAGCGATCGATCATGAGGAACGGCATCAGCACGGCCAGCCGCGCCCCGGCGATGTCCAGCTGGCCGCCGGAGGCGTGCAGATACGTCTTGAAGCGGATCTCGCCGTCCGCCATGTTCAGCTCGAAGTTGCCGTTGCGCATGTTGAAGTTCGCCCGCGTCAGGTATTCCGCGACGGCCAGACGGTTGTCCTCGTCCGCGGCGAGCGGTATCGTTGTCAGCGTGGAGAGGTTGTCCTCGCGCACGAGCACCAGCATCCGCGCCGTCTGCAGCTTGCAGTGCAGCTTCATCTCGATGGTAAAGAGGCCGATCGGGCCGCTCTCCTCAAAGCGCGCCCGGATGCCCATTTGGCCAAAGAGCGCGCGCAGCCCGTCGGCGATTTCGGTGGAATATGCCATGGGTTCTGCCTCCTCGTTTTCCCCTCCATTGTAACCGAATTGCGGGGCGTTGTCAAACCACAGGAGCGAATTAGGACTGCATGAAACGGCAGATTTGACGCGAAACGAAAGAAAAATGGCAGAAAAATGAAAGTTTCCTATTGACACACGCATTTCTGCGCGCTATAATGCACAGCATAACAGCAACGGCTGTGAAGGAGACGAGTACCCCGCGAATTCAACAAGAGAGGCGCGGCCATGGGCTGAGAGCCGCGCGCGGAAGCAACGAGGGCGGAAAGAACACTCCGGAGCCGGTGCGCCAACGCGGCGCTTGCCGCCCAGGCGCATCCGTTTCACCCGCGTTAAGGGTTCGAGAGGTCGCCGGGTGATGGCCGCAGGCGGCAACTTGGGTGGTACCGCGGGGGTATTGTTTGTGTTCCCGTCCCGAGCAAATGTGCTCGGGACTTTTTTATTGGACGAAAAGCTCCGGGCGGCAACGCGACGCGGCGCAGGCCGCACAGGAAGGATGTGCTTTTTGATGAAGACCATGACCGGAAGGACGCAGGGCGCGGACAGCAGCCTGCGCGAGGTGCTCGCCATGGCGGCGGGGGAGACGGCGCAGGTGCACGGCATTGTGCATACGCTGCGCGATCTGGGCGACGTGCGGTTCATGCTGCTGCGCATGCCGCAGGGCACGCTGCAATGCGTGCTGACGGGTGAGGGCCCCGCCGTGCGCGAGGGCGACGCGGTGCGCGCCTCGGGCGAGGTGGCAAAGGATGAGCGCGCGCCCGGCGGCGCGGAGCTGCATGTGACCGCGCTGACGGTCCTCGCCAGTGCCGCGGAGCCCATGCCCGTGCCCATCGGCAAGAACCGCATGAACCTGACGCTCGACACCGATCTCTCTCTGCGGTTCGTGACGCTGCGCAACCTGCGCCGCCGCGCCGTGTTCAAGGTGCAGGAGGGCGTGGTGCGCGGCTTCCGGGAGGCGCTGCAGCGCGAGGGCTTCACCGAAATCCACTCCCCGAAGATCGTCGCGCAGAACGCCGAGGGCGGAGCGAACCTCTTCCGCATGGAGTACTTCGGCCGCCGCGCGTATCTGGCGCAGAGCCCGCAGTTCTACAAGCAGGCGATGGTGCCGGTCTATGAGCGCGTGTTTGAGATCGGCCCGGTGTTCCGCGCCGAGAAGCACAACACCCAGCGCCACCTGAACGAATACACCTCGATGGACTTTGAGATGGGCTTCATCGACAGCTTCGAGGACGTCATGCAGATGGAGACGAAGGTGCTTCAAACCATCATGCAGGTGTTGAAAACGGATTATGCGCCGCAGCTGTCCCTGCTGGGCGTGACGCTGCCCGAGGTCGGCGAGATCCCGACCGTGCGCTTTGACGAGGCCAAGCGGATGGTCAGCGAGAAGTATCACCGGCCGATCCGCGATCCGTTCGATCTGGAGCCGGAGGAGGAGCAGCTGATCTCCCGCCTGTTCGAGGAGGAGTACGGCAGCGAGTTCGTGTTTGTGACGCACTACCCGAGCAAGAAGCGCCCGTTCTACGCCGCAGACGACCCGGAGGACCCGCGCTACACGCTGTCGTTCGACCTGCTCTTCCGCGGGCTGGAGGTGACGACCGGCGGCCAGCGCATCCACGACTACCAGACGCAGGTGGAGAAGATGCGCAAGAAGGGGCTCGATCCGGCGGACTTTGAGGGCTACCTGATGATCCACAAGTACGGCACCTGCCCGCACGGCGGACTGGGCCTGGGCCTGGAGCGGCTGACCTCCCGCCTGCTGGGCGAGAACAACGTCCGCGAGGCCTGCCTCTTCCCGCGCGATCAGCAGAGGATTGAGCCGTAACCGCAAAGCTCTTATACCGGCGCGAAGCGATGAAGGGTCCAGGGACAATGTCCCTGGTGGGGGGGTGGGCAAAGCCCCAAGCGGGGTATGGGGGACTGGAGCTCGCCGCCGCCAGTGGCGGATGAAGGCGGGCGGAACGTCTGGAAACGGAAAGGAGCGCTTGCGCGACTATTCCGTTTCCCGGATAGCCGCCCCATCGTCCCCCGTATCGCGAAGCGATGGAAGAAAAAAGCAGTCAGGGAGCGAAGCGAACCCTGACGGTCGGTTATCGCATAGCCTGGTTCTGTTTGACAGGAGAATGATTCTGGCGCGAAGTGTTTGTGGGGAGTATTGAACCATTCCTTGCAGAGCCTTGCGCTTTGGGACGCCCGAAGCTGCTTCACACATTCGCCGCCGTAGACCGCCTTCGGCGACAACGGCGAAATGCGGGTTTGCGGGGAGCGGGTAGGATCAGGAGAATTTGGGGGACGTTGGGGCGGCTGCCCCAAACCCCGCTCAGGGGCGCGAGTCCGGGAAACTTGCATAGTTGCGGCGCAAGCGTCGCTCCTTGCGATTTCCGACGCTCCGCCTGCCTGTTTCGCCCGCTGGGCGCGGCAGGCTCCGGTCCCCTGAACCCCGCAAGGGGGCATTGCCCCTTGACCCTTTTTCGCTTCGCGCGGTTTTAAGCTTCTTGTCATTATTCTTCAGGAGGTTCACCATGGAAATCACCGATAAACTCGTCAGCTATGTCGCAGAGCTGGCGCACCTCAAGCTCGATGACGCGCAGCGCGCGCAGGCTGCGCAGGACCTCGCCCGGATGATCGGGTATGTCGATCAGCTGCGTGAGCTTGATACCGAGGGCGTGGAGCCGATGAGCCACGCGTTCCCCGTCGTCAACGTGTTCCGCGAGGACGAGGTCAGGGAGAGCATGGATCGCGAGCTGATCCTTCAAAACGCACCCGCGAAGAAGGATGGCTGCTTCCTTGTCCCCAGGACCGTCGAGTGAGGAGGATTGCGATGGAGCTGTTTGACCTGACCGCGCTCGAGCTGGGCGCGAAAATCAAGAAGCACGAGATCGGCGTCGTCGAGGCGACGCGCGCCTGCCTCGACCGCATCGGGGAGCAGGAAAAGACCGTGCACGCGTTCATCACCGTCACGCCCGAGCTGGCCCTTGCGCGCGCCGAAGCCGTGCAGCGCGGCATCGACGACGGCACATATACCGGCCCGCTCGCCGGCGTGCCCATGGCGATCAAGGACCTGATCTCCACGAAGGGCGTGGCGACCACCTGCGCCTCCAGAATGCTCGAGCACTATGTGCCCGTGTTCGATGCCACCGTCACGAAGAAGCTCGAGGCGGCGGGCGCCGTCTGCCTCGGCAAGACCAACATGGACGAGTTCGCCATGGGCTCCACCACCGAGAGCTCGTATTTCGGCGTGACCCGCAATCCGTGGAACCCCGACCGCGTGCCCGGCGGCTCCTCCGGCGGCTCTGCGGCGGCCGTCGCCGCGCGAGAGGTCTTCTACGCGCTGGGCAGCGATACCGGCGGGTCCATCCGCCAGCCCGCGTCCTTCTGCGGCGTCACCGGCATCAAGCCCACCTATGGCACGGTTTCCCGCTACGGCCTGCTGGCTTACGCCAGCTCGCTCGACCAGATCGGCCCGCTGACCATCGACGCGCTCGACGCCGCCGCCGTCACCCGCACGATCATGGGCCGCGACGAGATGGACGCCACCTCCGTCGATGTCCCCCTGCCCGGCATGCCCGCGGGCGATGACCTCACCGGCCTGCGCGTGGGCGTGCCGGAGGATTACTTTGGCAAGGGCCTCGCCAGCGACGTGTGCGCGCGCGTCATGGATGCGGCAAAGCAGCTCGAAGCGCTCGGCGCGACGCTCGTGCCCGTGCGCATGCCGATCCTCGACTACGCCATTCCTGCGTACTACATCCTCGCGTGCGCCGAGGCGTCGAGCAACCTCTCCCGCTACGACGGCGTGAAGTACGGCTACCGGCCGGAGCACTTCGAGGATCTGCACGATCTCTATCTCACCGCCCGCAGCGAGGGCTTCGGCGCGGAGGTCAAGCGGCGCATCATGCTCGGTGCGTTCGCGCTCTCCTCCGGCTATTACGACGCCTACTACAACAAGGCGCTGCGCGTCAAGGCGCTCATGAAGCAGGGCTTTGACCGCTGCTTTGAGCAGGCCGACCTGCTCATCACGCCCGCCGCGCCCACGACGGCCTACGCCCTCGGCGCGCACACGGACGATCCGATCCAGATGTATCTGGGCGACATCTACACCGTCTCCGTCAACATGGCGGGCCTGCCGGGCATGGTCGTGCCCTGCGGCTTCGACGGCGAGGGCCTGCCGGTCGGCGCACAGCTCATCGGCCCGGCGTTTGGCGAGGGGATTCTCTTCCGCGCCGCGCACGCCTATCAGCTGCACACGGCGTTCCATCGCCGGTTCCCGGGAAGGAAGGAGGATTGAGCCATGGCGACGTATGAAATGGTCATCGGCCTGGAGGTGCACGTCGAGCTTGCGACGCGCACGAAGATCTTCTGCGGCTGTACCACGCGCTTCGGCGGCGCGCCCAACACGCATACCTGCCCCGTCTGCACCGGCATGCCCGGCACGCTGCCGGTCGTCAACCGCAAGGTCGTCGAGTTCGCCATCGCCGCGGGCCTGGCCACGAACTGCGAGATTACCCGCCGCAACAAGTTCGACCGCAAGAACTACTTCTATCCCGACCTGCCCAAGGCGTATCAGGTCAGCCAGCTCTATCTGCCCATCTGCCGGAACGGCCATGTGGACATCAGCACCTCCGCGGGCGACAAGTCCGTCGGCATCCACGAAATCCACATGGAGGAGGACGCGGGCAAGCTGATGCACGATCCGTGGATCGATCAGACGATGGTCGATTACAACCGCTGTGGCGTGCCGCTGCTGGAAATCGTCTCCGAGCCGGACATGCGCTCGGCCGAGGAGGTCATCGCCTACCTGACCAAGCTGCGCCAGACGCTGCAATACCTCGGCGTCTCCGACTGCAAGATGCAGGAGGGCAGCCTGCGCGCGGACGTGAACCTCTCCGT
>CAMENN010000029.1 GCA_945928315.1 uncultured Clostridia bacterium
TCCTCCTGGTTGAGCCCCACGCGCGTGTAGGAGCCGGAGATGTTCGTGCCGTGCGTCAGCGTGTCGCGCTGCTGCCCGTCCACCAGGAAGCTCACGTCCTTCACGGTGTCAAACTCCGTCAGCGCCCACACGATCGCCGTGCGCAGATTTTCCTCCTGCTGCTTGTCGGCAGCGGAGAGCACCGCCCGGCTCATGTCCACGCGCGCATGCCCGTTTGCGATGTCCAGGTCAAACGTCGTCCCCTCCGGCACCACCGGGATCAGGCCCAGCCGCGCGGCGTCCATGTCGTTGCGGGCGCTCTGCACCATCAGGTTCAGCGTCGCCTTGGCGATGCCGTCCTGCCGCTCCACGTCCCGCTGCACCGGAACGAGATAGCCGTCCCCGTCCTCGTAGTAGACCACGGTCTGCTGCAGCTCCGTCGCGGAGGCGGACGCCGCCGTCCCGCTCACCGGAATGTCCTCGAGCGGCTCCTCATAGGGCTCCTTCTCCATGCTTCTGCCGCGCACGGACAACATCAGCACGAGCGCAGCCGAGCATGCAATGAGCATCCGCTCCACGTCCACCCGCCGCAGCCTGATTTTCGGCCACTTCACGTTCCATCACTCCTTCATTCCGCCCCAGTCTATGTGCCGCCCCGATTCCTCATGCCGCCGGTTTGCTTCTTTGCGCAAAGTCTGCTATAATGGACGCAGAGCGCGGCCTTCCCTCGCGCGCTCCATCCTATGCGATGATTCCGCCCGCCATGCGCGGGCTTTTCCGGAGGAAACTGCCATGCCCATGGACGGCGTTATGCTCGGCTTTGTCGCGCGCGAGCTCGATACCAGACTCAAGGACGGCCGCATCGACCGCATCATCCAGCCCGAACGGGACGAGATTCATCTGCTCATCCGCGCGCAGGGCGAAAACCATCGTCTGCTGCTGTGCGCATCGCCCAGCGGTGCGCGCGTGCACCTGACCGCACATGCCAAGACCGGCCCCATGGAGCCGCCGATGCTGTGCATGCTGCTGCGCAAGTATCTGACCGGCGGCCGGATCATGGCCGTGCGCCGCGTCGCGGGCGACCGGATTCTGGAGATCGACGTCGCCGCGCTCTCCGAGATGGGCGATTCCGTCACCCGCACGCTCGTCGTGGAGATGATGGGCCGCCACTCGAACATCATCCTGCGCGGGGGCGACGGGCGCATCGTGGACGCCAGCCGCCACGTGGACGAGGACATCTCCCGCGTGCGGCTGGTGCTGCCCGGCCTGCCCTACGCCTATCCGCCCAGCCAGGGCAAGCTCGACCCGGACACCGCGTCCGTGGCCGACATCGCCGTGCGGCTTGGCGAGACAGGCGGCAAGCTGCACAAGGCCATCGCCGCCAGCGTCGCGGGCTTTTCCCCGCAGGCCGCGCGCGAAGCCGCGCTGCGCATCGCAGGCGACAGCGAGGCGCTCGTGCAGGACGTCGGCGCGCAGGAGGCCGCACACGCGCTCCGGGCGTATCTTGACGCCATGCCGGCCATGGGGCCCTGCGTCGTGATGCTCGGCGAGGACGGCGCGCCCGGCGACGTCTATCCCTTCGAGCAGCAGCGCCTGTTCGGCCTGCCGCACGAGGACTTCCCGCAGGGGCCGAGCGCCGCGCTTGACGCGTTCTACTACGAGCGCGACCGCCGCGAGCGTATGAACCAGCGCTCCAGCAGCCTCGCGCATACGCTCAAAAACCACATCGAGCGCTGCGAGAAGAAGATCGCCATCCAGAACGAGGCGCTGGGCAACGCCGCGCGCATGGAGGAATACCGCAAAAACGGCGAATTGATTCAGGCCAACCTCTACCGGCTCAAAAAGGGCGAGCCGTTCGCGGAGGTCGAGGACTTTTACAGCGAGGACTGCGCGCCCATCCGCGTGCCGATGGACGTCTCCCTCTCCCCGGCGCAGAACGCGCAGCGCTACTTCAAGCTCTATCAGAAGGCGCGCAACGCGCGCACGCTGGCCGCCGAGCAGAAGGAAAAGGCCGAGCAGGAGCTGGCGTACCTGGAACAGATGGCCGACGACCTGCGCAAATGCACCGATGCGAAGGGGCTTTCCGAGCTGCGGGAGATGCTCGTCGCCTCCGGCCATGTGAAGGCCGCGCCAACGCGCGTCAAGCCGCGCAAGGAGCCGCCCTCCCAGCCGATGAAATACCTCTCGAGCGACGGCATCGAGATCGAGGTCGGCAAGAACGCGCTCCAAAATGACCGCATGACGATGGGCGCGAAGGGCGACGAGCTCTGGCTGCACGCGCAGAAGATGCCTGGCTCCCATGTGCTCGTCCATGCCGAAAGCGTGCCGGAAACGACGCTGCTGGAGGCCGCGATGCTGGCCGCGTACTACTCGAAGGGCGTGCGCTCTGCGCAGGTGCCCATCGACGTGACGTTGCGCCGCTACATCAAAAAGCCGGGCGGTTCCCCGGCCGGCTTTGTCATCTATACCCATCAGCGCACGCTCTACATCACGCCGGACGAGGCGGCGGTGCGCAAAATCAAGCTGCTCAGGGAATGAGTGCAGTTCTTCAGTCATCGCAAAGCCAATCCTGTCCGTTTCTTTATACGCGTCTGTTCTGTCTGATCAGCATGAAACAGGTCTGTACCCATTCCGGATGCAGACCTTGCTTTTTATGCCTCAATAAACCGGATCACCGCGTCCAGATCGACTCCCGCGTCCTCATCGACGATCATCACGCGCTCCGGCGGCAGCGTCGCGAGCCAATCCTCGTAGAGCGCGCTCAGCTTCGTCGCGTAGGCCACGCCCAGCTCGCCCTCGTAGTCGCGGCCCCGCTCGCGCAGGCGCTCCACCAGCAACGGCACCGAGCAGCGCAGATAGACGTATTTGTCGATCGGCGGCATCAGACGCTCAATGCCCCTGGCCATCTTCTCGATGACCGCGTACTCTGCCTGCGTCAGATCGCCCTCGCCGAGCCGGTAGCGCGCCAGCACGAGGTTCTCGATCAGGCAGCGGTCGTACAGGTAGAACTCCGTTCCCTCCGGCACGCTGCCGTCGTCGTCGAAGTAGAGCGCCAGAAACGTCATCTGGCTGTGGAACGACCAGCGCTTCGAGTCCGCGTAGTATTCGCGGATGAACGGATTGTCCTGCGGGCGCTCCTCGTGGCAGGCGGCCCGGCTCCCCAGCCGCGAGAGCACGCGGCCCAGCAGCGTCGTCTTTCCCGCGGCGACGGCGCCGCTGATGGATATGGTCTTCATGTGCATCTTCCCCTGTCTGTGTATCTCGCATGCATACCCGGATATTATACCATTCCGGGAAGGGTTTGTCGATACAAAGCGTGTCCCCGCGGGGCTCCCGGCCGTTCGTTCGCTATAATGCGAACATTCCCGGATGCAGTGCAAACTTTTTTGCAGCCTTTTTTCGATTTCCTATTGACAAAGTGTGGAAGCCGGGTGTATCATGGCATCAACTCAATCAGATCACTTCAAAAGGAGGTTGGGCGCGATGAGGAACACGCTGCACGCGATGGCCATGTGGCTGGGCATGTGCATGTGCATGTGCTCTGTTTCACCGTGCGCCGGCCGCTGAATCTTCCACAGCTTGTTCAGGGGGCGTCCGCATGGGACGCTCCCTTTTTTACACCCGGAACAGACAGGAGTGAGCCTCATGATCCACCGGCATATCGGCGGGGTGTGCGACCGAATGCGCCGCGTCTGCCCGTCCTCCCTCTACCCGTCCGTATGAAACGAATCATCAACCGAACAAAGGAGTGTCATATTATGAAAAAGTTCGTGAAGGCGATTGCCGCCGCTGTCCTTGCCGCCCTGCTGCTGACCGTGTCCGCCGCCGCGCTGGCTGCCTCTCCCGCCCTCATCGGCGTCCCGGATGACGCGACCAACCAGGCCCGCGCCATCAAGCTGCTGGAGACTGCCGGCCTGATCGAGGTCGATCCCGCCGCTGGCTACTCCCCGGAGATCAAGGACATCACCAAGTACATCTACAACATCGAGGTGACGCCGGTTTCCGCGAACACCCTGACCTCCACGCTGCAGGACTTCGCCGCCAGCACCATCAACGGCACCTACGCCGTGCCCTTCGGCCTGCGCCCCTCCCGTGACGCGCTGATCATCGAGTCCCAGAGCGAGGACGGCAGCAACCCGTACGTCAACGTCATCGTGGCCCGCTCTGCGGACGCTGAGAACGAGACCTACAAGACCGTCGTCGCCGCGTACCAGACCCAGCTGGTCGCCGAGTACCTGCTTGGCAAGTACACTGAGGCCTACTTCCCGGCCTTCCCGTATGACGCGACCACTGAGGTTTCTGAAGCGCTGATCGCCGAGATCGACGAGTACACCTCCGACAAGGACGGCAAGTCCGTCGTGAAGGTCGGCGTCTGCGGCTCCGCGAACGATCAGTGGAAAGCTGTGCAGAAGATCCTCGACGATGAGGGTGCGAACATCTACATCGAGCTCGTCGAGTTCGACGCCTACAACCTCCCGAACGAGGCCCTCAACAGCGGAGAGATCGACCTGAACGCCTTCCAGCACAAGGCCTATCTCGAGAAGGACGCCGGCGGCAACGGCTATGACCTGGCCGTCATCGGCGACACGCTGATCGCGCCGCTCTCCCTCTACTCCAAGCAGGTCGATTCCCTCGACGCGCTCAAGGAGCTCGCGGGCCTGCTCGACTAAAGCCAATTCAATCATGGAATGCGGACGGCGCGCCCCGGCATACGCCGCCCGCATCCCATATGTTACGGGGAAGGATACCATGATTACCATCAACCATCTGTGCAAGACCTTCCGCCTGCGCAGCGGCGACGTGTGTGCGGCGCGCGATATGAACCTTGACATCCATGAGGGCGAAATCTACGGCGTCATCGGCTATTCCGGCGCAGGCAAATCGACGCTCGTGCGCTGCATCAACCTGCTGGAAACGCCCGACGACGGTGAAATGACCATCGACGGCACCACCGTCGTCATCCGCAGCGGCCGTGTGTTTTTGCGCGAGGGCGGCGCGGAGAAGCCCGCCAGCGAGAAGCAGCTCAACGCGCTCCGCCGCGGCATCGGCATGATCTTCCAGCAGTTCAACCTGCTCGACCGCAGCACCGTCGCCGACAACGTTGCCTATCCGCTGCGCTACACGGGCATGAGCCGTGCCGACATCGACGCGCGCGTGCGCGAGCTGCTCGCCCTGGTCGATCTGACGGACAAGGCCGACGTCTATCCCAGCCAGCTTTCCGGCGGACAGAAGCAGCGCGTCGCCATCGCCCGCGCCCTGGCCAACCGTCCGCGCATCCTCCTCTCCGATGAGGCAACCAGCGCGCTCGACCCCGACGCGACGGAGTCCATCCTCGCGCTGCTGCGCGACCTCAACCGCAAGCTCGGCCTGACCATCGTGCTCATCACGCACGAGATGTCCGTGATCAAGGCGATCTGCCAGCGCGTGGCCGTCATGGAGGACGGCGCGGTCGTCGAGGAGGGCGAGGTCTACGACCTGTTCGCCCATCCGGTGCAGCCCATCACGAAGCGGTTCGTGCAGTCCGCCTCCCCGCTGGGCAAGATCGACAAGATGATCGTCGAGGGCTCCCCGCTGCTGCGCGTGGGGCCGGGCGGCTATCTGGTCAAGCTGCTGTTCCACCGCGACTGCGTGGGCGACAGCCTGATTTCCGACGTCTCCCGCCGCTTCGGCGTCAATCTGAACATCGTGCTCGCGAACGTCGAGGAGATTCAGGGTGTCGCGCTGGGCGGCATGATTGCCGCTGTGGAGGGCGCGCCCGAGGCTGTGCAGGCAGCGCTTGACTACCTGCGCGACAAGCATGTTTCCGTGGAGGTGATTGCCCGTGGTTGAGTTCATCAAGGCCATCATGCCCAATGTTTACGCCTACCGCAGCCGCTTCTTCCAGAGCTGCGAGGCGACGCTGCAAATGTTCGTCATCGCAGGGCTGATCTCGTTCGCGCTGGGCCTGCTCTTCGGCGTGGTGCTCACCGTCACGCGCGAGGGCGGCATCCGGCCGAACCGGCTGATCTACCGTGTGCTCGACGTGTTCGTCAACGTCTTCCGCTCCATTCCGTTCGTCATCCTGCTGATCTTCCTCATTCCCTTCACCCGCACGGTGCTGGGAACCGCGATCGGCGTCAAGGGCGCAATCATCCCGCTCGTCTTCGGCGTGGTGCCCTTCTTCACCCGCCAGGTGGAGGCCGCGCTCGCCGGCGTATCCCCCGGCAAGCTGGAGGCCGCGCGCAGCATGGGCAGCGGCACGATGGGGCTGATCTTCCGCGTCTATCTGCACGAGGCCGTGCCGGATCTCATCCGCGTGACGACGATCACCGCCATCAGCCTCATCGGCCTGACGACGATGGCCGGTGCGGTCGGCGCAGGCGGTCTGGGCAGCTTCGCCATCAACTACGGCCAGAACCAGCAGCATCAGGACATCGTCAACGTCTGCGTGGTCGTACTGCTCATCTTCGTCTGTTTCCTGCAGGCGCTGGGCTCCTTCCTCGCCCGCAAGACGACCAACCGCAAGCTCTTTGCCAGGACCGAAAAGTAAGCGGACTGCAGAACAGCCCATCAAAGCCAAAGGGTCTGTCAGACCAATTCCGAACAATCCAATAAGCAACTTTTCTGGGAATGCTTGGTCTTTCGAGTTTGGGACTCTCACCAACGCCCCTCCAAAGGCTTTCCGATCGCCCTTTGGAAATCTTCGGTCGCAAACTCTCTTCGTTTTGCCTGTAATGTCCGGATTCTTAACCTGATAACTCCATTTTGTATGAAAGAGCGCTCCCGCGAGGCTTCATCCCCGCGGGAGCGTCCTTTTATGTCCGTGAAATCTGTCCCTCGTCGCCCATCAGCCGAGTCATCTCCTCGATGCGCGCCAGTAGAAACGGCGGCTGACTGAGCGCCCGTCCATGCCTCACGCCGTCAGCCGGCCGAGATACACCCGCTCGGAGACGAGAATCGACCCGGCATTGAGCGCTACGCCGGCAAGGAGCGCCAGCGCGGTCAGCCACTGCGCCGGAACGAAGAACTGCCCGTCGATCAGCGAGCCGAGCGCGCCCAGCAGACCCGCCATGACGATGATCGCGATCATGTAGATCATGCGCCCCTGATCGACGCCGAATTTGAACAGCAGCGGCAGTGTAATCGCCTGGGAGACCAGGCACACCGCCACAGCCGGAAGAATCACCGGAGACAGCACCAACGCGCCCGCCTTCACGCTCTCGCCAACGATGCCCAGCACCGCCGCCAGCGCCAGGCAGCCCCACGCGCCGATGTACTTGTCGAGCACGCAGTCGATCCGCCTGACCGGCAGCATCGGCATCAGCCGGTCAAACCGGGAGCGCTCGTCCACGGCGATCATGTTGACCGGCATCGCAATCGAGTAGAACATCGCGAACGCCGCGCCGGAGCCGCCGTTCGACACTGCGAAAAATACGATGAGCACCAGATACAGCAGCATGGTGCGCTTCAGCGTCATCATGTCCTTGAGCAGAATTCCCTTCATTTCACCGCATCCCCCTTCGTCAGCAGCAGCATGATGTCCTCAATCGCCGTGTGACCGGCAGGCACATCCGCAGGCAGCAGCGCCCGCAGAGCGAGCACCTGAACGGCGCCGTGCGCCCGGAGCACACGCAGCGCACATCCGGCCGGCAGCGCGGCATAGCCCGCCTCGGTGAGCTGGAGCACCGCGTACTTGTCCATCAACGCGTCCTTCTCCTCCACGAGCAGCAGACGCCCCTTGTGCAGGAAGGCGATATAGTCGCAGATCTTCTCGAGGTCCGAGACGATGTGCGAGCTGATGAGAATGGCGTGCGTCTCGTCGCGCGTGAACTCGTTGAACACGTCGAGGATCTCGTCGCGCACGATCGGATCGAGGCCGCCGGTGGCCTCGTCGAGCACGAGCAGCTTCGCGTCGTGACTCATGGCCACGGCGATGGCCAGCTTCATCTTCGTGCCGCGGGAGTATTCCTTGACGCGCTTCGCGGGCGGCAGGTCAAAGCGCTTTACATACGCGTCAAACGCCGCCGCATCCCAGTTTTTGTAGATGCCGCTGAAAAAGCGTCCCGTCTGCGCAGCGGTCAGCTCGTCCGGCAGGCAGGCCTCGTCGAGCACCACGCCCACGTCCTGACGCACGTCCGCCAGCGCGTCGGCATTCGCCGTGTCGCAGCCGAGTGTCGTCACCGTGCCGCTGTCTGGACGGCACGCACCCAGGATCATCCGGATCATCGTCGATTTTCCAGCGCCGTTTTCTCCCACCAGCCCGAGAATGCACCCCTGCGCCAGCGTGAGATTCACGTCCTCCAGCGCGAAATCCCCATAGCGCTTGCCCACATGGGAAAGCTCAATGGCATTCATTTTTCTTCCTCCTCACTAAGCGTCCGCAGCATCCTGCAAAGCTCCTCCCCGCTCACCCCGGCCGCAGCAGCCAGGCGCGAGATCTCGGCCAGATGTCCCTCGATCCGGCGCAGCAGATCCTCCCGCGCCCATTCGCTGCTGCGCGCGGCGACAAAGCATCCCTTTCCCGCGACGGTGTAGATGAAGCCCTCGCGTTCCAGCTCCTCATAGGCGCGCTTGGTCGTGATCACGCTGATGCGCAGATCCTTCGCCAGCGCGCGGATAGACGGAAGCAGATCCCCTTCGTGCAGCTCGCCGCTGAGGATGTGCTGCTTGACCCCCACGACGATCTGCTCGTAAATCGGAAGATTCGACGCGTTGCTGATGACCAGTTCCATATCGTTCCTCCCCGTCTTCCGTGTATATACAGTATACACAGTAATCACAGTATGTCAAGCCCTTCGGCGAAATTTCCAGAAAAAAGCCGTCCGGTTTCCCGAACGGCCCTGTGTCAAGCGCGATACGCCGCGCGAAGCTCCTGCTTGCGCCGGTCCGCGTCGTCGAGCATCGTGTACGCATGGCGGATGTTGCTCTCGCTCTCGCAGTCCGCGCCGCCGACCATCCGGGCGATCTCCTGCGCGCGCTGCTCGCGGCTGAGCTGCACGACCTGCGTGCGGGTGACGCCGTTCTCGTCGTGCTTGCTGACGAGGAACTGCTCGTCGGCCATCGCGGCGATTTGCGGCAGATGTGTCACGCAGATGACCTGATGGTGGTCGCCGATCTGCGACATCTTCTCGGAGACCACCTGCGCCATGCGCCCGCTGATACCCGTATCGATCTCATCGAAGACCATGCTGCGCGGGATGCCCGGCTTCTGCGCGGAGAGGTTCTTGAGCCCCAGCATGATGCGGGAGAGCTCGCCGCCGGAGGCCACGCGCGCCAGCGGCTTGAGCGGCTGGCCGAGGTTCGCGCAGAACATCATCTCCACGCGATCGACGCCCTGCGGGCTGAAGCGGTCCGTGCGCCGCTCGCCCTCCGCAAGCGGCGTGAAGTGCATCGAGAGCCGGGCGTTCTTCATGCCCAGATCGTGCAGCTGCGCCTCGATGTCCTTTTCAAAGCGGTGCGCCGCCTGCTCGCGCACATGCGTCAGCTCCGTGCTGACCTCGCTGAGCGCGCGCGCCGTGTGGCGAACCTCCTTCTCCAGATGCTCGATCGCCTCGTCGGAGTCCTGCAGCTCGGAGAGCTCCGCCTTGATTTTGTCGCGGTAACGGATCATCTCCGCCATCGTCGCGCCGTACTTGCGGTGCAGCCGGCGCAGCAGGTCCAGCCGGCTCTCCACGCGCTCGGCATCCTCCTGATCGAAGTCCATCTCCTCGCGCAGGGCGACCAGATCGCCGACCGCATCCTCCACCTCGTAATACAGCCCGTCCAGCCGCGTATACACCGCCTCGTAGCGATCATCGAGCGCAGAAATCGGTGCGATGGCATCCACGCCCTCCCGCAGCTTTTCGACGACGGAGGCGCCGTCCTCGCTGCCGCTGCTCAGCAGCGTGCAGGCCTCGTCAAACGCGCCCATGATCTTCCCCGCGTTGCGGTAAAAGACCTTCTGGCGCTCCAGCTCATCCTCCTCGTCCGGCTGCAGGTGCGCGCTCTCCAGCTCCTCGAGCTGAAAGCGCAGCATGTCGATGCGCTGCTCGCGCTCGGCAACGCTCCTGCGCAGGCGGGAGAGCTTCTGCCCGGAGGCGCGCCACGTCTCATAGAGCTGCGCGCAGCGCTCCAGCAGCGGATTGACCTCGTCCGCCGCGTAGTTGTCCAGATACCCCAGGTGGTTGCGGCTGTCCAGCAGGAGCTGGTGCTCGTGCTGGCCGTGAATATCCAGCAGCTGCGCGGAGACCTGCCGCAGCGTCTGCAGCGGCACAATCGTGCCGTTGATGCGGCAGATGTTCTTGCCCGCGCTGGTCAGCTCGCGCGAGATGGACGCCGTGTCCTCGTCGCCCGAAAGCTCCAGCGAATCAAGCAACGCGCGCACACGGGCGTTGTCCGCGATGTCGAAGACCGCCTCCACGCGCGCCTTGCTCTTCCCATTTGCGATGAGGTCGCGGTCCGCTCGCTCGCCCAGCACCAGGTTCACAGCGTCCACGACAATGGACTTGCCCGCGCCGGTCTCGCCGGTGAGCACGTTCATGCCCGGTGCAAAGTCGAGCGTCATCCCGTCGATCAGCGCCAGATTGTGTATGCTCAGCTGTAGCAGCATCGCTGTGCCTCCCGTCTCAGCGGACAATGCCGCGGAAGCGCCGCAGCACGGCGTCCACGTCCTCGTTGGAGCGGACGATCACCAGAATCGTGTTGTCGCCCGCGATCGTGCCCAACACCTCCGGCCAGCGCAGGCTGTCCACCGCCTCGCCGGCGACGTGTGCGCTGCCCGGCAGCGTGTGGATGACGATCAGGTTGTTGGCGCTGCTCATGTCCACCACGGAGTCCGAGAGCATGCGGATGAGCCGCTCGTTCATGCCCTGCTCGCTCTTGTCCATGGTCGCGTAACGGTAGCCGCCCTCCTCGGAGAGCACCTTGAGCAGGTGCATCTCCTTGATGTCACGGGAGACGGTCGCCTGCGTCACCACCATGCCATGCTCGCGCAGCGCGTCGGCAAGCTCCTCCTGCGTCTGGATGCTCTGATTCTCCACGATTTCGCGAATCAGCGCCTGTCGTTTCGCCTTCATACCGGTCCTCCAATCTCACAAGCTCCACTGCGACAGCTTTTCCTTCAGCAGTGAAAAGAAATTCCGTTCCTTCGGAAAGCGCACCAGCAGCCCGTCGTGCTCCGAGCGGGTGACGACCACGCGCTCCTGATTGTGCATCTGGCAGACGGCCTGGCCATCGATGGAGAGCTGGATGCCCTCGCGCATCTCCTTCATGTTGACGCACAGCGTCACCGGCTCCCGGCAGGAAAGCACGATCGGCCGGGACTGCAGGGTGTGCGGGCAGATCGGGTTGAGCACAAAGCACGGCACGTCTGGACAGACGATTGGACCGCCCGCCGAGAGCGAATAGCCGGTGGAGCCCGTCGGGCTGGCGAGCACCACACCATCGGCGATATAGTGCTCCACGAGCGTCCTGCCCACATACGCATCCAGCGCGATCATCCGCTGGGACAGCGCGCGGGAGATGGACACCTCGTTGGTCGCATAGGCGGAGATCGTCCTGCCGCCCTGCTCCATCTGCACGCGCAGCATCAGCCTTCGCTCGATATCGTATTCCCCGGCGCAGAGCATGTCAAGCGCCTGGGAGAGCTCCCCGACCTCCGTCTCCAGCAGAAAGCCGAGGCGGCCCAGGTTGATGCCCAGCATTGGGATGTCGTATTCCACGTTCGTACTCAGCGCGCGCAGCATCGTGCCGTCGCCGCCGAAGACGAAGATCATGTCGATCTGTTCGGGGTCCGGCACGCGCAGGGCACAATAAGGCTGCGCCATCAGCTCCGGCAGGTTCTCCCGAAGCTGCTCCACGTCCTCCTCGAAAAAGACGGGCTCCACGTTCTTCCTGCGGCACTGTACCGCGCAGGAGGCCACCGTCTCATAGATGTCCTGCTTGTTCCGGTTCAGGGAAAACATCACGCGCCGGATCATGCAAACGCCCCCTTCCTCCTCAGCGCAGACTCTCGTGCGCCGCGGCGACGACCTGCTCCACCTCGTCCTCCGTCACCCTGTGGGTGGCGCGGTCGGCGGGCAGGATGTGCACCAGAAACTCGATGTTGCCCTCCGGACCGGTGATCGGCGAGAAGGACAGTGCCTGCGCCTGCCAGCCCATGTCCGTCTCGATGAAGCGCAGGATCTCGCGGATCACATCGCGGTGCACCTGCGGATCGCGCACGACGCCCTTTTTGCCCACGCGCTCACGCCCGGCCTCAAACTGCGGCTTGATGAGCGAGATGAACGCGCCCTCCTCGCCCAGAATTGCTGCGGCGGCGGGCAGAATCTTCGTGATCGAGATGAACGACACGTCCATCACGCCCAGCGTCGGGCGCAGCGGCAGGTCCTCCGGCGTGAGATACCGCGCGTTTGTGCGCTCCATGACGGTGACGCGCGGGTCGTTGCGCAGCTTCCAGTCGAGCTGGCCGTAGCCCACGTCGATCGCATAGACGTGCGCCGCGCCGTTTTGCAGCAGCACGTCGGTGAAGCCGCCCGTGGACGCGCCCAGATCCATCGCCACGACGCCCTTTGCGTCCACGCCGAAGACCTTGAGGCCCTTTTCCAGCTTCAGCGCGCCGCGGCTCACATAGCCCGTGCCCGTCTGGCGCACGATCAGCTCGTCCTCCGGCGCAACCGTCAGCGAAGCCTTCGTCACCTTCGTCTCGCCGATATACACCACACCGCTCATCACCAGTGCCTGCGCCTTCTCCCGGCTCGCCGCCAGGCCGCGCTCCACCAGCGCGACGTCCACCCGTTTCTTATCGGACATGCTCGTTCTCCCATCCGCGGTACGCCCGCTCGATGCGCGCAGCCAGCTGATCAGGCATCAGGCCGCACTCCTCCAGCAGGCAGTCCATCGCGCCATGCGTGATAAACCGGTTCTCGATGCCGATGGTGACCACCGGCGCACGGAGGCCCAGATCGCTCAGCCGCCGCCCGGCCTCCGCGCCGAAGCCGCCGATCAGCTCGCCCTCCTCGACGGTGAACACGGGGCGGCCTTCCTTCGCCAGACGGCCAAGGCACACCTCGTCCATGGGCTTGATCGAGCAGCAGTCGATGACCTCCAGTTCAATGCCCTGTCCGGCCAGCGTTTCCGCTGCCAGCAGGACGTGTTTGGTCATGCGCCCGTAGGCCAGCGCAACAGCGTTCGTCCCCTCCCGCAGCCGCTGCCAGCAGCCCACGGCCAGCCCTTCGCCGTCCAGGCTCCGGGCATACGGCTCGATGCCGTCCTTGGGGTACTGGATGACGCACGGCCCCTCGAGCGCAATCGACGCGCGCACCGCCTGCCGGATCTGCTCCGTGTCGCGCGGCGCGAGCAGCGTGAGGTTCGGGATGCTCTGGAGCATCGGCACGCTGAGCACGCCGTGGTGCGTCTTGCCGTCGTCGCCGACCAGTCCCGCGTGGTCGGAGAGGATGCACACCGGCAGGTTCTGCAGGCAGACGTCGTGCACAATCTGGTCGTAGGCGCGCTGCAGGAACGTGGAATACACAGCGAAATAGGGCCGCATCCCCGCCCGCGCCAGGCCCGCCGCCATGCTGACAGCATGCTGCTCGGCGATGCCCACGTCAAAAAAGCGGTCCGGATAATATGTCGAAAAGTCGGTCAGGCCCGTGCCGCCCGCCATGGCGGCGGTGATGGCCACCACGCGCTTGTCCTCCGCGCCCAGCGCCACCAGCGCCTTTCCGGCGACCTGCGCGGCGCTCTCCTTGCCGGACTGGTTGCGCTTCAGGCCGTTTTCCACGCGGAACGGCGCCACGCCGTGAAACTTCTCCGGCTGGCGCTCGGCCAGGTCGTAGCCATGGCCCTTCTTCGTGATGACGTGGATGAGCAGCGGCATGTCGGAGACCTGCTTTGCCTCCTCGAAGACGTGGGTCATCTCGTCGATGTTGTGCCCGTCGAACGGGCCGAGGTAGCGGAAACCCAGCGCCTCGAACAGCGCGCCCTCGGTGACCACCGACTTGACCATGTTCTTGAACTTCTCCGCCGCATTGGCCACATGCGTGCCGATCAGCGGAATGCGCTCGAGATCACGTCGCAGCCTCTTCTTGCCGCCATACCAGGACGCGCTCGCGCGCAGATGCTTGAAGTAGTTGGACAGCGCGCCAACGTTTTGGGAGATCGACATCTCGTTGTCGTTGAGGATGACGATCAGGCGGTTATGGCCGTTGCCCGCATCGTTCATCGCCTCATAGCATTCGCCGCCGGTCATCGCGCCGTCGCCCACGACAGCGACGACGTGGTAGTCCTCGTGGTTGAGATCGCGCGCACGGGCCAGACCGAGCGCCATCGAGATGGCTGTCGAGGAATGGCCGGTGTCAAACAGGTCGTGCTCGCTCTCCGCATGGCAGGGAAAACCGCTCATGCCGTGATAGGAGCGCAGCGTGGAAAACTGCTCCTGCCTTCCGGTGAGCAGCTTGTGCGCATAGGTCTGATGACCGACGTCGAAGACCAGCTTGTCCCGCGGGCTGTCGAACGCGCGGTGCAGCGCGATTATCAACTCCACGTCGCCCAGGTTGGAGGCCAGATGTCCGCCCTGCCGGGAGACGGTGTCGATGATCGTCTGGCGAAGCTCGGTCGCCAGCTGACCGCACGCCTCCGGAGAAAGCCGCTTGACATCCTGCGGGCCGTGAATCTCAGGTAAAATGGCCAAGGCCGCTCCACTCCTTACGCTTTCTTTTTCTTCGGGCGGCGCTTTTTCTGCTCAAAGAGCGCCATGAACCGGCCCACATACAGCACGATCGTCTCGCTGCGCGCGATGGCAATGCCCTTGCCATACGCCTTGCCGCCGATCATGAAGGCCGAGGTGAACGCCGTGATCAGCATGGACGCGATGGCGCTCTTCATGCCCAGCGACACCAGATAGACAGCGATCACCGAGCCGGCCGAGCCGGAGATGATGCCGACGATGTCGCCCACGACGTCGTTGAGGATGCTCGATACGCGCTCCGCCTTGCGGATGAGCTGCAGCGCCTGCTTCGCGCCGCTGATGCGCTTGCTGGCCATGGCGATGAACGGCTGCTCGACCGCCGAGGTCACAGCGGTGCCGATCACGTCCGAAACGATGCCGATAGACACGAGCACCAGCAGCGAGATGAGCGCGACAAACAGTCCCGCGGACTCGACAAACAGGCTCGTCAGCAGGGACATGACGACGGACAGGCCGAAGGAAAGACAGACCACCGTCAGCACCCATTTCTGCTGGCTTTGCTTCGTCTTTTCTTTTTTGCTCACAGATCAATTCACTCCGATTTGAAAAAAGCCCACGAACAGGCGTGGGCGGGCGGTGCCCGCTTCCACCACCGAACAGCTTTGCTATCCAAAGCTCCCCGGTGCCCGCGGCACGGCATCATTGCGCATTATGTTTCGCTGCATGCGGGCGGTGCCCGCTTCCACTACCGAACAGCTTTGCTATCCAAAGCTCCCCGGTACCCGCGGCACGGCATCATTGCGCATTATGTTTCGCTGCATGCGGGCGGTGCCCGCTTCCACTAGCGAACAGCTTTGTCAACACAAGCTCCCCGGTGCTTGCAGCACGGCATCAACGCAATACAAACAAAAATAGGTGGTGATACGGCAAATAAACCTTGCGGCATAGGTTCGGTAGGATTTCCCCGTCCGTTACTCCCTGTCGCCATAGGAGCGGTTTCCCTTCAAAACGGACGTCGCGCCGTTTCCGCGCGCGCGACCGAATTACCACTGAGTCCACACTGTAATCTCTGCCATATCCTCATCGACAGTCTAGGAGCTTTCCTCGGCAGCCTCGGTTCCTTCCTAGCCTCTTTTGCAGCCGGGGTTTCACGCAGCGATCGCCGCGGTTCCCGTAAGCTTTTGGTCACCGTGCGTTGTTCCGCGATCCACCACAACCGCTCAAGGCAGGCTACACTGCAGGCAGCTTGTGTACCGCCATGCAGGTTTTCATGACGCAAAGCCGTCATGCCTCCACGAAAAATGGGTCGAACTCCGCCATGCCATTGACGGCCGCCCATAATTCTTACTCCCAGCATCAACCCCCGACTGGGCGTCGGCAGCCAACACCAGAAACTTCATCGATATGCCCTTTAACGGATTTTTAGCCCCGTCTTCAGAGGGAACTCTGCTGACTAGAATACTGCACCACCTGTCAGCTATTATACCACGATTGTCAAGCGCATGCAAGCGACGGCGCGCAATTGTCCCTGCGGTCAACGCGCCTCACGCGATGAGCGCACCGATGAAGATGCCCAGCAGAGCGCCGGCCATGACCTGGATCGGCGTATGGCCCACCAGCTCCTTGAGGTGCTCCTCGTCAAAGGAAAAGCCGCTTGTGGTCAGGCTGTCCATGATGTGGTTGATCATCGCCGCGTTTCGCCCGGCCGAGCGCCGCACGCCCGAGGCGTCGTACATGACCACGCCGGCGAAGCAGAACGCAAGCGCGAACATCGAGGAGCTGAAGCCCTCGCGGAACCCGATCACCGTCATCATGGCGCAGGCCATGGCCGAATGGGAGCTGGGCATACCGCCGGACCCGAACATGCGCGTGTGGTCAAAGCGCCCGCTGATGCACAGCGTGAGGATCACCTTGAGCCCCTGCGCGATCGCCCACGCGAGCACAGCGGCCTGAATGACCCGGTTGTTGATGACGTCCAGCAAGATGTTAAGCAAAGCGCCGTCCTCCTCATTACTTCTTCCGATTGCGCAGCGTTTCCGCAAATGCGTGCAGAAACCATGCGCGCTCCCCAAAGCTCCCGAGTGCATCCTCCGCCTGGCTCCACAGCTCCTGCGAGCGCGCACGGGACTGCGCAACGCCAAAGAGCGCAGGCCAGGTCATCTTGCCGCGCTGGGCGTCCATGCCGGTCTGCTTGCCCATCTCCTGCGCGTCGCCCTCCACATCCAGGAGGTCGTCGTCGATCTGGAACGCAAGCCCCACGCACGCGCCAAAGCGGGACAGCGCCTCCATCTGTGCCCCGTCCGCCCCAGCGATGCAGCCCGCTGCCAGCAGCGGCGCAGTTAAGAGGTCCGCCGTCTTGTGCGCATGGATGTAGCACAGCCTCTGTGCCTCCGGCTCCATGTGCTCGCTGAGCAGGTCGATGCTCTGTCCCGCGATCATGCCGCTCACGCCGGCGCGCCTGGCGATGACGTCAGCCGCGCGCACATGGCCCATCAGGTTCTGCGGATAGGCCAGCGCGTTCTTCATCAGGCACTCGTAGGCGTAGTTGAGCAGTCCGTCGCCCGCCAGGATCGCGTGTCCGACGCCGTACACCTTGTGGTTGGTCAGGCGCCCCCGGCGGTAATCGTCGTCATCCATGCCGGGCAGGTCGTCGTGAATCAGCGAGTAGGTGTGGATCATCTCCAGCGCGGCGGCGGGCACGCGCGCCTGCTCGAGCGCTCCCCCAAGCATCTCGCAGGCCGCCAGCAGCAGCACAGGCCGCACGCGCTTGCCGCCCGCCAGCAGGCTGTAGCGCATTGTCTCGCACAGGTACGCGGGAATCTCCCCGTCCGCCGGGCACTCCACCGCCGTCTGCGGCAGCAGCGTTCCGATGGTCTCCTCGATCATGCCGACATAGCGGCTATACGCTTCATTGTACTCCATTTTTGTTTCCCTCAAACGTCGTAATCTCCGCTGTCTCCGGATCGATCTGCTCGAGCTTCCTCTCGTGCGCCGTCAGGAGGGCGTCCAGCTGGTCGCACAACGCCATGCCCTGCTCATAGGTGCTCATCATGTCCCCGAGCGCGAGCTCGCCGGACTGCATGCGCTCCACGAGACGGTTCAGCTCGCTCATGCCCTCCTCAAAAGAGACCTTCGGTCTCTTTTTTGCCGTCATCCGTTCTCCCTCCCGTTTTGATACTCCGGTCTGTTTTTCGTAATTCTCGCGTCAGCGCGTCCGTCCGCAAGCACGAGCGTCACGCCGTCGCCCTCTTCAAGGGCATCAGCGGATGTGACCGCCGCCCCATCGTGCAGCACGATTGCATAGCCGCGGGAGAGCACGCTCTGCGGGCTGAGCAGCGTCAGCTGATGCCTTTTGAGCGTCAGCTCCCCGCGTGCGCGCACAAGCGCCGCCTGCATTGCCGCGCGCAGGCTCGTCCTCTGCTGCATCAGCGCCTCCCTGGCGCGGGTTAGCCCCGCCGACGGGTGCGCCGCATTCAGCCGTTCCCGCATCAGGGAAAGCTCTGTCCGCCTGGTGCGCAGCGTATCCTGCGCACAGCGCTCCAGCTCTCTGCGCAGCGCCGCGACCTCCGCCCGCAATTCACTTCGCAGCGGCACGACGCATTCCGCCGCCGCAGAGGGCGTCGGCGCGCGCAGGTCCGCGGCAAAGTCGCAAAGCGTGAAGTCCGTCTCATGCCCGATCGCCGAGACGACAGGCTTCGTGCATGCGGCAACCGCGCGCACAACCCGCTCCTCGTTGAATGTCCACAGGTCCTCGATGGAGCCGCCGCCGCGCGCCAGCACGATGACGCTGACGCTGCCGATCCGCTCCAGCAGATGAATGGCGCGGACGACCTCGTCCGCCGCCTCCGCGCCCTGCACGCGCACCGGGCAGAGCAGGATGCTCGCCTGCGGATCGCGCCGCAGTGACACGTTCAGGATGTCGTGAATCACCGCGCCCGTCGGCGAGGAGACCACGCCCACGGTTTCAACATAGGCCGGCAGCGGGCGCTTGCGTTCGGGATCGAACAGCCCCTCGCGCCCAAGGCGTTCCTTGAGTGCCAGATAGCGCTCAAAGAGCACGCCCACGCCCTGCGCGCTGAGTGTCTTCGCGTAAAACTGATACTGTCCGCCCCTTGCATACAGTCCGACGCTGCCGCTTGCCACCGCGCGCATGCCGTCAAACGGCTCCACCTGCAGCATTGCCGCATCGGAGGCGTACATGACGCAGGAGACAGCCGCCTGTTCATCCTTGAGCGTGAAGAACAGCGTGCCCGACTGATGCCACTTCAGGTTGCTGATTTCGCCCCTCAGCTCGATCTCCCGCAGCAGCGGGTCCTGCTGGAACAGGCGGCGGACATACTCGTTGAGCTGAGATACGCTCAGTGCCAGCCTGCCCATTTATTCTGCCGCGTCCAGCGTGTTGGCCAGCAGCATGGCGATGGTCATCTGCCCCACGCCGCCGGGCACCGGGGTCAGATAGCCCGCCGTCTGTGCGACCTCCGGAGCGACATCGCCGACGATCTGCCCGTCCACGCGGTTGATGCCCACGTCGATGACCGTCGCACCGGGCTTCACCATGTCCGCCGTCACAAAGCCGGGACGGCCCACCGCAGCCACGAGGATATCCGCCTGGCGCGCAATATCCGGTAGGTTCTGCGTTTTGGAGTGGCAGATCGTCACCGTCGCATCCTTCGCCAGCAGCAGCATCGCCATGGGCTTGCCCACGATGTTGCTCCGGCCGATGATCACCGCGTGCTTTCCGGCCACGGGAATGTCATACGCTTCCAGCAGCTTCATCACGCCCAGCGGCGTGCAGGGCACAAAGCGCGGCTGACCGTTCATCAGCCTGCCGGAGTTCATCGCGTGGAAGCCGTCAACGTCCTTGTCCGGATCGATCAGCGCGAGTACGCGCGATTCGTTCAGGTGCTCAGGCAGCGGCAGCTGCACCAGAATGCCATGCACGGAGGCGTCCCTGTTCAGCGAACGCACCACGTCCTCCAGTGCCTGCTGCGTGCAGCCCTCGTCAAGCCGGATCACCGTCGAGCGGATGCCCGCCTTGATGCAGGCGTTCTCCTTGTTGCGCACATAGACCTGGCTGGCCGGATTCTCTCCGACGAGCACCACAGCCAGGTGCGGCGTGATGCCTTTCGAAATCAGACTCTCGGTCTGTTTTGCGATTTTCTCCTTCCAGACCTTGGCAACGGCCCGTCCATCCATCATCACAGCGCTCATACGCTTGTCCTCCTCGTTGTCATTCCTGATGCTGCGCAGCATATCGCTCCGCACCCAGCAGCGCGACGCCGACCGCATTGTCCCCGGAGAGCTCCGGGTGCGCGTAGTGCAGGCGGCAATTTAGCCTGCGCTTTTTCGCGCGCACATTCAGCATGCTGCGCAGCAGCGTCGAGGATGCGACACCTCCGGCCAGCAGCGCCTGCCGCGCGCCGGTCGCCTCGCAGGCGTTCTCGATCATCCGCTCGATCGTCCGGCAGAGGAAGTCAAAGACCTCCGCGGCGATCTGCTCGCAGGAAAGCTCACCCTGCGCCAGCCAGCGCTCGATCTTGTTCTCCGCGCCCGCCAGGTTGCAGCTCGTCCCCTTGATGGACACGCCCAGCAGCCCCTGCGGCGCGGCCTGCATCGCCAGCTTTTCCAGCGCCGGTCCGGCCGGAAAGCCCAGCCCCATGCGCACGCCCGTCCTGTCCACGAGCTGCCCCGCGTGCAGATCGAGGCTTCCGCCCAGCAGCGTCAGCCTGCCCTGATCCGCCAGCAGGATCTCGGTCGTGCCGCCGGACAGATGCAGCGCGAGAAACGGCCTGCCCGCATCGATTCCCGCATCCACCATCGCGGCGCGCACATGCCCCTCCTGATGGCTGACAGGATAAAAAGGCACGCGCAGCAATGCTGCCGCTGCGCGCGCCTGGCTTTCGCCTGCACGGAATACAGGCATATACGATTCCTCGGCGGGGCGCGGCCGCACGCTCGCGCAAACGGCGCAGATCTGCGGCGCTCCCTGCATCACCTGGCCGATCATGTCCGGCAGGTTTTTGACATGCTGAAACAGGCCCTGGGACTGCTGCAGGCCGCGCTGACCCTCCTCTACGGTGAGCAGGCGGCGGGCGGAGCCCAGCAGCTCCCCTTCCACGGACACGAGCGCCGCCGATGTGGTATAGCAGCTCGTGTCGATGCCCAGCACAGCGCTCATGCCTGCGCGCTCAGCTTTCTGCTGATCGTGCCGAGCACACCGTTGACGAAGGAGCAGGATTCCTCCTGAGAATACTTCCTCGTCAGCTCCACAGCCTCATTGATCGCCACGGGGGCGGGCAGGTTCATATATTGCATCTCGAAGACGGCCAGGCGCAGGATCGCCAAGTCCACGCGGGACAGGCGCTCGAGCGTCCAGCCGCGCAGGCAGGCCGCAATCTGCGCATCCAGCTCGCCGGCATGCTCGCGCACGCCGGTCACGACCGTGTCGATATACGCCTGATCCTTCTCATCGGGTTCATAGTCGATCAGATCGACGAGCGTCTGCGTCTCGCCGTCGCCGCCGAAGAGTTGTTCAAAAACGAGCTGCATCGCAGCCTCGCGCGCGAAAGGACGTGCCATATTTCTCTTTTGCTCCGTTCTGATTTTTATTCGTAGCGGTCGGATTCATCGCGGCTGAACAGGGACACGATGCGGCGTACAAACGCCTTCTTGTCCTTCACGCCGCCGATGAACGCGCCGATCAGGCAGAAAATGCCGATCAGCAGCGCCTTGCCCACCCCGATGGTCAGGCAGAGCACGGCAAAGATGATGCCGACCACCGCACCGAAGAGCGCGCAGGCGCCCGTGCCCGGCGTCAGCATCTGCGAAAAAAACGACTTCAAATCCATCATGCCCAATCACCTGTCTGCGTATCGTCGGTGGTTTCCTCCTCCGGTGCAGTGCTCTCCTCCTCAGAGGGCTCCTGCGCAGATGCCTCAGGCGCCTCGTCCTCCTGCGCTTCGGGCTCGGGCGTGATCACCGGCTCGGAAACGGGGACCTCCTGCGCGGCGGACGCCGGCTCGGATGCGCCGGGCAGCGCCTCGGTCGTCTCCATGCCCAGCAGGGAGGCCGGGATGGCATACGGCGAGCGGGCGGTGTCCTCGGTCGCGGGCGTGGTATTGTCCACAAACACGCGGACCTCCTGCACCATCACGCCGGAGCAGGCCTCAAGGTATTTCTTGATCTGCTTTTGCAGCGCCGAAATGGCCAGCGGCATGCTGATGTCGCTCTGCAGCGTGATGTGCACGTCCACGCGAATGCTCTCCTCGTCGCTGAACAGGGACGAGGTCACGACCTTCAGCTCCGCATGCTGGTTGAGGCACTTCTGCACGAGCGCATCGAGCGCCTTGAGCGAGATGCGCACCGTGCCGTTTTCATTCTTCTGGATGGCAAAGCTGCTGGAGCGGCGGCGCTTGCCCGGCAGCACGGCGCTGATGAGCAGCACGGCCAGAATCACCAGCACCAGCGCACAGACGCAGAGCGCCACACGCACCTTCACGCTCAGCACCGCGACGCGCTGAAGCAACGCGATCACCGGGTCAAGCGGCAGCATGCCCGCACACACGCCGATGAACGCGGCGGCACCGGCCAGCGCGCACAGCGCGCACAGCAGCATCACAATTCGATCTCTGACGGGATGTTTCACCGTAAATTCCCCCTTCAAATCAGGCGGCTTTCGTTACTCCTCCTCGGGCTTCTCAACCTCAGGCTCCTGCTCAGGCTCCTCCTGGGACTCGATCCCGGCATCCTGCTCCCCGTCCTGAGCGTCGTCATCGGCGGCCGCCTCCGCGGTGTCCTCCTCGATGGCCTCCTCAAGGCTGGGGTGCTCCTTTTCCTCCTCGATGGTCAGCGCGAGCTTCTGGCTCTGCTGCATCTCCTGATTCTCCTTCTCGAAACTCACGCCCACCACGTGCAGATCGACCTTTTCCACATGCAGGCCGGTCATGGACTCGATGGACTTGCGCACGTTCTCCTGCGCGTTGCGGCCCACCTTCTGGATGGGCATGCCGTAATCGACGGTGACGCTCACATCGACATCGACGTTCTCGCCGTCCATGTCCACCTTGACGCCGCGCGGCGTCTTGCCCTTGGCCAGGATGCCGGAGATGGCGCCCGAACCGGCGATGCCGGAGATGCCTTCCACCTCGGTGGTGGCCACGGAGACGATGGTGGCGATGACTTCGTTTGCGTATGTGATCTGACCGCTTTCCTGGTCCTTTTCCTTATCAACGGTATTGTTTTCGTTCATTTCATAACTCATTTCAAAAACACCTCCCTATGGATACTCATTAGTATATCAGATTTTTCCCTTCCGCACAATTCTTCTTCTTCATTTTTTTGTGAGAATGATTTTGACGCTGCCCGCATCCAGGCCGGAAATGCCGCATACGGCGTCGACAATCCGGGTTTTGTCGGATTCTTCCTTTATTTTGTCATAAGGGATGAGCAGGGTGAGCAGCTGTGCCCCGGAAACGGCATATGCGCCTTCATAGCCCATTTCCCGGAGGCAGGCCTCGCACTGCGCCTCGGTTTCCATGCGGACGGTGAGCTGCGTGAGCTGCGCCATGGCGGCATCCCGCGTCTGGCTGCCCGCGTCCGGCTGCTCCAGCACGCTCCTGAGCAGGGCAATCTCCTGCTCCCGCTGCGCCATCAGGCGCTCGGCTGCGTCCTGCGCGTCATCCTGCGTCTGCTCCGGGAGCGTGATCCGCGTCACCGCCGCGCTCACCGTCTGCGTCTGTTCCCGTCCCGCGCCGATGTACCCGCACACCGCCAGCAGGGCCAGCAGCAGCGCACAGGCTACGCCGCGCATCCTCGTTTTCCGCTCCATCACAGTCCCCCTCCCGACGCACTCACCACACTCACCGCCGATGCCTGCAGACCCAGCAGCGCGCAGAGCGCCTGCGTGAGCTGCATGCGCACGAGCGGGTCATCCGCCCCCTCCGCGACGGCCACCGCGCCGCAGGGCACCGTCTCCTTCGCCGCATCCGAGGAAAACAGCCCTGTGCTCCCGCCGCCCGAGGTCTCGCGCGTGCGGATGACGACAGACACCTGCCCGGCCCCCTCCATCGCGGAGAGCGTCCTGGCAATCCGCTCCTCGAGCGACGTTTCCTCCGTCCGCTGCGAGAGCACCGCGGTGCACAGCAGAAACAGCGCCAGCGCGATGAGCAGCGTCCTGGCGCCCGGTGTGCTCAGCGCCGCGCGCAGTCTGTCCGCCAGCTGCTTCACCCCGACTCCCTCCTACTTCATCAGGCACGCAAAGATGCCCGTCAGGTCGCGCTGCGCGGCCAGCTCGGCGCCAAGCGCCCGCAGGCCCGAGAGCGTCAGCAGCTGCATGAGCAATCCGCAGATCATCCGCAATCCTCCCCGCGCCATGGGGTCCTCCGTCGTCATCTGCACCAGCGCGCTCATCGCGCACAGGGCGCACAGCTGCGCAATGAGCGTGATCACCCGCATCCCCTCCTATCTGAGCATGACCGTCAGGTTTCCCACGAGCACCAGCTGCACGATCAGCAGAAAGTACATCGTCCCGACGCAGAGCATCGTGATGAAGAACAGCACGACCGTGCCGGAAAAGTCCCCGATCGCCCGCACCACATCCGCGTCGGCCACCGGCTCCAGCAGCGCCGCGCTCAGCTTGAGCACCGCCACGACGGCCAGCGTGCGCACGAGCGGCGCAGCCAGCACACTCACCAGGATGAGCATCGCCGTGACGCCCAGCGCGTTCTTGACGATCAGCGTGCAGCCGACCAGCGTGTCCATCGTGTCCGAGAACATGCCGCCGACGACCGGCACGAAGTTGTCCACCGCGTACTTCGCCGCGCGGATGGCCACGCCGTCGATGGAGGCGCTGCACACGCCCTGCATCGACATCGCGCCCAGAAACACCGTGAAGCTCACACCCAGCAGCCAGCACACCGCGCTGCGCAGCAGGTGCGCCATGCGCGTCAGATGCGCGCGGTCGGAGAGGTGATTGACCGTTGTCACCGCGCAGGTGCACATCACCAGCCGCAGGATGACCTCCCGCGCGAGATAGACCATGCTGCCTGACGCCGCGACGACCACCGGGTGCAAAAACGCGGAGGATGCGCTGCCGCCCACCGCCGTGAGCAGTGTGAGCAGAAGCGGCAGGATCTGCTCCATGCGCCGCGTCGTCTCCGTGATGGTCTCCCGCGCATGCGTGAGCTCCGCAAGCACGCACATCACCACGGGGATCAGCACGAGCATGAAGCAGACGCTTCGCCCCAGGCTGCTGACCGCGCCGCCGTCGGCCGCCAGCGTGTGCGTCACCAGGCTCGCCAGCAGCACCGGCAGCATGATCGCCAGCATCAGCGCGCCGAGGCGGGCCGCCTGACTGCCGAACAGCCGGAGCACGCCGGTGAGCATGTCCTCCGGGGAAAGCGCATCGCCCAGCGCCAGCGCGCGCACCGTCTCCGCGACGCTGCGCACGCCCGACTGTCCGGGCAGCCCGAGCTGCATGTCCGAGAGCGCGGAGAAGTCGAGCCCGCCGAGCACCTCGTCGATCTGCGCGTTCACGGAGGCGCGCGCGTCCCCGTCCTCCTGCGCCGCGCCCTCAAGGGGGCACACGAACAGGAGCAGCATCAGGATCAGCGCAGCACATCGACGGCCAGCCGCGTCAGCTCGATGAACACCGGCACGGCGACGCCCAGCAGCGCCAGCCGCCCGCACAGTTCCGCGCGCTGCGCGATGGACGGCGCGTCCATGTCGCGGCAGACCTGCACGGCGATCTGCGTCACCAGAACGATGCCCATCGCCCGCAGCATCACCCGGTAGTATTCGCCGGACAGCCCCAGCGAATCGAGGAATTCCCGGATCGTCCCGATGTATTCGCGCACCTGCGGCAGCACCGCCGAGACGATCAGCACGCCGAACGCCGCACACAGCAGCCCTGCAAATGCCGGATGCATCTGCCGCAGCGTCATGGTCAGCGCTGCGGTCAGCAGGCAAAAGCCGATCAGCCGAATCCACTCCATGCTCCCCTCGCGCTCAGTACAGGCCGAAGATGCTCTTCACGTTGTTGAGCAGCTGTGCCACCAGATCGACCACCAGAAACAGCACGACCACCAGGCCCGCCACGGAGGCCAGCACCGCGATGTCCTCCCGGCCGGCCTTTTGCAGCACCTGATTGACAGCGAATACCAGAATGCCCACGCCGGCAATCTGAAACAGCAGATCAATGTTCACAGGGCATCCTCCTCTCAGATCAGCAGCAGGGACACCGCCGCGCCCGCCGTCACGCCCAGCGTGCGGATGAGCCGGGAGCGCTGCGCGCATTCATGCTCCACCTCCGCCTCGCGACGCCGGAGGCGCTCGTCCGCCTCGCCGATGAGCTTCATCTGCTCGTCAAGACCCGTCCGCCCCAGCTCGCCAAGCAGCGCCTCGAACGCGCCCTTGTCCGCTTCGGTGAGCACGCCGTAGCCCGGCGCGCGGACGCACTCCCCGGCAAAGAGCAGCGTGAGCTGCGGATTCACGCAGCGGTCAAGCCGCTCCGCGCAGGCATGCAATAGCTGCGAAAGCTGGCGCTCCTGCGGCGTGGCGCGCAGATTCACGCGGCGCAGCAGCTGCGCAAGCTCCGGCTGCTCGAAGCGCAGCACGTCCGCAAAGCGCGTCAGGCACCGGCGCATCGCCTGAATGTAGCGCACGCGCGCCCGCTCCCCGTCAGCGATCAGAAAGCCCATCGCGCTCACGCCGATCATCGCCATCACCGCCGCATCCCAGCTGACCATGTGTCCCCGCCTCCCCGATTTCATTTCCCGCTTCATCCCAGGCCGCCCGCAGCGTCCCCCGGCCGCCCAGCAGCACATAGCGCTCGAAGCAGCCTGAATCAAACAGCCGGCGCAGCATCGGCCGGCGCAGCACGTCCTGCTTGCCATCCGCATGCGCGCTGGCCAGCAGCCCCACGCCGCAGCGCGCCGCCTCCATGAGCGCTCCGGCGTCCTCCTCGCGCCCGATTTCGTCCGTCACCAGCACCTGCGGGGCCATCGTCCTCACCAGCAGCAGCATGGCCTGCGCTTTGTCCGCGCCGCTCAGCACGTCGATGCGCCGCCCGCCGCCCTGCCGCGCGAACAGCTCCTCCCGTTCGTCCGCCACGGCGACGTGCAGCCCCCGCACATCCGAGAGCCACAGCACAGCGTCCCGCATCACCGTCGTCTTGCCGCAACCCGGCGGCCCCAGCAGCAGCACGCGCGCCGGATGCCCGTCCGCATGCAGCAGGTGCCCGCGAACAGTGCGGCTCGCGCCCGGCACGGCCCGCGCAATCCGGATCGCCACGGCGGTGATCTCCGTCATGCGCACGATGCGCCCCTGTTCCGTCACCGCCCGGCCGCACACGCCCGCCCGGTGCCCGTCCGGCAGGGGGATGTAGCCCTGCGCCATCTGCCGCTCGTAGGCGTATGCCGAGTGCCCCGTCAGCGCGCAGAGCAGCGCCTGCATCCCCTCGCCGTCCAGCGAAAGCGCCGTCTCCCGCGGCACGCCCGCGATCACCAGCTCCACCGGCTGATCCCGCCGCACGCGGAGCTCCTCCGTCTGTGACGCATCGCGTGCGCTCAGCGCGCCCAGCAGCGCCGCCAGCTCCGGCGTCAGCCGCGCGCAAAGCCCTTTCCGCCACGGCATGTGCTTCCCCCGCTTTCCGGACAACGCGAAAGGACGCAGAGCCCCTCGCTCTGCGTCCATCCTATGCCGGCCTGTCCGGATTTAGCCCACTTCGATCACTTCTGTGCCCGCAATCGCGGCCTCGATGAGCGCCTCGCTGTCGAGCGCCTCCTCCGCTTTGCGCACCAGCTCGACGCGCGGATGTGTCGCCGGATGCTTGGGCGTGAAGACCGTGCAGCAGTCCTCGTAGGGCAGCGAGGACGTCTCGAACGTGCCAATCCGCTCCGCGCGCTCGATGATCTCGCTCTTGTCCATGCCGATGAGCGGGCGGAACACCGGCATGCCGACGACCTCGTCCGTGCAGCCGAGTGCCTCCATCGTCTGGCTGGCAACCTGCCCGACGGACTCGCCGGTGATCAGCGCCTGCGCGCCGTCCGCGCGGGCCAGCCGCTCGGCGATGCGCATCATGTAGCGGCGCATGATCAGCGTCGTGAAGTTCTCCGGGCACTTTTCGTGAATCTGCATCTGAATCTCGGTGAACGGCACGATGTACACGCGCATTTTGCCGCAGTACTCGCTCAGGATTCTCGCCAGCTCGAGCACCTTTTCCTTCGCGCGCTCGCTGGTGTACGGGAAGGAGTGGTAGTGCACGCAGCACAGCTCCACGCCGCGCTTGGCGATCATGAAGCCCGCCACCGGGCTGTCGATGCCGCCGGA